>NZ_CP022367.1:1405000-1705000 GCF_003119115.1 Azospirillum sp. TSH58
TCGCCTGCGTCGGCATCGCCGCGCAGATGGCGCTCCAGGCGCGGGTGGACGCGCGGGTGATCGGCGGTTCGGCGCCCGCGGCGGTGCTGCGGCTGGGCCGTGCGCGGCGTCCGCTTGAAATCCTGTGCTGGACCGTTGTGGCGCTGATCCTGGCGGCGCCTCTGGCGGCGCTGGCCTCGACCAGCCTGATCCGCGTCTACGGCCTGCCGCTGGGGCCGGAGACGGCGACGCTGGCGCATTACGCGACGGTGCTGGGGCTGGATCAGGTGGGGCGGGCCTTCACCAACTCCTTCGGCCTGTCGGGGATGGCGGCGCTGCTGCTGACCCTGCTGGCGATCCCGCTGGCCCACGCCATGGCCGGTCCGGGCAAGGGCGGGCGGCTGGTCCGCGCCGTCGGCGTGCTGATCGAGTTGCCGCACGCGGTACCCGGCGTGGTGCTGGCCATCGGCTGCATCCTGGTCTTCCTGAAGCCGCTGCCGCTGCTGGGCGTCGGCCTCTACGGCACGCTGGGGATCATCCTGGCGGCCTATCTGGCGCGCTTCCTGTCGCTGGCCCTGCGCCCGGCCCAGGCCGCCTGCGCCGCGCTGGACCCGGCGATGGAGGAGGCGGCGCGCGCCTGCGGCGCCGGGCCGCTGCGCCGCCTGCGCACCATCGTCGCCCCGCTGGTGGCGCCCGCGGCGGCGGCGGGCGGGGTGCTGGTGTTCCTGACGGCCTTCAACGAGCTGACCGTGTCGATCCTGCTGTGGTCGCAGGGACGGGAGACCCTGGGCGTCGTCGTCTACGCGCTGGAGGAGGGCGGCAGCCCGACGCTCGCCGCCGCGCTGAGCGTGGTGACCATCGCGGTGGTGGTGGCGGTGCTGCTGGCGGTCGGCTGGCTGGGGCGGCGGTTGCCGGCGGGGATCATTCCCTGGCGGGGGTGATCACACCCCTTCCGGCACCACCCACCCGTCGCGGACCGCGAGGGGAACCGCCTCGCCCGGCGCCACCTGGGCGTCGCCGGACACCCGCAGCAGCAGGCGGACACCCGGCGCGGCCTGCGGTTCGGCCTCGACCAGCACGAAGCCGCCCTTGTAGGCGGCGCGCACCACCGTCGCGGCGATGGGGCCGTCCGCCGCCGGCTCCAGATCCTCGGGCCGCAGGCAGACCAGCGCCGGCCCCTCCGGCTGGCCGGGGCGGCAGCGGACCAGCGCCTCCGCCCCGAACAGGCGCACCCGCGCGCGGCCGTCCGCGACCGGACCCGTCACCACGCCGTCCACCACCGCGCCCTGGCCGACGAAGCCGGCGACCATGCGCGTCGCCGGTTCCCGGTAGAGCGTGCGGGGCGCCGCCACCTGGGCCAGCCGCCCGCGGTCGAGCACGGCGATGCGCGTCGCGAGCGCCATCGCCTCGGCCTGATCGTGGGTGACGTAGACCATGGTGGCGCCGGTCTTGGCGTGGAAGTCGGCGAACTCCTCCTCCATCGCCGCGCGCAGATGCACGTCGAGGTTGGCGAGCGGCTCGTCCAGCAGCACCAGCTCCGGGCTCATCACGAGGCAGCGGGCCAGAGCCACGCGCTGGCGCTGGCCGCCCGACAGCTCGGCGGGGTGGCGCGCGTCGAAGCCTGACAGGCCTACGGTATCCAAGGCGGCGCGCACCCGCTGCTCCCGCTCCGCGCGGGGAACGCGGGCGGTCTTTAGCGGGTAGGCGACGTTGCCGGCCACCGTCATGTGCGGCCACAGCGCGTAGGACTGGAAGACGAGGCCGATCCGCCGCTCCTCCGGCGGGACATGGGCGCCGGGGCCGGACAGGGTGCGCCCGCCGACCGTGATGCGCCCGCCGTCCAGCCGCTCGAACCCGGCGACCATGCGCAGCAGCGTGCTTTTCCCGCAACCCGACGGGCCGAGCAGGGCGAGGAACTCCCCCGCCGCCACGTCGATGGTCACGCCGTCCACCGCGGGGGCGGGCGTCCCGGCATAGTGGCGGGAGGCGTCGTCTATCAACAATGCGGGCAGAAGTGCGGGAGTCTGGATGGTCATGGCACCGGAAGTCGCGCTATTCAGGAAGGCAGCGAGGGATAGGCACAGTGCGGAACGGGGGCGTGATGTCAAGTGACGCTGCTATGACGGGGGCGATGACGGGGCGCGGGGTCAAGGTCCGGCTGCGCGCCCTGTCGGGTCTGGGCAACAAGGGACCGGCCTGCTTCCTGGCGATGGTCGGTGGGGCGCGGCTGCTGCTCGACCTCGGCGAGGGGCCTGACGCCGGGCGCCTGCCGCCGTTGAGCGGGGCGGGGCGGGTGGACGCCATCCTGATCACCCACACCCACGGCGACCATGCCGGCGCCCTCGGCCTGCGCCACCGGGTCGGCAGCCCGCCGGTCTACGCCACGCCGCTCGCCGCCCGATTCCTGCCGCCCACCGTCGCGGCGCATCCCTTGCCGGTCCGCGGGACGGTGGAGATCCAGGGCGTGCCGGTGACCACCGGGCGGTCCGGCCACGCGCCGGGCGGGGTGTGGATCCACCTGGGCACGCAGGACGGCGGGCTGCTCTACATGGGCGACCATTCCGACGAATCGGCCCTGTTCCCCTTCGACCCGCCGCCGCCGGCGCGGCGGGTGATCCTCGACGCCTCCTACGGGCTGGACGACACCCCGCAGGCGGAGCGGCTGGCCGCGCTGGAGCCCTTCCTGCACGCGGGCGGCGCGCTGTTCCCGGTGGCGGCGGACGGGCGCGGGCCGGAAATGGCCCTGTGGGCGATGGACCATGGCGTCGTCCCGGCCATCGACGACGCCCACCGCGCCGCCATCGCCCATCTGCTGGCCGAGGCCGACACCGCCCTGCGTCCCGGCGCGGAGGAGCGTTTGCGCCGGCTGCTCGACCGCGCCAAGGCGCCGGGCGACCCGCGCGACGCGACCTTCGCCGCCGGTCCCAACGCCACCAGCGGCACCGCCGCCGAACTGGTGGAGCGCTGGGCGGGCGTGGATGGGCCGGACATCGTCTTCACCGGCTACCTTGCCGCGGGCACGCCGTCGCGCACCCTGGTCGATGCGGGGCGCGCGCGATACCTGCGCTGGAACGTCCACCCCACGCTGCGCCAGTTGACGGCGCTGGTGGCCGCGACGGGGGCGGAGCTGGTGCTGCCCGCCTTCGGCGACATCCGATACCGGGAGGACTGGCGGGCCGCCTTCGCCCCGGCAATCCTGGAAGGTCTGGACGCTCCGGAGGACTGAGCGCGAGAGGATCGCGGCGGACGCCCTGTTGGCATGGCTTGTCCCCTTGCCGACGGAGGTTCATGGGCACGTTCGAGCTGCTGTCCATCCTGCTGACGCTGGCGGCGCTGTTCAGCTTCGCCAGCCGCGGCCTGCTCGGCCTGCCGGCGACGGCGGGGGTGTTCCTTCTGGCCTTCGGCTTCGCCTTCGCGACCGCGGTGGTCGGGACCCTGGTCCCGGCCATCGACATCCGCGTCTGGGAGGACCGTCTGGTGACCAGCACCCACCTGCCCGAAGCGCTGCTGGAGGGTGTCCTGGCCTTCCTGCTGTTCGCCGGGGCGGTGGAGCAGGACAGCGGCACGCTGTGGCGGCGCCGCTGGGCGGTGGCGCTGCTGGCGACGCTCGGTGTCGTGATCTCGACCGCCGTCATGGGCACCGGCATGTGGATGGTCTTCGACGCCATGGGCCAGCCGGTGCCGCTGCTGTGGTGTCTGGTGCTGGGGGCGGCGCTGGCGCCGACCGACCCGGTGGCGGTGCTGGCCGTGCTGCGCAAGGCGCCGCTGCCGGAAGGGCTGCGCACCGCCATCGCCGGGGAGAGCCTGTTCAACGACGGCATGGGGGTGGTGCTGTTCGTCCTTCTGCTCGGGCTGGCCACCGGGACCGACACCGATGTGACGGTTCTGGGCGTCGCCTGGGACATCGTAAGGGAGGCGGGCGGCGGCGGCCTGCTCGGGCTGGCGACCGGCTCCCTGGCCTTCTGGGCGAAAAGCCGGGCGGACGATCCGGCGGTGGAGCTGGCCATCTCCCTCGCCCTGGCGGCGGCGACCTACAGCCTCGCCCAGCGGCTCGGCCTGTCCGGACCCATCGCGGTGGTGATGGCGGGGCTGCTGATCGGCAACACGGCGAAGCACCATGTCTCGTCGGAGCGGTCGGGCTTCATCCTGAAGGCCTTCTGGTCGATGGTGGACGCGATCCTGAACGCCGTGCTGTTCATGCTGGTCGGACTGGAGGCGGCGGTGGTGCTGTCCTGGCAGGCGCCGGTGATGGCCGCGGCGGTCATGGCGCCTCTGCTGGCGCTGGTGGCCCGGCTGGCCAGCATCCTGCCCGTGGTCGCCGTCCATCTGCGCAGCCAGCGCAAGGCGGCGGCGACCGCCGTGCTGACCTGGGGCGGGGTGCGCGGCGGCATCGCCGTGGCGCTGGTCCTGTCGCTCCCCGACAACCCGCACCGCGACCTGTTGCTGGTCGCCTGCTACGCCGTCGTCGCCTTCACCATCATCGTGCAGAGCCTGACGCTCGGCCGGCTGGCGCGGCGCCTGTTTCCTGATGGCTGACGGATCAACTCCGCGCAGGCCAGGGATGCGCAGAACGGACTTTCCTGTGGAAAGCCTCCCATTATCTACTGAAACCAATCAGGCAATCGCCTTTATCAACGTTTCATTTTTGTTGTTTTGGAGTGTCGGGATGACGGACACGACTCTGGGCCGGGCGGCGGGTTCGGCCACGCTTCTGCCGGGCATCGATTGGCGGGTGGTCACCGTGGCGCTGCTCGCCCTGGTGGGCGGCGGCCTGTGGATCGGCGACGCCGTGTCGGGGCGGCAGGCGGCTCTCTATCTGGTGGGCGGCGCCATGGGCCTCGTGCTGTACCACGCGCTGTTCGGCTTCACCTCCGCCTTCCGCGTCTTCATCGCGGACCGGCGCGGGGCGGGGCTGCGGGCGCAGATGATCATGCTCGCCGTGGCCTGCGCGCTGTTCTTCCCGGTTCTGGCGGCGGGGACGCTGTTCGGCACGCCGGTGAAGGGGCTGGTGTCGCCGGTCGGCCTGTCGGTGGTGGCCGGCGCCTTCCTGTTCGGCATCGGCATGCAGCTGGGCGGCGGCTGCGCCTCGGGCACGCTGTTCACGGTGGGCGGCGGCAACACGCGGATGGTCGTGACGCTGGCCTTCTTCATCGTCGGCTCGGTGCTGGGCGCCTATCACCTGCCCTGGTGGCAGGGGCAATGGACGGCCGCTCCGGTGTCGGTGGTCGCAGCCTGGGGCTGGCCGGTGGCGCTGGCGGTCAACCTCGCCATTTTCGCCGCCGTCTATGCCGGCACCCTCGCGCTGGAGAAGCGGCGCCACGGCCGCCTGATCGAGGGCGCCCCGGCGAAGACGGAGGGGCTGCGGCGCTTCCTGCGCGGACCCTGGCCGCTGGTCTGGGGCGCGGTGGCGCTGGCGGTGCTGAACTTCGCGACGCTGGCGCTGGCCGGGCGCCCGTGGGGCATCACCTCGGCCTTCGCGCTGTGGGGCAGCAAGGGGCTGGCCGCGCTGGGCGTGGACGTCGCCTCCTGGCCCTTCTGGCAAGCCCCGGCCCAAGCCAGGGCGTTGCAGGACAACGTGCTGGCCGACGTCACCTCGGTGATGGATTTCGGCATCATCCTGGGCGCGCTGCTCGCCGCCGGGCTGGCCGGCAAGTTCGCCCCGGTGTGGAAGCTGCCGCTGCGGTCGCTGGTGGCGGCGGTGGTCGGCGGGCTTCTGCTCGGCTACGGCTCGCGCCTCGCCTACGGCTGCAACATCGGTGCCTATTTCAGCGGGATCGCGTCGGGCAGCCTGCACGGCTGGGTGTGGATCGTGGCGGCGCTGGCCGGCAATTACCTGGGCACCGCCCTGCGCCCGTTCTTCGGCCTGGAGGTCGAGCGCACGCCACGTCCGACCGCCTGCTGAGCGGAGTGTGAATAAAGAAGCCGGTGAGCCACCGAAGGGGCGGCTCATCGGTTTCACAGGCCGGAAACGCTATGAGCCGTAGGGTACGATTACGATGTCCGAGGCTGACAGCGTATCCATATAGAACCGGGCGATCTGGATCGCTGCGCCCGAGCCGATGCCGTCAGCGTCGTAATACAGGGTACGGAACATCGTATCGAAAATGAGGCGGTCGTCGGCATCGGCCGGCATGTCCAGCGCGAACATGTTCGCATCCAGCGTGCCAACCGGAAGACCAAAGGTCGATGCTTCCAGTTCGATGCGATCCTCTCCACTCTGGAAATCCTCGATGGTGTCGCCTGACCAGGGGTCGATGCTCAGGCGGAAAGCGTCGGCGCCAGCGCCGCCATTCAGCCGATCGGGGTTCAGCCCCCCGATGAGAGTGTCGTCACCATCTCCACCATACAGAAAGTCGGTCTCGTCCCCACCGCTCAGTCGGTTCGCTGCGGCGTTGCCAATCAGAGTGTCACTTTGATTACTTCCGATGACGTTCTCAATATCGTTGAATGTATCGCCATCGGCATAACCTCCGCTTCCGGTTCCGGTGGCAAGGTTCACGGTCACTCCCGACCACATCGGATTGCTGCTGTAACTCACAGTGTCGATGCCGGCCCCACCATCAAGCGCATCGCTTCCAAACCCGCCCACGAACGTGTCATTCCCGGCGCCGCCGTTGATTTCGGTCGCGCTATAGACATTGTGGGCATCGAGCACGTCGTCGCCACCACCGCCATAGACGCGCTCAACCTGCCACGCGCCGAGGTCGATGTATCGTGGGTCGTCTTGTTGAATAACGACGGTGTCGAACCCCGATCCGCCGATGACGACAGCCGCGTTTCCGCTGATGTAGAAACAGTCATCGCCCATTTCACCCAAGAGCGTGTCGGCCCCCTCCCCACCGATCAGGGTGTCGTTGCCCATGCCACCTTCCAGGAGATCGTCCCCCTCTCCACCAGCAAGCCAGTCGTCGCCCGCGTCGGCCTGCAACGTGTCGTTTCCAGCTCCACCGGAAAGCGAGTCGTCGCCGGAGCCGCCCTGCAGGTGATCGTCTCCGTCGTCGCCGGACAAGGTGTCGTTTGCAGAGCCGCCGCAAATCGTGTCGTTGCCGCCCCCTCCGTTAATGACGACATTTTCCGATCCATAGTCGGCGTTGATCGAGTCATTGCCGCCGCTGCCATAGGCGACTTCGAAATTCGCGAGGTGAAGGTTGAGTGTAATCCCTTCATTTCCCAATACGATCACGGTGTCGTGCCCGTCGCCTCCGTCAAAGAAATAATCAAAGCTATCAACGTAGAGTGTGTCGTCTCCTTCCCCGCCATGTATAAAATCCGCGCCGGCGCCGCCGAAAAGCGTATCGTTACCTTCTTCACCAATCAGATTGTCATCGCCATCGCCCCCGTCCAGAATGTCATTGCCTTCTCCGCCAAACAGGGTGTCGTCGCCACTTCCCCCATTCAGAACGTCGTTCCCTTGGTCGCCTCTGAGAAAGTCGGCACCATTGTCACCGGTTAGTGTGTCGCTCCCTTCGCCACCATAGATTCCGTCCTCACCATCACCTCCGATCAGCACGTCGCCGCCTTCTTCTCCGCTGATCAAATCATTGTCCAGTGTTCCCTCCAAATAATCGGCTTCCAATGTTCCTGAAATGATCGCCATTTTCTGACTCCCGATTGAGTGCCGCTGTGTTTTCGCGTCTTGCGGCCGCAACATAAAAATTAGCAACAACGAAAGGCGGAAGCCTGTGACGGTGATCACTTCTCCACGTTGCATTTGATGTGGCAGCTTGCCGCATCAGGATAAAAAACGATGAAAACTCTCTAAAAAGATGCGGTTCGTCCTTCGTCGGAGCGCGGGCGGGGCAGGTGGCGCCAAACCTCAGCGGTACTCTGGCCTCCGGGCCAGCCCTTCCTTCAGATGCTGGATCAGCAGCCGCACCTTGGGCGACAGGTGGCGCTGCGGCGGGTAGACGGCCCAGACGGCGGTGTTGGGCGGGCGGTGGGCTTCCAGAAGAGAAACCAGCCGGCCCGCCGTCAGGTGCTCCACCACATAGTAGTCGGGCAACTGGCACAGCCCGAAGCCGCGCAGCGCCGCGTCCAGCACCGCCGTGCCGCTGTTGCAGCGCCAGCGCCCCTGCGGCCGGAACAGCCACTCCGGGCCTCCATCCTCCAGCGATCCCGCGTCGAAGGTCCAGCCGTCCGCGGTGCCGGTCAGGCAATCGTGCTCGGCAAGGTCGGCCAGCCGGCGCGGCGTCCCTCGCCGCTCCAGATAGGACGGGGCGGCGCACAGATGCATGACCCGCGGCGCGATCCGCGTGGCGACGAGGCTGGAATCCATCAGCCGCCCCAGCCGCACCGCCAGATCCACCCCCTCGTGCACCAGATCCAGCCGGCGGTTCGTCAGCTCGATCTCGACGCGGAGCTGGGGGTGGCGCTCCAGGAAATCGTTGACCAGCGGAACCACGAACCGCTCGCCGTAGGCCACCGCGCAGGTCAGCCGCAGCAGGCCCTTCGGTTCCGCCTGGAGGTCGCTGACGGCGAGCAGCGCCTCGTCCCGCTCCTCGATCAGGCGGCGGCAGTGGGCGAGCAGGGAGCGGCCCGCCTCGGTCAGCGTCACGCTGCGGGTGGTGCGGTAGAACAGGCGGGCCTGCAGCCGGTCCTCCAGCCGCGCCACCTGCCGGCTGACCTGCGAGGAGGAGATGCGCAGCCGCTCCGCCGCGCGGGAGAAGCCGCCGCACTCGGCCACCGCCACGAATTCGTCGATGCCATCCCAGCGGCTCACCCGTCAAACTCCCAATTCCACGCCGATTATCCCCATACGGCAACAATCCTCTCCAACATTGCAGCGTTGTCAACGCGCGCGGAATGCTAACGTCGATCATCAAAGAAACGCGAACGCATGGAGACGGTGGGATGGTGAAGTCACGCGCGGCGGTGGCCTGGGAAGCGAAGCGCCCCCTGGAGATCGAAGAGGTCGAGGTCGCGGCGCCCAAGCAGGGCGAGGTTCTGGTGCGCATCGTCGCCACCGGCGTCTGCCACACCGACGCCTACACCCTGTCCGGCATGGATTCGGAAGGCGTGTTTCCGGCGATCCTGGGCCATGAGGGCGCCGGCATCGTCGAGGAGGTCGGGCCGGGCGTCACCTCCGTCCAGGTCGGCGACCATGTGATCCCGCTCTACACGCCGGAATGCGGCAAGTGCAAATTCTGCCTGTCCGGCAAGACCAACCTCTGCCAGGCGATCCGCGCCACCCAGGGCAAGGGGCTGATGCCGGACGGCACCACCCGCTTCACGGCGAAGGGCCAGCCGGTGTTCCACTACATGGGCACCTCCACCTTCTCCGAATACACGGTGCTGCCGGAGATCGCCGTCGCCAAGATCAACAAGGCGGCCCCGCTGGAGAAGGTCTGCCTGCTCGGCTGCGGCGTGACCACCGGCATGGGTGCTGTGCGCAACACCGCGAAGGTCGAGCCGGGCTCGACGGTCGCCATCTTCGGCCTGGGCGGCATCGGCCTGTCGGCGATCATCGGCGCGGTCATGGCCAAGGCGTCGCGCATCATCGGCATCGACATCAACCCCGACAAGTTCGAGATCGCCAAGCAGCTCGGCGCCACCGACGTGGTGAACCCGCAGGACTACGACCGCCCCATTCAGGAGGTGCTGGTCGAGATGACCGACGGCGGCGTCGATTACAGCTTCGAGTGCATCGGCAACGTGAAGGTGATGCGCGCCGCTCTGGAATGCTGCCACAAGGGCTGGGGCGAGTCGGTCATCATCGGCGTCGCCGGGGCGGGGGAGGAGATCAGCACCCGCCCGTTCCAGCTCGTCACCGGGCGCGTCTGGCGCGGCTCCGCCTTCGGCGGCGTCCGCGGCCGGTCGGAGCTGCCGGATTACGTGGAGCGCTACCTGAAGGGCGAGTTCGAGCTGGACACCTTCATCACCCACACCATGGGGTTGGAGGACATCAACAAGGCCTTCGACCTGATGCACGAGGGCAAGAGCATCCGCTCCGTCATCCTCTACAACCCGTGAGGACCGGATGGATTCGCAACTGACCCAGATCGCGGCGAACCGCTGCTTCGGCGGCTGGCACAAGCGCTTCCGGCACCGCTCCGCGGTGCTGGACTGCGACATGGTCTTCGCCGTCTATCTGCCGCCGCAGGCCGAGGCGGGTAGGGTGCCGGTGTTCTACTGGCTGTCCGGCCTGACCTGCACGGACGAGAACTTCATGCAGAAGGCCGGCGCCATGCGGATGGCGGCGGAACTCGGCATCGCCATCGTCGCGCCGGACACCAGCCCGCGCGGCCCCGACGTGCCCGGTGACCCGGACGGCGCCTGGGACTTCGGGCTGGGCGCCGGCTTCTACGTCAACGCGACGCGGGAGCCGTGGGCGAAGCACTACCGCATGCACGACTATGTGGTGCGGGAACTGCCGGAGCTGGTCGAGGCGGAATTGCCGGTGACCGACCGGCGCTCCATCTCCGGCCACTCCATGGGCGGGCACGGCGCGCTGGTCTGCGCGCTGCGCAATCCGGGCCGCTACCGCGCCGTGTCGGCCTTCGCGCCGATCGGGAACCCGGCCAGCGTGCCCTGGGGCGAGAAGGCGTTCGAGCGCTTCTTCGGCACCGACTACGCGGCGTGGCTGGACTGGGACAGCTGCGCCCTGCTGGGCCGCGCCACCGAGAAGCTGCCGATCCTGGTGGACCAGGGCGACGCCGACAGCTTCCTGGAGAAGCAGCTGAAGCCGGAGAACCTGCAACGGGCGGCGGAGGCGGCTGGCCACCCGCTGACCCTGCGGATGCAGCCGGGCTACGACCACAGCTATTTCTTCATCGCCAGCTTCATCGACGACCATCTGCGCCACCACGCGGCGGCGCTGCTGGAAGACTGACCCGTTTCGTCCGAACATACGGCCCGCCCGCTTCCGGAATGGGCCGTATGTTCGGACGGGACACCCATTCGTATCGACAAGCCTCCTACCCAAAGGCATCATTTCGTTACGACGCGAAATAATTGGGAGGTTGTCGTGAAGTTCATGTCCAAGACCCGCCGTCTGGCCTTCGCCGCCGTGGCGGGCGCGGTCGCCATCGGCGCCACCGTCGCCGTGGCGCAGACCCAGGCCTTCTTCCGCATCGGCACGGGCGGCACCGCCGGCACCTACTATCCGGTGGGCGGTCTGATCGCCAACGTCATCTCCGGCGCCAACGGCGGCGTGCCCGCTCTGGTGGCGACCGCCGTGGCCTCCAACGGTTCCGTCGCCAACATCAACGCCATCAAGGGTGGTTCGTCCGAGTCGGGCTTCTCGCAGTCGGATGTCGCCTATTGGGCCCACACCGGCACCGGCCTGTTCGAGGGCAAGGGCAAGGTGGAGGACCTGCGCGTCATCGCCACGCTCTACCCGGAGACCATCCATCTGGTCGCCCGCAAGGACGCCAACATCAAGTCGGTCGCCGACCTGAAGGGCAAGCGGGTGTCGCTGGACGAGCCGGGTTCCGGCACGCTGGTCGACTCGCGCATCGTGCTGGGCGCCTTCGGCCTGACCGAGAAGGACGTGAAGGCGGAGTATCTGAAGCCGGGTCCGGCGGGCGACCGCCTGCGCGACGGCGCGCTGGACGCCTACTTCTTCGTCGGCGGGTACCCGACCGGCGCCATCTCCGAACTGGCGACCTCCTCGGGCATCTCGCTGGTTCCGATCACCGGTCCGGAGATCGACAAGATGCTGGCCGAGTACCAGTTCTTCGCCAAGGACACGGTTCCGGCCAACACCTACAAGGACGTTCCGGAGACGCCGACCATCTCCGTCAACGCCCAGTGGCTGACCAGCGCCAAGCAGCCGGACGACCTCGTCTACAACATCGTCAAGACGCTCTACAACGAGAAGAGCCGCGCCGCGCTCGAGGCCGGCCATGCCAAGGGCAAGCTCGTGACGTTGCAGACGGCGACCAACGGCCTGGGCATCCCGCTGCATCCGGGTGCGGAGAAGTTCTACAAGGAACAGGGCGTCCTGAAGTAAGGCGCGTCGATACTACTGTCTTAAGCCCTCTTCTTTCAGGGGAGAGGGCGCCCCGAAGGGCCTTTCGCGCTGGCCGAAGGCCAGCGCCGACGGCTCTCAGCGGATGTTTACGGCATCCGCTGAGAGCCGGCGAGGGGGATGCGCTTTTGCTGAACTTTCCGACACGCGCAACCCCCTCACCCTAACCCTCTCCCCAGAGGGGCGAGGGGATTTTGACCATGCGCCAGCCCCGCCCGACATATTCTGGAGCATCCATGACCGATACCCATCGCGATCCGCCATCCAACATCCGGCTGGATTCCGCGTCCATGGAACTCGACGAGGCCAAGGCGCGGGAGTTGGAGGAGAAGTTCGACTCCGAGATCCGCTTCCGGCCGCTGTCGCCGCTGGCGGGAAAGCTGGTCGGCGGCCTGCTGATCATTCTGTCGCTGTTCCACTATTACACCGCCGGTTTCGGCCTGCTGCCGGAGATGGAGCATCGCGGCATCCATCTGTCCTTCGTGCTGGGCCTCGTCTTCCTGGTCTTCCCCTTCACCAAGCGCGGCTACGGCGAGCCGATGATGGGCACGCTGCTGCGCCCGCTGGGCATCGGCCTCCAGGACTGGGCGCTGGCCATCGGCGCGGTGGTCGCGGTGATGCACGTCCCGCTGATCCCGCTCGACGATCTGGCCTTCCGCGTCGGCAACCCGACCACCACCGACGTGATCCTCGGCTCCATCCTGATCATCGTGCTGCTGGAGGCGACCCGCCGGTCGGTCGGCTGGCCGCTGCCGATCATTTCGCTGATCTTCATGAGCTACGCGATCTGGGGGCCGCAGATGCCGGGGCTGCTGAAGCATCCCGGCGCCACGATCTCCCAGCTCGTCGACCATCTGTACCTGACGACGCAGGGCGTCTACGGCATCGCGCTCGGCGTGGTGGCGACCTACGTCTTCCATTTCGTGCTGTTCGGCGTCTTCGCCACGCGCATCGGTCTGGGGCAGCTCTTCCTCGACTGCGCCGCCTGGGTGGCCGGGCGCTACGCGGGCGGTCCCGCCAAGGTCGCCATCTTCGGGTCGGCGCTGTTCGGCATGATCTCCGGCTCCTCGGTCGCCAACACGGTGACGGTGGGCTCGCTGACCATCCCGGCGATGAAGCGGCTGGGCTACAAGCCGCATTTCGCCGCCGCCGTGGAATCGACGGCCTCGACCGGCGGGCAGATCACCCCGCCGATCATGGGTGCCGCCGCCTTCCTGATGATCGAGTTCCTGGGACTGCCCTACACGACCATCATCATGGCGGCCATCGTCCCGGCCTTCATGCATTTCTTCGGCGTTCTGGTGCAGGTGCATTTCGAGGCCAAGCGCAACGGCCTGCGCGGCCTGCGCCCGGACGAGATGCCGGATCTGAAGGAGGCCTTCCGCCGCGACTGGCCGACGGTCATCCCGCTGGTGGTGCTGATCGGCATCCTGATCGCCGGCTACACGCCCTACATGGCGGCCTTCTGGGGCATCACCCTGTGCATCGCGGTCGGCCTGCTGAACCCGCGCAAGCGCATGACCATCTGGGAGGTGCTCGACGGCCTGCGCGACGGCGCCAAATACGCGCTGGCGGTCGGCGCCGCCGCCGCCACGGTGGGCATCATCGTCGGCGTGGTCACGCTGACCGGCGTGGGCTTCAAGATCTCCTACATCGTCACCTCGACCGCCGGTGACATGGCGGCCTGGGCGGGGGCCTTCCTGCCGGGCTGGCTGGCCGACGCCAAGGGGCTGACGCTGCTGTTCACCCTGATCATGACCGGCATCGTCTGCATCCTGATGGGCTGCGGCATCCCGACGACGGCCAACTACATCATCATGGCGACCATCGCCGCCCCGGCGCTGGGTCTGCTGGGCGTGGCGCCGATCGTGGCGCACTTCTTCGTCTTCTATTACGGCGTGCTGGCCGACATCACGCCGCCGGTGGCGCTGGCTGCCTACGCCGCGGCGGGCATGGCGGGGGCCGACCCCTTCAAGACCGGCAACACCGCCTTCCGGCTGGGGCTGGCGAAGGCGCTGGTGCCCTTCGTCTTCGTCTTCTCGCCGTCGCTGCTGCTGGTGGCGCCGGGCTTCAACTGGCCGGACTTCTTCATCGCCTTCCTCGGCTGCATCGTCGGCATCGTCTGCCTGGGCGCCACCCTGACCGGCTGGCTGCTGACCACCATGCGGGGGTGGGAGCGGGTGATGCTCGGCATCGCCGCCATCCTGCTGGTGACGCCGGAGCTGTACTCGTCGCTGCTGGGTCTGGCGCTGATCGTGCCCGTCCTGCTCCGACAGATGTCCGCCCGCCGCCTGACGCCCGAAGCCGCCTGACAAGAACAACCGGTCTCTTCGAGAGGACCCGACCATGAACATTCCCCATCCCTACCTGATGTTCCTCGGCGACGTGCAGGACCAGCTCGGCGCCAAGACGGCGCAGGGCATCGTGGACTGGCGGCGCGACTGGTGCCTCGGCCAGATCCGGCTGGAGGGCTGCCAAGCCGACCTCGGCATCCCCGACATGACCATCGCCGAGGCGGCGGGGCAGGGCGCCCGCACGCTGGTGGTCGGCGTGGTCAACGCCGGCGGCGTCCTGCCGGAGCACTGGACGAGCGTCATCGTCCAGGCCATCGAGGCCGGCATGGACGTGGCGAGCGGCCTGCACACCCGGCTGGAGAGCATCCCGGCCATCGCCGAGGCGGCGGCGCGTCACGGCCGCCAGCTCTTCAACGTGCGCCATTCCGACCAGCGCTTCGCGACCGGCAAGGGCACCAGGCGACCGGGCCGGCGGCTGCTGACCGTCGGTACCGACTGCTCCGTCGGCAAGAAGTACACGGCGCTGGCGCTGGAGAAGGAGATGCGCGCCCGCGGCCTGGACGCGGATTTCCGCGCCACCGGCCAGACCGGAGTCTTCATCTCCGGACGCGGGGTCGCCATCGACGCGGTGGTGGCGGACTTCATCTCCGGCGCGGTGGAGTGGATCGCCCCGGCGGCCGATCCCGCCCACTGGGACCTGATCGAGGGGCAGGGCTCGCTCTACCACCCGTCCTTCGCGGGCGTGTCGCTGGGGCTGCTGCACGGCGCCCAGCCAGACGCCTTCGTCGTCTGCCACGAGCCGACCCGCAGCACCATGCGCGGCGTGCAGCACCCGCTGCCGTCGATCCAGGAGGTCATCGACCTGACGATCCGTTGCGGACGGCTGACCAACCCGGCCATCCGTCCGGTCGGAATCGCCATCAACACCAAGGCCTACGGCGAGGACGAGGCGCGCGCCTGCCTGGAGGCGGCGGCCAAGGCCCATGGTCTTCCGGCCAGTGATCCTATCCGGTTTGGCGTAGGCGAAATTGTTGACCGTCTGACGGAAGAATTTGCCACTGAGTAACGTTAATAGGGGATGATCATGGTGCCGGTGGGCGGCACGGAGCAGTACCGCCCATCGTCCTATGAATGATCGCCCGCCATCCCGTTCAGCCGAGTTGGATCGCGGGTCCGGCCTTCCCACTTGGACATGATGAGCAGCCGCACTCCCGCCACCCAATACGCCGCCCTTCCTTTCCGCCTGCGCAACGGCCGGCCGGAAATCCTGCTGGTCACGTCGCGGGAAACCAAGCGGTGGATCATCCCCAAGGGGTGGGCGGAGGAAGGGGTCAAACCCTGCGCCATGGCGGCGCGGGAGGCCTATGAGGAAGCCGGGGTGCGGGGCACCGTCGATCACCGGCCCTTCGGCAATTTCCGCTACATGAAGCGGCTCAGCGTCAACAAGTCGGTCCTGTGCGCGGTGACCGTCTTCCTGCTGGAAGTCGACGAGGTGCTGGACGAGTGGCCCGAGAAGGGCCAGCGCGAGCGCCGCTGGCTGACCCCATCCCAGGCCGCTCTGGCCGTGGGGGAAAGCGGCCTCGTGGAGATGCTGCTGCGGCTGGGCATCCCGCCGGATTGAAGCCGGACCGGGACCAAGCTCTTGGCAAAGAAAAAAGGCCCCTTCCGCATCGGCGGAAGGGGCCTTTTTGGTGTCAGCCCTCCAGCCTTGCGGCGAGGCGGGCAAAGGTGAAGGGCTCATCCGTCAGGAAGCGGATGTCCTCGATCACCTGGGCGCGCAGCGAGCGCTCGTCGATGCTGCGGCCCCAGAAGGCCGTCTCGCCCAGATAGGCGGCGCCCATCGCCTCCAGCCCCGCCGGGGTGCCGTCGTCCAGGGCGCCGATCGCGCGGACGCGCTCGATGATCTCGGCGGAGTCGCGCGGCGGCAGCTTGTCCGCGCCGGGGAAGCGGCCGAGATAGAAGGCCAGCCAAGCGGCCAGCGACAGGCTCATCAGCGGCGCCGGCGCGCCGAACCGCTCCCGGTAGGCGAGCAGCCGGTCGAGGTTGCGGGTCTGGTACTTGACGAGGCCGTTCAGGCTGATGTCGTACCACAGGTGCCGGATGTAGGGGTTGCGGAAGCGGCGCAGCACGGCGGCCGCGAAGTCCTCCAGCTCCGGCTTCGGCAGGGTGAGGAAGGGGATCACCTCCTCGTTGAGCAGCCGGTCGAGGAAGCGCGCCCCGGCGGGATCGCTCACCGCCTCGCCCACCGTCTCCACGCCCGCCAGCAGGGCCAGCGCGCACAGGCCGGTGTGGGCGCCGTTGAGGATGGCGACCTTGCGGGCCTTGTAGGGGGTGACGTCGGCGGTGACGACGGTGCCCTCGTCATGCTCGCCCAGCGGCAGGCGCAGCGCGGGCATCCCCTCCTTGCGCTCGATCACGAACAGGTGGAACAGCTCCGCCGCCGCCATGAAGCTGTCGTCGTAGCCCAGCTCGCGGCGCAGCTCGTCGGCCTCGGCGCGCGGGAAGCCGGGGACGATGCGGTCGACCAGCGTGTTGTAGAAGGCGTTCGCCGTCTCGATCCAGTCGATGAAGGCCGGCTCCAGCGCCCAGTCGCGGGCGTGCAGCAGGACGATGCGCTTCAGCTCCTCGCCGTTGTGGTCGATCAGCTCGCAGGCCAGCATTTGCAGGCCGGCCTCCGGCGCGCCGTCGAAGGCCTTCCAGCGCTCGTGCAGGAAGCGGGTCATCTTGCCGGGGAAGGAGACCGGCGGCTCGTCGGCGTAGGCCACCGACGGGACATAGGCGATGCCGGCGTCGGTGGTGTTGGAGACGACGACCGCGACGTTCGGGTCGCGCGCCAGCTCCAGCACCGACGCCCAATCGCCATGCGCGGCGATCTCGTTGCGCACGCAGCCGATCAGCCGGGCCTGCGAGACCTTCGCGCCGGACTCGTCGACGCCGCGCGACAGGACGGTGTAGGCGCCCTCCTGCTCGTTCAGCGTCTGCGGAAAGCCGCCGGCGATCGGGCGGACGACGGTCACGCCCCAGTCGCCGCCGGTCGCCTCGTTCAGGCGGTCGACCTTCCAGTCGAAGAAGGCGCGCAGGAAATTGCCTTCGCCGAATTGCACGATCCGCGTCGTCGTCGGGCGCGGCCGGCCGTTGAGAAAGGATGCGTTCAGGCGCTCCATGGTCGGCGTCCTTGTCTGATGGGTGGGTGACGGGTCAGAGCGTGACGCCGGACTTGAAGATCACGAGGTCGTGGACGTCGTTCTCCTCGTTGCGCGCCTCTTTGCCGTTGGCGACGGCGAGGATGCTGTCGATGAAGGACGGCAGCAGGCTGTCCACCGTGGCGGTGGCCTCGGCGATGGGGCCGGCGTTGAAGTCGATCCAGTGCCGCTTCTTCTCGGCCATCGCGGTGTTGGTGGCGATCTTCATGGTCGGCACGACGCCGCCCAGCGGCGTGCCGCGGCCGGTGGTGAACAGCACGATGTGGCAGCCGGCGGCGGCCAGGGCGGTGACCGCCACGCCGTCGTTGCCCGGCGCCTCCAGCAGGGTCAGGCCCGGCTTGCGGATGCGCTCGGCGTAGCGGATGACGTCGCGCACCGGGGACAGGCCGGCCTTCTGGGTGCAGCCCAGCGACTTCTCCTCCAGCGTGCTGATGCCGCCCGCCTTGTTGCCGGGCGACGGGTTCTCGTAGATCGGCTGGTTGTGGTCGATGAAGTACTGCTTGAAGTCGTTGATCAGGGTGACGACGCCCTCGAACACCTCGCGGCTTTCCGCGCGCTCCATCAGCAGATGCTCGGCGCCGAACATCTCCGGCACCTCGGTCAGCACGGTGGCGCCGCCGATCCCGCACAGCCAGTCGGAGAGGGCGCCCAGCAGCGGGTTGGCGGTGATGCCGGAGAAACCGTCCGAGCCGCCGCACTTCAGGCCGATGCGCAGGCGGTCGGCGCCGACCGGCTCGCGCTTGTCCTCACGCATCACCGCGGCCAGCTCGGTCATCGCCTCCAGCGACGCCTCAAGCTCGTCCGACACCTCCTGGGTGGTCAGATAGCGCAGGCGGCGCGGGTCGGGATGCTCGAAGCCCTGGGTGAACAGGGCGCGGGTGTTGTTCTCGCAGCCCAGCCCCATGACCAGCACGCCGCCGGCGTTGGGGTGGATGGCGAAGTCGCGCAGGATGTTGCGGGTGTTGTCCAGGTCCCCGCCGAGCTGCGAACAGCCGTAGGGATGCTCCAGCACCATGACGCGGGAGCCCTCGGGCAGCAGGCCCATCTTCTCGAAGCGCTTGGCCGCGTTCTTGGCGAGGCCGTTGACGCAGCCGACCAGCGGGATGATCCACAGGTCGTTGCGCACGCCGATCTCGCCGTTGGCGCGGACGAAGGCCTGGATGGTCGGCGCCTCCCGCTTGGCCGGCGCGGCATCGTTCGCCGGCCCGGCGTAGGCGTAGTCCTGCAGGCCGCCCAGCGCCGTTCCGATGTTGTGGGTGTGGATGTGCCGCCCCACCGGGATCGCCTCCTTGGCGAGGCCGATTACGCTGCCGTACTTGATGACCCGGTCGCCGGGCTGGTGCGGGGTCACGGCAAACTTGTGGCCCTGCGGCACCTCGTCGAGCAGGACGACGCCCAGACCGTCGATCGCGGTGCCCTGGGCCAGCGGCTCCAGGGCGACGGCGACGGTGTCGCTGGAATGGATCTTCAGGTACTTCGGCATGTCGGGCCCCTTGGGGGAGAAGCGAGGGAAGCGGGAGGGCGGCGGGAGGGATCAAAGCGGATCGCGATCCGCTTTGGACCGCGACGGCGGTCCCGGTCGCACATGCGACCGGAGCCCGCCGGCGAATGAGGCGATATGAGTCTAAAGCGAACGTAAGTTCGCTTTAGCGGGCCAGGAGCAGCGAGAGTTCCGGCACGAAGGTGACCAGCATCAGCGCCACGAACAGCGCCACGAACAGCAGGGTGGACTGCTTCATGAAGTCCGAGATCTTCACCTTGGCGAGGTTGCAGACCAGCAGCATCACCGTGCCCACCGGCGGCGTCAGACAGCCGACCGCGAGGTTCACGATCACCACGATGCCGAAATGGATCGGGTCGATGCCGAGCTGGTGCACCGTCGGCATCAGCAGCGGGACCATGACGATGAGGATCGCGTTGCCCTCGATCAGCATGCCCAGGAACAGCAGAAGCAGGTTGAGGATGAGCAGGAAGACGTACTTGTTGTCGGTCAGCGCCGTGATGTAGGTCGCCAGCTGCTGCGCCGCCTGCTCCAGCGACAGCACCCAGGCCAGGGCCGAGCAGGCCATGATGACCAGCATCACCGACGAGGTCGCCTTGAAGGTGCCGACCAGGGCGTCCACCACATGGGCGACGCGCATCTCGCGGTAGATCACGAAGCCGATCACCAGGACGATCAGCACCGCCACCGCGCCGGCTTCGGTCGGGGTGAAGATGTTGGCGCGGATGCCGCCGATGATGGCGACCAGCAGGACCAGAACCGGCCAGGCGCCGACCAGCGCGCTGGTGGTTTCCGACGTGGTCGGCCAGCTGTCGCGGGACGGCGGATAGCCGTTGCGCTTGGACACGATGTAGGCGGCGACCATCAGCATGAGGGCCATGACGATGCCGGGCAGGATGCCGGCCATGAACATGGCGCCGATGGAGACGTCGGCGACGAGGCCGTAGATGATCAGCGCGATGCCCGGCGGGATGATCGGCGTCACCAGCGCGCCCGACGCGGTGACGGCGGCGGCGAAGGCGCGGTTGTAGCCCTTGCGCTCCATCTCCGGCACCAGCATGCGGGTCAGCATGGCGCTGTCGGCGAGGTTGGAGGCGCTGACGCCGCCCAGCAGCGTGCTCAGCATGATGTTGGTCAGCGCCATGCCGCCGGTGAACTTGCCGACCAGCAGGTCGGCCACGCGCAGCAGGCGCTTGGCCACGCCGGTGTGGTCCATCAGCGTGCCGAGCAGGATGAAGAAGGGAATCGCCAGAAGCGACAGGTTCTGCGAGGCGCCGATCAGCCGCTGCACCGCGATCTGGTCCGGGACCGGGCTGAAAAACACGAAATAGACAAGAACCGATGCAAAAATTGCAATGTAAAGCCGCATGTTCAAGGCGAACAGGCAAAGCATAATAAGAATGATGACGGGCCAGCTCATGGCGCGTTCCCCTTCGCAATCACCATGATGTCGATAAAGCAGCGGCGCAGAAGATAAATGATGATGCCGGCCGCGCCGACCGGAACGGCCAGATCGATCCAGAACCAGGAGATCTGCAGAATTTCCGTCAGCTTGTACTGGGCGCTCTGGGCCAGCAGGTAGCCGAGCCAGCCGGCATAGCCGAGAATCACGATCGACAGGGCCGAGACGGCCAGATCGACCGCCGCCCGGATGCGGGTGGGCAGCAGGTCCACGAACAGCGGGATGTCGAGATGCTGGCCGTCACGCTCGGCGACGATGGCGCCGATCATGATGATCCAGATCATCAGAAGCCCGGACATCTCCTCGCCCCAATGCAGCGGAGCGTCGAAGATGTAGCGGGCGAACACCGCCGCGATGGTCATCACCACCAGACCGGCCAGCGCGGCTCCCGCGACGACCGATGGCAGACGCCGGATCAACTCCATGGCATAATCCTCCAGACGATCCGGGCGGAACGAGGCTCCGCCCGGATTTACTTATTTCTTACTTGAGATCCTTCTGGATCTGTTCGTACAGGCCGGCCGACCACTTGGGGAACTGGGTGTAGACGACCTTGGTGGCCTCGCGGAACGGCGCCGGGTCCGGCTGGATCACGGTGACGCCGGTCGCCTTCATCTTCTCGATGAACTCGGCGTCCTGCTCGGCGGCCAGCTTCTGGCTGAAGAGGCCGGCCTCGTAGCCGGTCTCGTGGACCATCTTCACGACGTCCGCCGGCAGCTTGCTGAAGAAGGCTTCGCCGCCGACCCACACCGACGTGTTGGTCAGGTAGCCGACGAGGCTGAGATACTTGGCCTGCTCATGCAGCTTGGCGCCGTACAGCACGGAGATCGGGTTCTCCACGCCGTCGATCAGGCCGGTGGTCAGGGCCGGGTAGACCTCGCCCAGCGGCATCGGCGTCGCGGTGGCGCCCATCGCCTCGATCGTCTTGATCTGCATCACGTTGTTCGGGACGCGGATCTTCATGCCCTTGAGGTCGGCGGGCGTGTTGATCGGCTTCTTGGCGAGGATGTGGCGCACGCCGTACAGGTAGTTGGACATGACGATGTGCACGCCCTTCTTGCGCAGCGCCTCGTCCTTCTTCTTGAACCAGTCGCTCTCGTAGATCTTGAAGAGCTTCTGGGGGTCGTCGGTCAGGTACGGGCCGAACAGAACGCCGAGGTCCGGATCGTAGTCCTGCAGGAAGCCGACGTCGGACAGGGTGATGACGTTCATGCCCATCATCGCCTGTTCCATCACGTCCTTCTTGGCGCCCAGCTGCGAGCTGGGGAACAGCTTCAGGGTGACCTCGCCCTTGCTCTTCTCCTTCAGAAGGTCGGCCCAGTGATGCATCACCCGGTCGAGCGGCTCGCCCGGGTTGTTCTCATAGGCGACCATGATCTCGGTCTTGGCCATGGCGCCGGACGCGGCACCGATGGACAGCACGCACGCGGCAAGGGCAGACGCCAGAAAGCGCTTCATTGTTATTTCCTCCATAGTGGATGCCGGGGAGCCCGTCTGTGGACGTGGCTCATGGACGGGACCAGCCGACGGGGCGGGGCCCGGCGGCGGGGCCGGCACGCCCCGCCGCAGCAGTTCCGATGGTGACAGCGCCCGGCGGGCGCCGCCGGAAGGGTCAGCGCTCGATCATCACCTTGACCGTGGTGTCGCGCTCCTTGGCCCAATAGGGCAGGGCCTTGTCGGCCTCCTCGAAGGGGAAGACCTTGGAGATCAGGTCGTCGGGGGCGTGATCGAGCGTTTCGAGGTAGCGGATGACGGCCTGGAAATCCTCGGAGGTCGCGTTGCGCGACCCCATGATGTCCAGTTCCTTCAGGTTGAAGAACTGCGTCTTGTAGGACACCGGCTCCTTGGCGTAGCCGATGTAGACGACGCGGCCGGCGAAGGACACGAGGTCGATGGCCTGGGTGAAGGTGGCGGGCAGGCCGACCGCCTCGATCACCACGTCGGCGCCGTCGCCGTTGGTCAGCTCCAGGACGCGGGCGGCCACGTCCTCCTTGGCGGCGTCGATGGTGTGGGCGGCACCGTAGCGGCGGGCCAGACCGGTCTTCGCCTCGCCGATGTCCACGGCGATCACCGTGGCGCCGCGATGGACGGAGCCGGCGATGGCGCCCATCCCGATCATGCCGCAGCCCAGCACCAGCACGGTGTCGGACGCCTCGACGCGGCCGCGCGCCGCGGCGTGGAAGCCGACGGACAGCGGCTCGACCAGCGCCAGATGGCGCGGCGCCAGCGTGTCGTTCAGGATCAGCTTGCCGTAGGGCAGGACGATGCGTTCGGCCAGGCCGCCGTTCTGCTGCACGCCGAGCGTGCGGTTGCTGCGGCAGGCGTTGACCCGGCCCTTGCGGCAGGACGGGCAGGTGCCGCAGGCGGTGTAGGGAATGACGATGGCGCGCCGGCCCACGGCGTACTCGGCCGGAACGCCCTCACCCACCGCGGCGATCTCGCCGCCGATCTCGTGACCGGGGATGCGCGGCAGGGAAACCAGCGGGTTCAGCCCCTTGAAGGTGCTGAGATCGCTGCCGCACAGGGCGACGTGGCGGATGGCCAGGAGCACCTCGCCGGGGCCGGGAGTCGGCTCCGCCACCTCGTGGATCGCGCAGACGTCCACGCCTTCGATCATCAGTGCTTTCACAGGTGATGTCCTTTTTTGGAAAGCGGACGTGTTCAGGCCGTGGGCGTAGCCGAGGGCTGCGCCTCCTGGTTGAACACGCTCTCGCTGAAATGGAAGTGTGCGTTGCTGGCCTCGACGGCCTTCTCGATGGAGCGCTCACGCAGCGCTGCGATGATCTGGCGATGATAATTGACCGTGGTCGGTCCGATCACCGCGTTGCTCTTGCCGATCTCCATGTAATAGATCATCGGCTGCGACATCGCCTGATACATCTTCTGCAACATGGAGTTGCGGGACGCCGCGACGATGGCGGCATGGAAGCGGAAATCCACCTCCGCCGCTTCGCGCACCGTCAACTGGTGCTCCATGTCTTCGGCGAGACGGTCGAGCCCGTCGATCTCCGCGTCGGTGATGTGCCGCACCACTTCGGGCAGCACCCCGATCTCGATGATCCGACGGAACTGCAAGACTTCCCGGCAGGTCTTGACGCTGCGATCGAAGCATTGATCGAGAATGCGGAACATCGCCTCGATGTCGGGCTTGCTCGCGCGCGGGCCGCGCTGCGTCTTCTCGACCAAGCCGTAGGCTTCGAGGAAGATGATGACTTCGCGGATGGTGTTGCGGCTGACGCCGAACCGTTCCGCCAGCAGCCGTTCATTCGGAAGAAGATCGCCGGGCTGGTAGCGCTCGGGGATCTCCTTGCGAAGCTCTTCGAAGATGGCCTTGACGGTTGAGACGCCGTTCATGATCGCGCCGCCTGAGTTTGGTCCAACAATTGGACAACTGATGGCGAACGATAGCACCGCGAGGCAGAGCGGAAAACGGCAAAAGGAGTCACAAAGTGTCAAAAACAGCGCTGTTAACGCATGAAGCCAAATTTTTGCACCGCATCATCGTGCGGTCCGATGCATTTCCGGAAAACTCTCCTCTTTTCAGAAGATCTTGGAGGAAATCATCAATCAAAAGGTGCGGATGGTGCGACGGTCCGTTTCCGCGCCGTGGACGGGCAGCGCATGCCGCTTGCTTATCCTCCGGGAATGCGATAACAGGGCGCGGCGTCCACGGATGGGGGCGCGGGCGGGCCTCACGAGGCCGGTCGGCGGCGTGTCCGCACCATCAGAAAGTTGTTGCAATCCGAAGCGGCGCCGCGTAACGTCCCGCGTAGGAAAGCAAGTTAATTCAATGGGTTGGGCTGATGGGCCCGGTCCATTCGAACGATGAAGTCGCGGTCGTGGCGGAATTGGTAGACGCGCAGCGTTGAGGTCGCTGTGGCAGAAATGCTGTGGAAGTTCGAGTCTTCTCGACCGCACCATCCTTATCGTCGGCGCATCGCCGGACGAAAATGAAAATCGGGGCCTTTTCAGGCCCCTTTTTCATGCCCGCATGGCGCGGGCCTTGCCGGTCCGTCCGTCCCCTTCATTCCTCGAGGGTCCAGTTTCCGGCGGTGCGGCAGGTGCGCAGCGGCGTTCCGGCGTCCCGTCCGGCCGGTGTGGTGACGACGTGGGTCAACCCGAAGCACAGCCGCCCGCGGTCCTTCGGGTCGGCGATTCGGCCCGTCACGGTGATCCGCCCGGATCGCAGACCGTCCCCCGACATCCAGTCCTGACCCGCCGCCGCCCGTTCCGTGCCCGACGCCGCCAGCGCGCCCAGGAACGCCCCCGCGACCAGCGGCTGGTCGTCGCGGTTCATGCGCAGGCGGGTCGCGTTGCTCCAGCCCGGTCCGACCAGCAGCTCTGGCGTCCGCACATTGACGGCCACCCGGTCGGCGGCGATGTCGACGGCCAGCTCCAGCGGGTCTTCGGGCGCCACGCCCGGCGCCGTATCGACCAGCCCGGTCAGGCTGGCGAGCCCGGTCCTCGTGCCTTCGCCCATCTTGCCGTCGATGGCCCCGTCGTAGCGCCCCAGCCGGGCCAGCGCCCGTTGCGCGGCCATGATCCGCTCCTCCGGCGTCAGGACGCGCGGGGCGGGCATCGGCGCGCGGCCCTCGGTGATCGCTTCCACGTCGAGCCGGTGGTTCAGCCGGCTGAAGCCCGGCCCGCCGTTCCACCAGGTCAGCAGGCCGAGATGGAGCGCCGCCGCGGCGGACAGCAGGACGAGCGGCCAGGACCCCTGGTCCGGGGCGCGGACCGGCCCGCCGAAGGCCGCGCCCAGGGCCCCGCGCACCACCCCGCGCACCAGCATCCACAGGCCCAGCCCGGCAACGATCGGAAGCCCGATGTCCCAGCCCAGCCGCAGCGCCGCCGGGGCGGGCTGCTCGGGCGTCGCGCCGGTCAGCAGGGCCGGAGCGTCCACCCCCGCCACCAGCAGCAGGACCAGGGCGAGCAGCCCCGCCGCGGCGATCCAGCTCCGTGCCACGGCGGTGCGGCTGGTCTCGGCGAAGCGCTCCGCCAGCACCGCAGCGGCTTCCTTCACGAAGGCGGGGCTGACGCAGCCCTCATGGTCGGCCACGATCGCCGCGGCGTCCGGTTCCCGGCCGTCCAGCACCGCTTCGGCGACGGAGCGGGTCAGGCGGTAGGCGCCGGCCAGGGCGAAGGCGTCGGCGGGCGGCAGCGCCGCGATGCGCGCCAGCACCGGGGCCAGCACGGTGTCCAGGAAGGGCGGAAGGGGGGCGGAGTCGCCGTCCGGCCCAACGGTTTCCACCTCGAACGGGACGCCGTCGCAGTCCCAGGACAAGGCGACCACCGTCAGCGTGCCGCTGCGCTGGTAGAGAAGCTGCGTGCCGGAATGGCGCACCGTGGCCGGCGCGGGGTTGGCGAGCGCGGCGAAACCGGCGAAGCCGGCCTGCTCCAGGGCCATCCGCACCGCCGCCGGGGCGTCCGGCGGGGCGGTGAGGCTGTAGGAGGGGTGGGCGGTCAGGCGGGGGTGATGAATGTGGGTGAACTGCCCGACCCCGCCGCAGGACTCGCAGGCGACCACCCCGTCGCCGGCGCAGACCGGGCAACGGTGCTGGCCGCGCCCGCCGCACTCCGGGCAGTCCGGCGCCTCGGCCGTCGCGCTGTGGGTGCAGCGGATCTTGCCGCCGCGGCAGCCGTCGCCGCCGCAGGCCCGCACCCCGCCGCCGTTGCAGCCGGTGCAGACCTCGTGCAGGTAATAGGGGCCGCGCAGCGAGGGCAGGGGCGGCAGCGGCTCCTCGGCCGCGGCCATCGCCTCGACCCGCTCGTCCAGCGGGCCGAGCAGCGTGGCGAAGCGGTGGGCCGTCTCCAGCGAGGCGGCCTCGGCGTCCAGGTCGCGGGCCAGAGTCGCATTCAGCTCGGCGGCATTGCGGCAGTAGATGGCGAAGCGCACCATCTCCGCGCCCAGCCGGACCTCCACCTCGGTCGCCCAGTCGATGCTCAGGGTCAGATGGGCGCCGACCATCACCTCGCGCTGCTGGGCCTGGCGAAGCGTCACCCCTTCCGGCGCCGGGACGTTGCCCGACGCCGCCCGGCGCAGCCGCCGGATCAGGGCGGTCTGCGGCACTGTGGGGGCGGGGGAGGGGGCGGGCCGGGGACGATCGTCCGCAGGCGGATCGCCATGGGACGGATCGCCATGGGACGGATCGCCCGGGGGCCTGTCAGCGGGGCCCATGTGGAATGGACCAAGCTCGTTCCGGTCGAAGTCGAGGCTGTCGGGCATGGGGCGTGCGTGTCCGCGAACAGGGGCGCCGGCACAGGAATAGGCCGCGGACGCCGGAACGGAAGATCAGGCGGCGACGTCCGGCGTGGGGCCGCCGCCGGTCGGCGCCCGGTCGTCGGACTCACGGTCTCCGAAGTCCTCGTCCTCGGACGCGTCGCCGGAGGTCGGCGTCGCCGCGAGGACGTCCGGAGCCGGCGCGTGGCGGACCCAGCGGCGGCCCTCCATGGCGAAGCCGTGGTCGCGGAACCACAGCCGCTCGGCCTCGTCGGCGGCGCGGAACAGCACCAGCGTCCAGGCGTCGCTGTCCTGCGTCCCGTCACCGCCGTCGTCCGGCATCGCGTAGGGCTGGAGCGAATAGGGGAAGTCGTCGCGGGTCACTGCATGCCCCCCGGATTGGAGCCGCCGGAACCGGATGGCCGCGCCGAGGCGGGCGGCGGTTCGGACCCGTCCCCCTCGATCGGTTCCAGGTCGCTTTCGGCGGCGTATTTGATGAGACGGCCGTCGGCCAGACGGATGTCGTAGGTCGGCTCACCGGCAAGGGTTCGTGCGACGACGAGGGCTTCCTGGCCCGCAAACCTCACCCGTGTTCCCAACCTCAGCATCCCGCCCCCGACTGTGTCTTGATCGTCGTCGCAGGCTAAGGATTCGGCCGGGGGTGTGCTGTGTCAAAAACCGGACGCCAAAGGAGAAGGGCTGTGCTTGCGGGGTTCTCCCCTTGCGGGGCTTGGTGCGCCGGGCCCTTTGCGCTGTTGATGATGCAAAAGGACAGGTGTGGTGCAACGATGGAGGTGTTCATGCCCGCACAGCAGGACAAAGGCGGCCGGAAGCCGTCCGTCATCGATCTGGTGACCGATCCCGAGAAGTTCGATCAATGGCAGCGCCAGCGGGAGCGCGACGAGGCATCGGATGGGGACCGTGGCCGTGAACCGGACCGCGGGCGACCGGAAGCCCCCAGCGGGCGGGATTGATGGCCCTGAGGCCGTGATGGCCCTTGAATTGCTGGCCGGGGTTTGATCGGACGGCTACTCGGCGGCCTCGCGGGGCGGCGGCGCCTCCATTGGAATGCCCAGCGGGGCGCCGCAATGGAACTGCATCAGCCGGCGTTCGACCCGGATCAGATAGGCGCGCGCGTCCAACCCCACGGGGCCGCGGCTGTGTTCGCGGACGAGCCTGATCGCGCGACAGGCATGACCGCATTCCGGTGTGGCAAACTGGCACAAGACGATGGTCCGCCAAAAAGATTGGGTCCCAAAGTATTACCTCTTTTGACCGAGAGCGTCGAGCTTCGGTTGCGACTCGAATTCAATGTCACAACGTGCCGTTCACCGGGGCCGTCGGCATGGCGTCGTGCGGCTGGCATACGATAGTATGTAGCGTGGGATTCGGATGTCCCGCCATCGCGGGTCAGGCAATGGTTGCGGCGAGTCAGCTCGCCCCTGGGTTGCCCTCGGTCCGCGCGCCGGTCTGCGCGCCTTCCAGAACCGCCAGATACTCCAGAAGCCGTTCCAGCGTCTCGGTCGGCATTCCGACGGATGGGACGTCGTTGCGCTTGGCGGCCTTCAGCGCGGTGCGGAGGAGGGTGCGGTCGATGTCGGTCAAGCCGGCCATGATGATGACGTGCGTGTGAAGCGACGATACGCAACCTCTATCATCAAGACGCGCAACCACGCCATGCCCAATCGGAAGGCAGGCGCACGAAACGGTGGAAAGCGGACGGGCGGCGCCGGTCCGTGCGCGCGGATCCGCGCGCCCGACGCTCTCTGTCACATCCTGGTGACACGGCGTGCCATACTTTTGCCGCGACGCCGAAGAGTATAGGTGTCCCTTTTCCCGGTTCGCCGGGGCCGCAGTCATTCGCCAACACGAGATTTCGAACGGTGATGCAGATTTCCTCCGCTTTCCGCCGCCGGGTCGGCCGGCTCCTGGCAGCCCTGGCCCTGTGTGGCGCGCTTGCCGCGGGTGCCGTCGTCCCGTCGGCCATGGCCCAGTCGGCCGCTCCGGCGGCGGAAGCGACGGCGGATTTCAAGACCAGGCTGCCGCAATGGCAGAACGCCTTGGAGAGGGCGGCCAACCGCATCGCCGGGGGCGATCTGGCGAACACCGAATACGAGACGCTGCGCGCCGATCTGGCGAAGATCCAGCACGAGGTGCGCGAGGCCGGGGCCGCCGCGTCGGCCGCCCGCGACACCGCCCAGCGGATGCTCGACGCGCTGGGGCCCGCGCCGGCCCAGGGCGCTCCGCCGGAGGAGGCGGGGATCGCCGCGGAGCGCAAGCGCCTGACCCAGACCATCGGCGAAGCGGAGGGGCGGTCCAAGCAGACCGAGCTGATCGTCACCCGCGCCGACATCCTGCTGCGCACCGCCGCCGACCAGCGCATGACCCAGCTCACCGAGCAGATCGTCCGGCGCGGCCCGGTGCCGCTGCTGCCCGCCACCTGGGCCGCCCTGCCCGAGCAGACGGCCTATGTGCAGGAGCGCATCGGACGGGCCTTCGGCATCGTGATGGGCGACGACGAATGGCGCGGCCGCCTGTACGGTCTGGGCGCGCTCGCCGCCATCCTGTTCCTGGTCGCCTGGCCGGTGCGCCGGGTGCTGCTGCGCCGCTACGGCCACCGCGATCTGGAGGAGCGGCCGAGCTACCGCCAGCGCGTGGTGGCGATGGCGGTGGAGGCGCTGGCCCGCTGCCTGGTGCCGCTGGTGCCGACGCTGGTGCTGAGCGGCGCGCTGGTGGGGCTGCTGCGCGACGCCGCCGACGCCGGGCCGCTGACCGCTCTGGTGGTCGGGGTGTCGGGCGGCCTGACCGCCTATTTCCTGGTCACCGGCGTCGCCCGCGCCACCCTGGCGCCCGACCATCCGTCCTGGCAGCTTGCCAACCTCGACCCGGACAGCGCGCGCCGTCTGGTCCGCCGCGTCCCGCTCGTCATGATCGGGCTGGCCCTGGCGGGCACCGGCATCGCCCTGTCGGAGGGCATGTTCACCCCGCCGGAGCTGCGCTCGATCACCGGTTTCGGCACCATGGCGCTGATCGCCGTGTCGCTGCTGTTCCTCTACCCCGACCATCTCTGGCTCGCCGCCCCGCCGCCGGAGGCCGAGGCGACCGACGACTGCGGATGCCCGGAGCCGACGCCCGCCGCCGGATTGGACGTCACCCTGCCGCCTCCGGCGTCCGCGCCCACCGAGGCGGCGGCCGAAGACGCGCCGCCCGCCCGCCCGCGGGTCGTCGGGCTGCGCCTGCGCCTGCTGATCGGCGCGGTGGCGCTCGCCTCGCTGGTCGCCTCGGGCGCCGGCTATCTGGTCGGCGCGATCTACGCCTCGAAGCTGATGCTGACGACGCTCATCATCGGCGGCGTCCTGCTGGTGGCGCGCGGCGTCCTGCGCGAGCTGCTCTGCGTCCTGCTGGAGCGCGGCAGCGGGCAGGTGGCCGAGGTGCGCGACATCGTGATCGCCACCGACCGCGGACGGCGGATGCTGGGGCAGGCCGGGCGGACGGTGATCGACGGGCTGCTGCTGACCGTGGCCGCCTTCTTCCTGCTGCCGCTGACCGGCATGACGCTGTCGGAGATGAAGGGGCTGGCCGACGGCTTCCTCAGCGGCGTCACGGTGGGCGGCGTGCGCATCGCGCCGGGCGACATCATGTCGGCGCTGATGGTGCTGGGCGTCGTCGTCGCGGTGACCCGCTTCATCCAGCGCCAGCTCGACGAGCGCATCCTCGGCCGCGTCAACATGGACGACGGCGTGCGCAACTCCATCCGCATGGGGGTGGGCTATCTCGGCACCACCATGGCGGTGCTGATGTCGGTCGGCACGCTGGGGCTCGACCTGTCCAGCCTCGCCATGATCGCCTCGGCCCTGTCGGTCGGTATCGGTTTCGGCCTGCAGAACGTCGTCAGCAACTTCATCTCCGGCCTGATCATGCTGGTGGAGCGGCCGGTGAAGGTGGGCGACTGGGTCGTCGTGAACGGGCTGGAGGGCACCGTGCGCCGCATCAGCGTCCGGGCGACGGAAATCCAGACCTTCCAGCGCGCCTCGGTCATCATCCCGAACTCGGAGTTCATCTCCAAGTCGGTGGTCAACTGGACGCTGAAGGACAAGACCACCCGCATCGAGATCAAGGTCCGCATCACCTACGACACCGACGCCCGGCAGGTCTACGCGCTGCTGCTGAGGATCGGCTACGGCCACGCCCAGGTGCTGCGCAACCCGGAGCCGGTGGTGATGTTCCGCGACTTCGGGCCGAGCGGGCCGGAGTTCGAGCTGCGCTGCTTCGTCGCCAACACCGAGCACATCATCCCGGTGCGCAACGAGCTGCGCCTGCGCATCCTGGAGCAGTTCCGCGAGCAGGGCATCCAGATGCCCTTCGACCAGCAGACCGTCCACATGCCGAAGGTCGAGGCGATGCTGGAGGTGCTTCTGGCCGAGCGCCGCGCCCAGTCCGGCGTGCCGGAGCTTCAGGTGGTGGCCGACGGCGGCAAGGTCGTGCCGCTGGCCGACCCGCTCAACGATCGCGGACCGCGCACCGCCACGTGAGTCTCAGGGCTGCGGTCTTAAAACCACAGTCTCAGGGGAGCGGCTCCACCGGCTTGCGGCGTCGCAGGGGAGTCACCTTGGGCGGGGCCGCGGCGGGGTCGGGCAGGGGCTGCCAGCCGGCGATGGCGCGCACGCAGCGCAGGGCCTCCGGGTTGTTGGCGAAGACCGGAAACAGCCGGCGCAGCTCCACCACGGCGGACCATTCCCCACGGTCGTGGAAGGCGCGGCGGATCGTTTCGGCTTCGCTTTCGCTGACGGTGAACATGGCGCCAGAGTGCTCCGCGGACCGGTGGCGCGCAAGTCGTCTCGGCGCCGGCAGCAGCCCTTTGCCGTGGCCCCGATGCGCTGTCAAGGAAAGTTGTTCACAGGCGGCCACATCCTTCGCTTGACTCCCGTCGCGGGGCGGGGCAGCCCCCGTTCCAGGGCCGGAACGGCGGGCCGGGCGCGAAAATCCCTTGATTGACGCCGTTTTCTAATGTGCCCAAAAATCAGGCATTTCTGCCGGACCCCTTGAGGGGCCGCCTGTCCCTTCGGTTACCCCTCGATTCGCCAACAGAGTTATCCACAGAATCTGGGGATATCCGAAATATTGAAATATCAGTCAGGCCCCAACCATCAGGCCCCAACCATCAGATGGGGCGACGGATGAGCCGCACCGCCCCGACGCCCAGCAGCATGGTCAGCGCGCCACCGAACAGGAACAGGGCGGGCAGACCGACCTGATGGGCGACCGCCCCATAGACCACCGGCCCGATCCCCTGCCCCAGGAAGAAGGAGGAGGCGAAGAGGGCGAGCGCCGACCCGCGCGCCGTCGCCGACAGTTCCGTCGCCTGGGTCTGCATGGTGTTGTGCAGCATGTAGAAGCCGAATCCGGCGACCAGGAACAGCAGCGACACCACCGGCCAGGGCACCGGGGCGAGCATCGCCAGATAGGACCCTCCGGCCACGAGGCCGCCGGCCCCCATCATCCCCCATTGGCCGAGCGTGCCGAGCAGGCGCCGCACCACGAAGCTGTAGACGACACCGCCCACGGCGAAGGCGGCGAGCGTCACCCCGGCCTCGAAGGCGCCCTCCGCCCCGTGGCGGGCCAGCATGGGGGCGACGAAGGGGAAGACGCCGAAGATCAGCAGCCCTTCCGCCGCCACCGTCGCGAAGACCCAGACCGACACCGGATTCGCCAGGACGGAGGCGTAGCGCGCCCGCGCGTCGGCCATGGACAGGGGAAGCCGCTCCTCCCGCTCGCCCTTCAGGAACAGGGCGGCGGTCAGCGCGATCAGGCCGGTCACCACCGCCGCCAGGGCGAAGACGGTGCGCCAGCCCGCCACCTCCGACAGGGCGCCGGCCACGGCGGAACCGGACATCTGGCCGAGGATGACCGCCAGCAGGAAGCGGCTGATGGCGAACTGCCGCTCCGTGTAGACCACCCGGTCGCCGATCAGCGCCATGGAGGCCGGGATGATCCCGCCGGCGAAGGCGCCGGCCAGCATCCGCGAGCCCAGAACGGTGTAATAGCCGGGCGCCACCGCCGACAGCGCCACCCCGATGGTCAGGACGACCAGCGACAGCCGGATCAGCCGCGTCTTGCCGATGGCGTCGCCGACCGGCCCGAGGATGAGCTGCATCGCCGCGTAGGGCAGCGTGTAGGCGGAGGAGAGCAGGGCCGCCTCGGCCACGCCGATGCCGAGATCCGACGCGATGACGGTCAGCATCGGGTCGGTGGTGCGCAGCGAAAAGGCGCTCGCGAAACCGGCGAGGCCGAGCATCAGGATGAGAAGGCGCATGGGAGGCGTCGGCCGGTCTATGGTCTGGGGCGGGCGGGGGGACAACCCTAAAGCAGGTGCGGCCGTCCGTCGCACGGCAAGATGGCCATGGCACCCATGCGCGTGCATGATCCGACGCGCCTCGACCGCCGTATAGAGGAAGGCCGCAGAGACCAGCGCCGCCGACCGGGAGACCGTCATGCCAACGATCCGCCATGCCGCCCAACGTGCCACCCAATCCGCCGCCCGATTTGCCGCCCGATTTGCCGCCGGGATTTTGTCCGCCGGCCTGATGCTGTCGGCACCCGGCTCGGCGGTGGCGGCCGACGCGCTCGACTGGGCTTCGCTGCCCCTGCCGGCCATCGACGGCGGCACGCTCGCGCCCGATGCCTTCCGGGGCAAGGCGGTGCTGCTGGTCAACACGGCGTCGCAATGCGGCTACACCGGCCAGTACGAGGGGCTGCAGAAGCTCTGGGCCGGGCGGCGGGACCGCGGGCTGGTCGTTCTGGGCGTGCCGAGCAACGATTTCGGCGGGCAGGAGCCCGGCAGCAACGCCCAGGTCGCGTCCTTCTGCGAACTCAACTACGGCGTCGACTTTCCCCTGATGGAGAAGCAGTCCGTCACCGGACCGCAGGCCCATCCGCTCTTCCGCTGGGCGGCGGCGGTCACCGGGCCGCAGGGCGTGCCGCGCTGGAACTTCCACAAAATCCTGATCGGCCGCGACGGACGCCTGCTGGAATGGTTCGGCAGCTCGGTCACGCCGGAGTCCGCCACCCTGACGGCGGCCCTGGACAAGGCGCTGGCCCAGCCCTCTGCGAAGCCGTAAGCGCATGGACGCGCTGTCCTTCGAGGACCGCCGGGCCTCGGTCGTCCGGCTGCTGTCCTACGGCGGGTTGGTCCCCTTCGTCGGCGGCACCGCGCTGGCCTGGATGGCGGAGGGCGACGGGCAGGCCGCGGTGGTGCGGGCAGTGGTCGTCTACGCGGTGTCGATCCTGTCCTTCATCGGCGCCATCCATTGGGGCCGCATCCTTTCTGGGCGGGACGGCGAGACGAGCGGGCCGGCGTGGCTGGCCTGGGGAGTGGCGCCGTCGCTTCTGGGGTGGGGTGCCACCCTGCTGCCGTCCGGCCTGACGGTGCCGGCGCTGATCCTGTCCTTCCTCCTCGCCTGGGCGGTGGACCGCAGCGCGGCGGCGGACGGGCGCTATCCCCGCTGGTTCGGCACGCTGCGGACGCGGCTGACCATCGTCGTCTGCCTGACGCTCGCGGCGCTCATCCCGCTGGCTGCGTGACCGCTTGGCGGTGCGGCACCAGCGCCGCAGCCTTCAGCAGCACCTCCGGCCCGGCGCCAGGAAGGTGGGCGTTCTCGCTGATGTGGCGGCGCCAGGCGCGGGCGCCGGGCAGGCCCTGGAACAGACCCAGCATGTGCCGGGTGATCGCCGACAGCGGCGCCCCCTGGCGCATCCGCTCCTCGGCGTAGGCCGCCATGGCCTCGACCACCGCGTAGCGGTCGGGGCCGGGCTCCCCGCCGAACAGGCGGCGGTCGGCGTCGGCCAGGATGTAGGGCGTCTCGTAGGCGGCGCGCCCGATCATCACGCTGTCCAGCGTGGCGAGATGCTCCTCCGCCTCGTCCAGGGTCCGGATGCCGCCGTTGATGGCGATGGTGAGCTGCGGGTTCTCCTGCTTCAGCCGGTGCACGAGGTCGTAGCGCAGCGGCGGGATGTCCCGGTTCTCCTTGGGGCTGAGGCCCTTCAGCCATGCCTTGCGGGCGTGCACGATGAAGTGGGTGCAGCCGGCGGCGGACACCGTTCGCACGAAATGGTCCAGCGTCGGCCATTCCTCCATCTCGTCGATGGCGATCCGCGACTTCACGGTGACGGGAATCGACACCGCCTCGCGCATGGCGCCGACCAGCCGGGCGACCAGATCGGGCTCGGCCATCAGGCAGGCGCCGAAGCGGCCCGACTGCACGCGGTCGCTCGGGCAGCCGACGTTCAGGTTGACCTCGTCATAGCCCCACTCCTCGGCGATGCGGGCGCAGGCGGCCAGTTCCGCCGGGTCCGACCCGCCGAGCTGGAGCGCCACCGGATGCTCCACCGCGTCGTAGCCGAGCAGCCGCTCGCGGTCGCCGTGCAGAATGGCGCCGGTGGTCACCATCTCGGTGTAGAGCAGCGTGTTCTTCGACAGCAGGCGGTGGAAGGTCCGGCAATGGCGGTCCGTCCAGTCCATCATCGGCGCGACGCTGAGGGCTATGGCGGGCATGGGCGAGAACTGTCTGTGAATCGGGAACGGCGGCGCATCAATTGGACGAAGCCGGCGGGAATGGCAAGGGCAGACCCGCGTGATGACGGAAGGGCGGTTGCGCTGTCGAAATGTAACGTTATAACGTTACGTACGCTTTTGAGGGAGCCAACCGCCACGTCCCCGGCGCGGCGGGCGGGTGAGCCGCATCCCCTAAGCCGCACCGCAAGGTCTGACAACGAGGTTGCACATGAACCGCCTGCCCATTCTCTCGACGCTGCTGTGGATCGGCGCCACGGCCGGAGGTCTCGCCGCCGGTGCGGCGCTGGCCGACGACCACAGGCACGCCGCGAGCGCGACGCACCACCGCCTGTTCATCGGCGATCACGCCGACGGGGTCGTCCATGCCGTCGATCTTGAGGACGGAGCGAGCGCGGGAGTCTTCAGGCTCGACCAGTCGCCGGCCCTCGCACGCAGCGCCAGCGGCCGCACCGTCTTCGCCGTTCAAGGCGATGCCGGAAAGGTCGCGGTCATCGGCACCGGGTTTTCGTTCGAGGACCATGGGGACCACGCGGACATCGCGATCGAAGACGCCAAGCTCCTGCCCACCGTGATCGCGGGGACCAAGCCGGCCCACGTCGTGGACGGCTCCGGCACCATCGCGCTGTTCGACGACGGCACGGGCGGTGTCGCTCTGTACCGGGAAAGCGACCTGTTGGAAGGGGCGGTCAAGGCCCGCACCCTGAAGCCGGGCGCCGCTCATCATGGCCTTGCCGCCCCGATGGGCGAGTTCCTGGTCGTTTCGGTCCCGCACGACGATCCCGAAAAGCCGCGCGTCGGCCTCAAGATCATCGACGCGGAGGGCAAGCCGGTCGGTGGCGTGGTGCATTGCCCGGCGGTTCACGGGCAGGCCCAGTCGGCGGGCGTGTTCGCCTTCGGCTGCAAGGACGGACTCGTCTTCGCTCACCCGGCCGGCGGCTCGAAGCCGCCGACGCTGCGCCATGTGTCCACCGCCGCGCTTGGGGACGGCAACGTCTCGACGCTCAAGGGCGGAACGGCGATGCAGTTCTTCCTCGGCAATTACGGGCCGCGCGCCGTCGTCATCATCGAGCCGGGCGACGAACCGAGCGTCCGCAAGATCGACCTGCCGACGCGCCGCGTGGACTTCGCGTTGGACGACGCCAAGGCCAACCAGGCCTACATTCTGACCGAGGACGGCCGGCTGCATCGGCTCGACGTCGTGTCCGGCGCGATCGAGGCGAGCGTCCAGCTGACCGCCCCCTATTCGATGGACGGCCACTGGCGCAACCCGCGGCCGCGGCTGGCGGTGGCCGGCGACCACGTGGTGGTGACCGATCCGCTCAAGGGGCTGTTGCGCGTGGTTTCCACCGAGACGTTGCGGGAGGAGCGCACGATCGCGGTGGCCGGCACGCCCTACACCATCGTGGCCGTCGGCGGGTCCGGGGCGCGGCACTGACGGCGGTCCGGCGGGCGGCCTGCCGAAGGTCCAGGCCGCCCGGCCCGACGATCAGGCCCGATGGCGGGTCCTGGTGGGCTTGCCGTGGGAGGAACGGGTGCCGGACAGCACGGCCTTCACCTTGGCCAGATGGTGCCGCGCCTCGGCGCCGAGCTTCAGCGCCACGCCGGTGGACAGCACGTCGATGATCGCCAGATGGACGAGGCGCGAGGCCATCGGCGTGTAGATCTCCGCGTCCTCGACCGGCGTGTGGCCGATGGCGACCGACGACACCGCGGCCAGCGGCGAGCCCGGCGCGGTGATCGCGATGACCGGGATCCCCAGATCGCGGGCCATCTGCGCCAGTTCCGTCACCATGATCGTGCGCCCGGTGTTGGAGATCGCCAGCAGCACCCCGCGCGCCCCCAGATTGACGGCCAGCATGCGGACCATCATCGGGTCGGCGCTGGCCTGCGCCGCCATGCCGAAGCGCATGAACTTGTGCGCCGCGTCCTCCGCCACCACCGCCGAGGCGCCGGTGCCGATGCACAGGATGCTGGAGGCGTCGGCCAGCAGCTCCACGGCGCGGGAGACGGCCGCCATGTCCAGCGCGCCCGCCGCGTCGTTCAGGGCGGCGGCGGCGGATGAAAAGATTTTTCGCGCGACGGTCGGAGTCTCGTCGTCCGGCGCCACGTCCTGGCTGACGAAGGGGGTGCCGCGGGCCTGCCCCTCGGCCAGCCGCAGCTTGAAGTCCGGGAAGCCGGCGCAGCCGATGCTGCGGCAGAAGCGGACGACGGTCGCCTCGCTGACCCCGGCGGCCTGGGCCAGCACGGTGATGCTCTGCCCCAGGACCTTCTGCGGCTCGGCCAGCACCATGTCGGCGACCTGGGCTTCGGAACGCTTCAGCTCCGGCAGGCGGCCGCGGATGTGATCGAGGATGTTCACCGGCTGGAGCATCGAAACGGACCGTCCATCCCTAAAGCGTTTTCGGTCCCAGGCGTTCTTGGTCCTGGGGCGTTCCTGGGCGGCGGACCGTACCATCGCCGATGCGAACGGCATAGCGCGCCCTGGCCTCTCGGCGGCGTTCGTCGCGCCGCTTTTCCGGGCCCACAAGCTATGCGGGGCAGGGCGGCTTGTGAAGATAATTTTCGTCGCTATGCCCATAGTTTGGCGGTTTCAGCGTCGTTATGAAGAAAATCTTCTTCACTCGGTTGCGGGACTCCTCTATTTTCCGCCACAGAAAATTCAAGGTCCCGGCAAGAGACCCCGGCAAGAGACCAAGTGGGAGGAACCCCGACCCGCCGCCCGGCCCCGCTGCCGGTGCGTCGCGCCGCCCGTGCCTTTCCGTGCCGTCTCCTTTCCGCGCCGTCCCCTGCCGCCGCCCTTTCCGCTTGGGTGAGCCCCGCCGCGAGGCGGGCCGAGGAGTGTGCATGAAGCGCATGGTGGAAGCGCTGGAGATGGTCACCGAATGGATCATGGCGCTGATGCTCGCCGTGATGGTGGCGCTGGTCTTCGGCAACGTGGTTCTGCGGTACGGTTTCAACAGCGGCATCGTCGCCGCCGAGGAGCTGGCCCGCCTGATGTTCGTCTGGCTGGTCTTCCTGGGCGCCACGCTGGCGCTGCGCCGCCACCAGCATCTGGGGTTGGACATCGTCCAGTCCCGCCTGCCGGCCCGCGTCCGCCGGGCCTGCGCCGTGATCAGCCATCTGCTGATGATCTACGCGCTGTGGCTGTTCATCGAGGGGAGCTGGTTCCAGCTTCTGATCGGGATGGAGACGCGCTCCACGGTGCTCAGCTTCCCCATGGCCTTCTACGCCGCCGCGGGCTTCTTCCCGGCGATCGCCATGGCGCTGACCATCATCGCCAACCTCTGGAAAATCCTGTCGGGCGACGCGACGGCGCACATCCCCGGCAATGGCGACCCCCACGGCGTCACCGCCCCGCAGGGCGGCGCCATCGCCGAGCATTGATTCCGTCCGGCCTTCTGAAAGCGGAGCCCGTTCCATGGCCCTTGCGGTCTTCCTCTCCTCGCTGTTCGGCCTGATGCTGCTCGGCATGCCCATCGCCTTCGCCCTGATGCTGACGGGCGTGGCGCTGATGGTGCATCTCGACTTCTTCGACGCCCAGCTCGTCGCCCAGAACATGCTGAGCGGCGCCGACAACTACCCGCTGATGGCGGTGCCCTTCTTCATCCTGGCCGGCGAGCTGATGAACGCCGGCGGCATCTCGCAGCGCATCATCAACCTCGCGGTCAGCCTCGTCGGGCACATCCGCGGCGGCCTGGGCTACGTGACCATCGGCGCGTCGGTGATGCTGGCCAGCCTGTCCGGTTCGGCCATCGCCGACACGGCGGCGCTCGCCACGCTGCTGATCCCGATGATGCGCGACAACGGCTATCCGGTGCCGCGCTCCGCCGGCCTGATCGCGTCGGGCGGCATCATCGCCCCGATCATCCCGCCCAGCATGCCCTTCATCATCTTCGGCGTGACCACCAACACCTCGATCAGCGGCCTGTTCATGGCCGGCATCGTGCCCGGCCTGCTGATGGGCGCCGGTCTGGTCATCACCTGGATGTTCGTCGTGCGCGGCATGACCGTGAAGCTCCAGCCCAAGGCGAGTTGGGGCGAGCGCCGCACCGCCCTGATCGAGGGTGTCTGGGCGCTGGCCCTCCCGGTCATCATCATCGGCGGCCTGCGCGGCGGCATCTTCACGCCGACCGAGGCCGCGGTGGTCGCCGCCGTCTATTCGCTGGTCGTGGCGCTGTTCGTCTACCGGCAGGTGACGCTGAAGGATCTGGTGCCGCTTCTGGTCCAGGCCGCGCGCACCACCAGCACGGTGATGTTCCTGTGCGCGGCGGCGCTGGTGTCGTCCTACATGGTGACGCTGGCCGACCTGCCGCAGCAGATGAACGAGATGCTGGCCCCGCTGCTGCACGAGCCGAAGCTGCTGATGGTCGCCATCACGCTGCTGCTGCTGGCCGTCGGCACGGTGATGGACCTGACGCCGACGATCCTGGTGCTCGGCCCCGTGCTGACCCCGCTGGCCGCGGCGGCGGGCATCGATCCGACCTATTTCGGCGTGATGTTCGTGCTGACCGGCACTCTGGGCCTGATCCATCCGCCGGTCTGCACGGTGCTGAACGTGGTGTGCGGCGTCGCCCGCATCTCGCTGGAAAGCGCCACGCGCGGCATCTGGCCCTTCCTGCTGACCTACCTGCTTCTGCTGAGCCTGCTGATCGCCGTTCCGGAGATCGTCACGGCCCCGCTGACCTTTTTCCGCCATTAATCACAACACGCTACAGGGAAGAACCGACCCATGAAGCTGCTCCGTTCCGTCCTTCTGGCGACCGGCCTCGCCGCCGCCATCCTCGCCCCCGTCGCCGCCTCCGCCCAGGACATCAAGCCGCGGCTGATCCGCTTCGGCTACGGCCTGTCGGAGAGCAGCAACCAGGGCCGCGCCGTGAAGTTCTTCGTCGAGGAGATGTCCAAGCGCTCCGGCGGCAAGCTGAAGGTCAAGGGCTTCGCCGACGCCAGCCTGGGCAGCGACATCCAGATGCAGAACGCCCTGATCGGCGGCGCGCAGGAGATGATGGTCGGCTCGACCGCCACGCTGGTCGGCATCGTCAAGGACTTCGCGGTCTTCGACCTGCCCTTCCTGTTCAACAACGAGCAGGAGGCCGACGCCGTGTTCGACGGCCCGTTCGGCCAGAAGCTGGCGGCCAAGCTGAACGACAAGGGCCTCGTCGGCCTCGTCTACTGGGAGAACGGCTTCCGCAACCTGACCAACAGCAAGCGCCCGGTCGAGAAGGTCGAGGACCTGAAGGGCATCAAGCTGCGCGTCATGCAGAACCCGGTCTACATCGACATGTTCAACGGCTTCGGCGCCAACGCCGTGCCGCTGTCCTTCTCCGAGCTGTTCACCGCCATGGAGACGGGCACCGTGGACGGCCAGGAGAACCCGGTCACCACCATCCAGTCCTCGAAGTTCTACGAGGTCCAGAAGTACCTGACCATTTCCAAGCACGTCTACAGCCCGTGGATCGTGCTGGCCTCCAAGCGCTGGTACGACGGCCTGTCCGCCGACGAGCGCAAGATCATCAACGAGGCCGCCGCCGCGTCTCGCGACTTCGAGCGCAAGGACAGCCGCGAGGCGTCGAAGCAGAGCATCGCCTACCTGAAGGACAAGGGCATGCAGATCAACGAGCTGAGCGACGCCGAGCTGGGCCGCATGCGTGAGATGGTCAAGCCGGCCATGGACAAGTTCGCCGCCGACGGCGGCGCCGACCTGCTGAACGAGCTGCAGGGCGAGATCAACAAGGTCCGCAAGTAAGCCTCGAATTTTCCCTCTCCCCACCGCTCACGCGCAAACGAAGTTTGCGCTGACGCGACAGGCGGACCTGCGGTCCGCCGAAAGTGGGGAGAGGGGCAGGGTGAGGGGGCGGCCGTAGGCCGGGAACGCAGCCTCATTGCAGTGCGTATCCGTCCTGCGGGCGCCCCCTCATCCCAACCTTCTCCCCAGTGGGGAGAAGGGGGTTTTCACTTCACCCGTTCACCCGTGAACGGGTTCCAGCCCACCGCGGCCAGGACCGTCCAGGCCGTCGCCGCCAGATGGGGGCGGCGGTAGTAGCGGAAATCATCCGTGGTGCTGTCCGGCCCGATGGCGAGGCCGGTGGTGATGCTGTCCTCGCGCGTCGCCCAGACATGGCCGCCGCGGCTGACCTCCTTGCCGACCTCGGCCAGAAGCCGCTGCGCGTCGTCGGACCGCCCCAGGAGGCGGTAGACCAGCGCGGCCTGGGCCGTGCCCTCCACCCACATCCCGTCGCGGTCGTCGTTGAAGTCGAAACCGCCGTCGACCCCGTGGGCCTTCTCCGCATAGTCCAGCGCCGCCCGCCAGTCCTCCGGCGCGCCGCGCAGCAGCAGCGGCCAGAGCTGGGCGTCCAGCCCCGACGTGGCCCGGTTGACCGTCACCCCGTCCGGCGCCGTGCCGGTGGGGAAATGCCCGCCGCCGTCCGCCCACATGCGGTCGAGGAAGCCGCGCGCCGCCTTCTCCGGGCCGGCCCACTCGCCCGCCGTGCCGCTGCGGGCCAGCCAGCCGAACAGGGCGACGAGGTCGGTGTTGTGCTCCGTCGCCTTCCAGGTCAGGGCCTGCGGCTTGTCGTCGAAGCCCTGGACGCCGCCGTTGAAGCCGCCCGGCCCGCGCGGGTCGGCGGCGTTCGCCACCACCCAGCGGGCCAGCTCCGCGGCGCCGCTGCGGAAGCGCTCCTCGCCGGTCGCCTCGCCCAGGGTCATCAGGGCCAGCCCCGCCCAGGCGACGTTGCCGGTGGCGGAGCCGACCTGATAGGCGTCCTCGAACCAGCGGTTCGCGGTGACGTCCCACCAGCCGTTGGGCGGGATCGGCTTCTGCGTCTGGGTGCCGGCGCGGTAGGTGTTGCGCAGCCGCCCCTGGCGCCGCGCGCGGTCCAGCGTGGCGGCGGAAAGCAGCGACTCGCCGATGCGCAGCGCCGGCTCCGTCTTGCCGCAGGCGACCAGGGCGATGACGGCCAGCGCGTTGTCGTAGGTGAAGGCGGCCTCGCGCAGCGGCAGCTCCGACGTCTGGCCGACGCCGAAGCTGCTGTCGTAGCTGCGCAGGAACACCGGGCCGGAGCCGGGAATCTCCGCCACACGCGATTCCAGCGTGCCGCAGGTCTTCCCGGCCAGCGCCGCCGCGCCGTCGTCGGCCCGGGCGGCGGTGGACGCGACCCCGGACACCGCCAGGGTGCCGACACCGGCGGCGAGCAGCCACGCGGCCAGACGGCTTGTTCGCTTCATCGAAGACACTCCCATTCCGGTCCCGGCGCCGCTCAACCTTCGAAGGCGCGGACGGACTGGCGCTGCTCGCCCAGCCCTTCGACGCCCAGGCGCATGGTCTGGCCGGGCTGCAGCCAGGGATGGTTCGGGCCGCGGCCCAGGGCCACGCCCTGCGGCGTGCCGGTGGCGATGACGTCGCCCGGCAGAAGGGTCATGAAGCGGCTGATGTAGGACACGATCTCGGCGACGCCGAAGATCATGTCGGCGGTCGTGCTGTCCTGCATGGGCTGGCCGTCCACCTCCAGCCACAGGCGCAATGCCTGGGGGTCGGGCACCTCGTCGCGGGTGACCATCCAGGGGCCGATCGGGCAGAAGCTGTCGGCGCTCTTGCCCTTCACCCACTGGCCGGTGCTCTCGGTCTGGAAGGCGCGCTCCGACACGTCGTTGAGGACGCAATAGCCGGCGATGTGGTCGAAGGCGTCGGCCTGGTCGACGTAGCGGGCGGTGCGCCCGATGACGATGCCGAGTTCGACCTCCCAGTCGAGCTTGGTGGCGCCGCGCGGCATCTGGACCGGGTCGTTGGGGCCGCAGATGGCGGTGGTCGCCTTCATGAACAGCACCGGCTCCGCCGGTTCGGGCAGGCCGGATTCGGCGGCGTGGGCGCGGTAGTTCAGCCCGACGCAGACCACCTTGGACACGCCCGCGACGCAGGGGCCAAGCCGGGTCCCGTCCGGCACCTGGGCCAGCCGGTCGGTGTCGAGCGCGCGCAGATGGGCCAGACCGTCCTCGGTCAGGGTGGCCGGGCCGATGTCCGACACCACGCCCGACAGGTCGCGGATCACGCCGTTGCGGTCCAGAAGGCCCGGACGCTCATGGCCCGGCGGGCCGAATCGCAGAAGTTTCATCAGGCTAAACCCTTCCCGTTCCCGAAGGTTGAGCCGCGCCTCTCCTCCGGTGAGTGCTGTCCGGTTCCGGCCGAAGCCGGAAAGGGGCTGTTCCGTCGCGGTCCGGTCTGGTGTACCCTTTTTTCAGCCCATGGGGAAACCAGACGGGAGGCGGATATGCCGGTGTGGCGCCGTTACCTCGTGAAGGAACCGACCGGGCGGCTGGTCGAGCTGCCGAGCCGCCAGTACGACCGCGCCGACGACGGCACGGCGCCGATCCCCGACTACGCCGGTCGCTGCGTTGAACTGGTGTCGGCGGTGCTGGTCGGCAAGCAGGGCGCCACGCCCACGGTGACCGAGGTCGCCTTCACCAAGCTGTATTTCGACCAGTCGGGATACGTGGACGCCGCCAAGCGGGAGCGGATGATCCGCCTGATGCTGGAAAGCTGCGCCGACCGGCGCGGCCGCAAGCCGGCCCGGCGGCCCGGCGGTGGCGACGGCAAGGCCCTGGCGGCGCGCGCCGACGCCGCCCGCAGCGAGCTGATGCGCGACTTCGAATGGGCCCCGGCCCCGGCGGAGGTCACCGCCGCGCTGTTCGTCCTGGGACCGCCCGGCGGCGGCGCCGCGTTGCATTGACGCCCCCCTTTTCCCCATCCGCTCCCCCGAAAAGTCACATCCCCCAGCCTCTTCCCCTGTGCCCGTATGCCCCCATATGGCTTCCAGCACAGGAGGAGGAGCCCCGATGCATCGCCGCGCCACCATCCGCCGCTCGCTGCTCGCCCGGCCTGCTTTTTCGAGCCCCACGCTCGCCCGCGTCCGGCAGCTCGCTCTGATCGGCACGGGGTGGAGCCTGATCGGCCTGGGCGCCCTGATGTCGCCGTTGCCGGGGCCGTTCGGCTTTCCGGTGGCCCTTGCCGGCGGTGTGATCCTGTTGCGCAACTCGGCGGACGCCCGCCGCCTGTTCGTGCGGCTGAAGCGCCGCCACCCCCGGCTGCTCAGCCCGGTCGAGCGCATCCGCGTCAAGCTGCGCCACCGCCGCAACGCCGCCAGGGCCAAGGCCGCCGCCTCCGCCTGACCCTCGGCGTCCGACCCTCAGCGCCTGCCGCCACCGCCGGGCCGCTCTGCGGACGGGGCGCTGGACAGCGCTGCCCGGCTGCGGCATTCCTGTCCGCTTCGGTGGTCAGGAGGCTCAAAGGTGAAGTCCGGCAACGCAATCCTGTCGAGCTACGGCACGACGATCTTCGAGGTGATGTCCCGCCTGTCGGACGAGCACAAGGCGATCAACCTCGGCCAGGGCTTTCCCGACGAGCGGGGCCCCGCCGACGTTCTGGACGTGGCGGCCAAGGCCATCCTGGAGGGTTGGAACCAGTACCCGCCGATGATGGGCACGCCGGAGCTGCGGCAGGCGGTGGCCGCGCACGGCAAGCGCTTCTACGGGCTGGACATCGACTGGAAGACCGAGGTGATGGTCACCTCCGGCGCCACCGAGGCGCTGACCGCCAGCCTGCTCGGCCTCATCAACCCGGGCGACGAGGTGGTGCTGTTCCAGCCCATGTACGACAGCTACCTGCCGATCATCCGGCTGGCCGGCGGCGTGCCGCGCTTCGTCAGCCTGAAGGCCCCGGACTGGAGCTTCACGCGGGCCGACCTGGAGGCGGTCTTCTCGTCCAAGACCAAGCTCGTCCTCATCAACGACCCGCTGAACCCCGCCGCCAAGGTCTTCGCCCGCGCGGAGCTGGAGCTGCTGGCGGAGTTCGTCCAGCGCTTCGACGCCTTCGCCGTCTGCGACGAGGTGTACGAGCACATCGTGTTCGACGGGCTTGAGCACATTCCGCTGATGACCCTGCCGGGGATGCGCGACCGCTGCCTGAAGATCGGCTCCGCCGGCAAGACCTTCTCGCTGACCGGCTGGAAGGTCGGCTACGTCACCGGCGCGCCGCACCTGCTCCAGCCCGTCGTCAAGGCGCACCAGTACATCACCTTCACCACGCCGCCCAACCTCCAGGCGGCGGTCGCCTATGGCCTGGGCAAGGACGACGCGTATTTCGCCGGGCTGGCCGGCGGTCTCCAGGCCAAGCGCGACCGGCTGGCCGCCGGGCTGCGCGCCGTGGGGTTCGAGGTGCTGCCGTCCGCCGGCACCTACTTCGTGGTCGCCGACGTGTCGCCCTTCGGCTTCGACGGCAACGACGAGGATTTCTGCCGCCACCTGACCGCCGAGGCCGGGGTGACGGCCATTCCCGTGGGGGCCTTTTTTGTCCAGGACGCGCCGCGCAGCTTCATCCGCTTCTGCTTCTCCAAAAGGGACGAGATCCTCGATGGAGCGGTTGAACGGCTGAGGACCTATTTCTCGCGGAAATGATGTGAGGGGCCTGGCCGTCAACGCGGGATGGAGAGGCTTGCCGGGACCTTCGATGGCGTGATACCCCTTGTGCTGTAGGGTCGATACCGGGCCGGAACGGATCATTGTCCGCTCCCGCCCCGGTGGACCGCCTGTGGAAAGCCCGGGATGCGCCTGCCGATCTCGTTCCGCTGGTGCGTGTTCGCCATCGCCGCCGTTGCGATCACGGTGGTCTGGGGAGCCCACGCGCAGGTGGTGCGCGAATTGCTGGACGCCCAGACGCGGGAAGCGGTGGCGAAGGCCGAGATCATGGTCCGGGCCTTCGCCAAGAGCACCCACCGCGCGGTGCATGAGGTGGACATCACGCTGCGCTCCCTGGCGCTGGAGTTCGGGGAGAACGGCCTGCCCGGCATCCGCAGCTTCCTCGACCAGACGCTCTACGATCCGACGCTGATCCATCACTTCACGGTGCTCGACGCCGACGGGACCGTGCTGTTGCGCAGCGAAGGGCCGGGCGGGAGGACGAACGAGCGGGACGAGACCGCCTTCGCCTTCCACCAGGGCACCGGCCGCGACCTGATGCACATCGGCGCGCCCTTTCCCGGGACGACCGGCGGCGGGCCGCTTCTGCGCCTCAGCCGGCGGCTGACCGATGGGGACGGCGGCTTCGCGGGGCTCGTGATCGCCAACATCGACCCCGACATTCTGGGGGAGTTCTACCAGCAGGCCAATCTGGGGCCGCAGGGGGCGGTGACCCTGATCGGGATGGACAAGGTGATCCGCGCCCGCGGGGCGTCGCGGGGCGTCGAGGCGGTCGGCCTTGCCATCCCCCAGTCCCGCCTGTGGGAGGAACTGGGCCGGTCGCTCGCCGGCGTCTATTGGCAGGAGTCGCAGACCGACGGCGTTCTGCGCGCCTTCGCCTACCGTCTGGTGGAGAACTATCCGCTGGTCGCGACGGTCGGCGTCGCACGGACGGACATCGAGGCGGCGGTGGCCGACCTGCGCAACACGCTGTTCCTGCTGGCGGCGATCCTGACCGCGTCCATCCTGCTGGTGACGCTGTTCCTTCTGGTGCAGCACCGCACGGCGGAGCGGCTGCGCGCCGCGCTGGCCCTGAACCGCAACTTCCTGGCCCGCGTCAGCCACGAGCTGCGCACCCCGCTGAACGCCATTCTCGGCTTCTCGGAGGTCATCCGCGACCAGATGCTGGGGCCGCAGGCCGGCGGACGCTACGCCGACTACGCCCGCGACATCCACGAATCGGGGCGGCACCTGCTGGGGCTGATCAACGACATCATGGACCTGTCGCGGCTCCAGGCGGGAGCGCTGCCCCTGCGTCCGGAGGATATGGATGTCGCCCCGGTCGTGGAATGGGTGTTCCGTGTGGTCGCGCCGCAGGCCGACGCCAAGGGCATCCGGCTGGACATGAACGTCGAGCCCGGCCACCACAGCGTTTCGGCCGACGAGCGCGCCCTGAAGCAGATGCTCCTGAACCTGCTGGCCAACGCCGTCACCTTCACGCCGGACGGCGGGCGCATCCTCGTGACGGTCGGGGGCGGGGCGGACGGCGGGTGCCGCGTCCGGGTGACGGACAACGGAATCGGCATGACGCCGGAACAGCTCCATCAGGCCGCGGAGCCCTTCGGGCAGACCGGGGTGCATGTGGCGCTTCCGGGACAGGGCAGCGGTCTGGGGCTGTCCATCGTCAAGTCGCTGATGGAGGCCCATGGCGGGCGCCTGAGCATCGACAGCCGGCCCGGTGAGGGCAGCCAGTTCACGCTGGAATTCGTCGCTTGATCCGCGGCTGATCCGCGGCTGATCGGCGCCCGATCCGCTCCCCGTCCACCTTGCGGGATTTTCCGGACGGAGCCGCAAAGCCGTGGCGAAACCATGGGCGCTTCGGCATACTCCGCGCCGGTTTGCCGAAAACGGTGTTTTCGCAGGCCCGGAGTTTTCGCATAGGCCCGCGCGCGCCGCGCCGGGCGGCTGGTCCAGGGAAGATCGAATGTTGCGTGCAGTGGCGCGTGTCTGTGCCGTCCTCGTCGCGTCCTCAACCCCCGTCATCGCCGCCGACGCGCCGCCCGAGCCGGTGCCCTTCGGCGTCTCCTCCGCCGAGGTGGTGGCGGAGCGCGACGTGCCGCAGGCTTGCTTCACCTTCACCGACCGGCTGGAGAAGTCGCGCGCGGTGAACTACCGCGACTATGTGGAGGTGACGCCCGCCGGCGGTGGGGCGGCCGGTGGTGGCGCCCCCTTCGACGGGACCGCCGTCGCCCGCGACCGCACGCTCTGCGTCGAGGGGCTGAAGCACGGGCAGAGCTACCGCATCACCCTGCGCGACGGCCTGCCGGGCAGCGACGGCAAGCGCCTGCCGAATCCCGACGCCCGCGACATCGAGGTGCCGAACCGCAAGCCGGCGCTCGCCTTCCGCGGGGCGGGCTACATCCTGCCGCGCATCGGCGCGGACGGTCTGCCGCTGCGCTCCATCAACCTCGACCGGGCGAAGCTCCAGGTGCTGCGGATCAACGACCGCAGTCTGGTGGAGAAGATCTATTTCGGCCGCATCGGCCAGCAGATGTCCGACCACGAGGTCGGGGAGATCCTCGACCGCTCCGGCCAGGAGGTGTGGCGCGGGGAAATGGCGATCAGCAACAGCCGCAACCAGGCGGTGGTGACGCCCTTTCCGATCGACGCCGTGCTGGGCCGGCTGGAGCCCGGCGTCTACATCGCCGTGGCCAGCACCGAGGACATCAAGCCCGGCGGCTGGGACCACAAGGCGACCCAGTGGTTCGTCGTCTCCGACCTCGGCCTGAACGCCATCACCGGGGAGGACGCGCTGGTCGTCTTCGCCCGCTCCGTCAAGGGCGCGACGCCGGAGGCCGGCGTGGAGCTGCGCCTGCTCGCCCGCAACAACGAGGAGCTGGGCAAGGCGCTGACCGGCGCGGACGGTCTGGCGCGATTCGACCTCGCCGCCCTGCGCGCCGCCGGGCGGGAGCCGGTGCAGGCGCTGTTCGCCTACCGCGGGGCGGGGGACTTCGGCTTCCTCGACCTCGTGACGCCGACGCTGGCCAACGCGCCGCCGCCGGCCGGGGCGCCGAACGCGGCGCCGGGCGGTGTCGCGGCGGTGGTCCCGGCGCGCCCGGTCCCCGGCCAGCCCGACGCCTTCCTCTACACCGAGCGCGGCATCTACCGCCCCGGCGAAACGGTGCATCTGGCGGCGCTGCTGCGCGACGCCGACGCCAAGCCGGTCACCGGCCGCCCCGTCACGCTGAAGATCCAGCGCCCGGACGGCTTCGAGGTGGACCGCCGCCCGCTGTCCGAATCCGGCGGCGGAAGCTTCGCCGCCCGCGTCGAGATTCCGGCCAACGCCATGACCGGCACCTGGGCCGTCACCGTCCACGGCGAGCCGGAGGCGGGGAGCCAGCCGAACGCCATGGGGCCGGTTCTGGGCCGCGCCGAATTCCTGGTCGAGGACTTCGTGCCGCCGCGCCTCGAGGTCGCCCTCGCCGCCGAGGCGGCGGAGCTTCCGGCGGACGGCAAGACGACCCTGACCGTCGATGGGCATTTCCTCTATGGCGCCCCGGCGGCGGGCCTGCCGGGCGAGCTGGCGGTGACGCTGCGCGCCGCGGCGAATCCCTACCCGAACCTGCCCGGCTACCGCTTCGGCCTCGCCCAGGAGGAGGTGAAGCCGCTGCGCACCGACCTGCCGGGCTTCACCACCAACCGCAACGGGCAGGCCAAGGCCGACCTCGCGCTGCCCAAGGCGCCGGAGAGCACCAAGCCGCTGGAGGCGGTGGTCCGCGCCACCCTGCTCGACATCGGAGGCCGCTCGGTCAGCCGCGATCTGGTCCTGCCGGTGCGCCACCAGCCCTACGCCGTCGGCATCCGCCCGCGCTTCGAGGGCGACGGGGTGCCGGAGGGTGCCACCGCCGGATTCGACGTTGTGGCGGTCGGGCCGGACGGCCAGCCGATGGACAAGGAGGACCTCTCCTACGAGCTGTTCGAGGAGGAGTACGACTACGCCTGGTTCGAGGCGAACGGGCGCTGGGACTACAAGGTCACGGTGCGCGACCAGCGGGTGACCGGCGGCACGCTCGCCGCCCAGGCGGCCAAGCCGGGTTCGGTGGAGGCCCCGGTGACCGCCGGCCGCTACCGGCTGGAGGTGTTCGACCCCAAGACCGGCGTGGCGAGCAGCCTGCGCTTCGCCGCCGGCTGGTGGATGACCCCGACCGCCGGCGAGCGCCCCGATCAGGTGGACGTGACCGTCATGCTGCCCGCCTACAAGGGCGGCGAGACGGCGTGGGTCTATGTCAAGCCGCCCTACGACAGCGAGGTGCTGATCGCCGTCGCCGACCGCAAGATCCGTCAGGCTTCCACCCGCCGCATCGGGCCGGAGGGCGCCTTCCTGGAAATCCCCGTCGATCCGACCTGGACCGGCGGCGTCTATGTGCTGGCGACCGCCTTCGGCGCGCCGGACGCCGCGGGCGGCCCGTCGAAGGGCGTGGCGCGCCGCGCCGTCGGTCTGTCCTGGCTGGCGGTGGACGGGGACGAGCGGGCGCTGGACGTGCGCGTCGCCGCCCCGGCGCAGACCGAGCCCCGCCGCTCCGTCACCGCCGAGGTGGTGGTGGAGGGCGCACCGGAGGGCCAGCCGGCCTATGTGACGGTCGCCGCGGTGGATGACGCCGTGCTCCAGCTCACCGACCAGCATTCGCCGAACCCCATCGACCATTACCTGGGCAAGCGCCGCCTGGGCGTGGAACTGCGCGATTCCTTCGGGCGGCTGATCGATCCGGCGGTTCTGGACGCCACCCGCACGCGCCCCGGCGCCGCCCCGCGGCTGCGTCAGGTCGGCGTCACCGTCCCGCAGAAGTCGGAGCGCGTCGTCGCCCTGTTCTCCGGCGTGCTGACCGTGGGTCCGGAGGGCAAGGTGGCGGTCCCGCTGGACGTCCCCGATTTCCAGGGCCGGCTGCGCCTGATGGCCGTGGCCTGGAGCGGGGACAAGCTGGGCCGTTCCGAATCCTCCATGCTGGTCGCCGACCCGGTGCTGGCCGACCTGGGCCTGCCGCGCTTCCTGGCACCGGGGGACCGGGCGGTGATTCCCGTGACCCTCGACAACGTCGCCGGACCGGCGGGCGCCTACAATATTTCCCTGATCGCCAGCGGCGCCGTGTCGCTGAGCGAAGGGACCATCGCCGTGCCCGAGCTGGGCAAGGGCAAGCGGGCCACCGCCGGGCGGGTCCTCACCGCCAACGGCGTCGGCACGGGCCACATCGCGCTGGACGTGACCGGGCCGGATGGCCTGCGCATCACGCGCCAGTGGGAAATCCCGGTGCGCCCGGCCTCGCCGCTGGTCACCCGCCGCACCGCCTCCATGCTGGCGCCGGAGCGCAGCGTCGAGCTGCCCGCCGACCTGCTGAACGGCCTGCGTCCGGAGACCGCGACGGCGGCCCTGTCGCTCGGCAACCTGCCGGACCTCGACGTGCCCGGCCTGCTGACCGCGCTGGAGCGCGGCGGCCCCGGCGGGCTGGAGATGACGGCCAGCCGCGCGCTGCCCCTGCTGTCGCTGGGCGACGTGGCGGTCGCGCTGGGCGTCGCTTCGGACGAGCGGGTGAAGGCGCGGGTGCAGCGGTCGGTGGACCGCGCGCTGACCTTCCAGCGGATGGACGGCGCCTTCGCCGCCTGGTCGCCGAAGGGGGAGGCCGATTCCTGGCTGACCGCCTACGCCCTGGATTTCCTGGGCCGCGCCAAGGCCGCCGGCTACCGCGTGCCGGAGGGCCCCTACCGCAAGGGGCTGGACGGGCTGCGCGGCGCGCTCGACAACGCCTGGGTCGAGGCCGACGAGCAGCCGGCCCGCGCCTACGCGCTCTATGTGCTGGCCCGCGCCAAGATGATCGACGCCGGTGCGGTCCGCTATTTCCAGGAGACCTTCTGGGACAAGCTGCAGACCGACTTCGCCCGCGCCCAGGTCGCCACGGCCATCGCCGCGCTGGGCGACAAGGACCGCGCGGCCGAGGCCTTCGGGCGGCTGTCCGGCGCCCGCGTCGTGTCGGCCAGCCTGCGCGATTACGGCTCGTCCCTGCGCGACGAGGCCGGCGTGGTGGCGCTGATGGCCGAAAGCGGCGTGGTCGAGCGGGAGCGTCTGACCCAGGCGACCGAGCGCCTGTCCAAGACCTACGCCGCCGTCCGCACGACCGGTGTGCAGGAACAGGCGTGGCTTCTCCAGGCGGCCAGGGCGCTGATCGACCGGGCGCCGCCGATGAAGATCGCCCAGAAGGACCAGCAGGGGGCCGATCAGGTCGCCGAGGGCGTCAAGCCGCTGTTCCAGCGGATCGACCCGGCGGCTCCGCCGGCCATCCGCAACGCCGGGGGCGAGCCGCTGCGCCAGATCCTGTCGGTGTCCGGCATCGCCGATGCGGCGCCGGGGGCGGAGGAGCAGGGCATGACCGTCACCCGCAGCCTGTTCGACATGACTGGCCGCCCGGCCGATCCGGGCGCCGTGCGTCCGAACGACCGGCTGGTGGTGATCCTGGAGGGCAGCGCCTCCGATCCGGTGGACCGGCAGGTTCTGGTGTCCGATCCGCTGCCCGCCGGCTTCGAGATCGAGGCCGCCCGCTTCGCCGGGGGCGGGGCGCCGCTGGGCGATCTGTCCTGGCTGGGCGAGCTGACCGCGCCGCGCGCCGTCGATTACCGCGACGACCGGTTCGTCGCCGCGCTCGACATGACCAAGCAGGCGCCGCGTTTCCGGCTCGTCTATCTGGTGCGCGCGGTGACCCCCGGCGACTACGCCCAGCCCGGCGCCGTCGTGGAGGATCTCTACCGCCCGCACCAGTCGGCCCGCACCGCCGCGTCGCGCCTGCGCGTCCTGCCGGAGTAGGCGGCCGAACGGAAAAAGCCCCATCGTCCGCCGCGCGCGGGCGATGGGGCTTTTGCCTTTTCCGGGCCGGCTGGTTCGGGCTGGCTTTTTCGGCCGTCGCCGGTGTCAGACGATCTTCTTGTGGTCGTCGTCGCGCTGGCGGGTGACGAGCATCAGGATGGCCACCACGACCGCGAAGAAGGCGGTCAGCGCCACATAGAACAACAACGCGACCCCGACCGTCATGGTGCCGATCAGCACCATGGCGAGGATCCAGACGCCCAGCGATACGATGGCGCGCGACGACATCGGCTGTCCCAACCCTGCTTGTCGTAACTCCGGTTTGTCCTGCCCTGTGACCGGCCATTGCACCCGGCCATTCCTGGCCCGGTTTATCCGGCGGCTTTTTTTGTTGAATGACCGGAGCCTGCCATAGCTGGGGAGGCTTCCCGCCCGTGGCATCCTGTCACAGCGCGCCCGCGCCGCACCCCGGATCGGCATCGGGACGGGAGTGGGCTGCCCGCTTGACAGCAAATGGCAGGCGCCTTACCTTTACGTAAACGTCAACCCGTGACAATCAAGGGCAATGACGATCAAGGGAAGGGGGAAGGATGTCGCAACCGGCGCGGTTGATGGGGCTGGGCACGCGCGGCGACGCCGGGCTGGACCCCGGCGCGGACGGTGCCGGGCGCTCCTTCGCCATTGGTGAGCTGGCCGACGAGTTCGGACTGACCCACCGCACCATCCGCCATTACGAGGACGAAGGGCTGCTGGCGCCGGAGCGCGACGGCACCGCCCGCGTCTACGGCCACCGCGACCGCGCGCGCCTCGCGCTGATCTGCCGGGGCAAGCGGCTGGGCTTCAGCCTCGCCGAGATCAAGGAATTCCTCACCCTCTACGACGCGGACGAGATCCAGAAGGAGCAGATGCGCTTCATGCAGCGCATCGCCCGCCGCCGCATCGCCGACCTGGAACGGCAGCTTCAGGACGTCCAGCAGACGCTAGGCGAGCTGCGCATCATCGACACCCAGATCTCCGACCATTTCCGCAAGAACGGAATCACGGAGACGCAGACCACGGAGGATACGCAACCATGACCTCGGCGCCTTTGACCACGCCCTCCAATCCGGTCGTCATCGCCGGCTACGCCCGCTCCCCCTTCGCCTTCGCCAACAAGGGCGAGCTGGCGAAGGTCCGCCCCGACGACCTGCTGGCCCATGTCGCCGCGGCGCTGGTCGAGCGCACGGGCGTCAACCCGCAGGACATCGAGGACGTCGTCGTCGGCTGCGCCTTCCCCGAGGGCGAGCAGGGCATGAACATCGCCCGCACCGTGTCCTTCCTGGCGAAGCTGCCGCTGACCGCCGGGGCCACCACGATCAACCGCTATTGCGGCTCCTCCATGCAGGCGATCCATCAGGCGGCCGGCGCCATCCAGATGGGGGCGGGCGAGGTCTTCCTGTGCGGCGGCATCGAGTCGATGAGCCGCGTTCCGATGATGGGCTACAACCCGCTGCCCCATCCGGGCCTGAAGGACCATTATCCGGAAGCCTACTGCTCGATGGGCGTCACGGCGGAGAATGTCGCCCGCCGCTACGGGATCTCCCGCGCCGACCAGGAGGCGATGGCCGCCGAGTCCCACGCCAAGGCCGCCGCGGCGCAGCAGGCCGGGCGCCTCGCCGAGGAGATCGTCGCCATCCAGACCGCCGCAGGCCTCGTGGAGCGCGACGGCTGCATCCGCCCCGGCACCAGCAGCGAGACGCTGAGCGGCCTGAAGCCCGCCTTCCTGGCCGACGGCTCGGTCACCGCCGGCACATCCTCCCCCCTGACGGACGGCGCCTCGGCGGTGCTGGTGACGACGGAGGCCTACGCCAAGGCCAACGGCCTGCCGATCCTCGCCCGCATCCGCTCGGTCGCGGTGGCCGGCTGCGCGCCGGAGGTGATGGGGCTCGGCCCGGTTCCGGCGGCGCAGAAGGCGCTGGCGCGCGCCGGCCTGTCCATCCGGGACATCGACGTGATCGAGCTGAACGAGGCCTTCGCCGCCCAGGCCATCGCCTGCATGCGCGACCTCGACATCGACCCGGCCAAGGTGAACCTGGACGGCGGCGCCATCGCGCTCGGCCACCCGCTCGGCGCCACCGGCGCCCGCATCACCGGCAAGGCCGCGGCCCTGCTGAAGCGCGAGGGCAAGCAGTTCGCCCTCGCCACCCAGTGCATCGGCGGCGGCCAGGGCATCGCCACCGTGCTGGAAGCGGTCTGACGGCGGCGGCACAGGGAGGCACCAACCATGCAGATCAAACGCGCCGCCGTGATCGGCTCCGGCGTGATGGGCAGCGGCATCGCCGCCCATTTCGCGAACGCCGGCATCCCCGTCGTCCTGCTCGACATCCCCGCCAAGGAGGGTGACGACCGCAGCGCCATCGCCAAGGGGGCCATCCAGAGGCTTCTGAAGACCGACCCCGCGCCCTTCATGCACCCGAAGAACGCCCGGCTGGTGACACCCGGCAATCTGGAGGACGACCTCAACCTGCTGGCCGACGTCGACTGGATCGTCGAGGCGATCGTCGAGAACCCGGCGGTCAAGGCCGACCTCTACCGCCGCATCGACCCGGTGCGCAAGGACGGCTCCGTGGTGTCGTCCAACACCTCGACCATCCCGCTCGGCGTGCTGGTGGAGGGGCAGTCGGACGCCTTCAAGCGCGACTTCCTGATCACCCACTTCTTCAACCCGCCGCGCTACATGCGGCTTCTGGAGATCGTCGGCGGCGAGGCCACCCGGCCCGACGCGCTGGCCGCCGTCGCCGACGTCTGCGACCGCGCGCTGGGCAAGGGCGTGGTGCGCTGCAAGGACACGCCGGGCTTCATCGCCAACCGCATCGGCGTCTACTGGATCCAGACGGCGATCAACGCCGCCGTCGATCTCGGCCTGACCGTGGAGGAAGCCGACGCCATCGCCGGACGGCCGATGGGCATCCCGAAGACCGGCGTGTTCGGTCTGGTCGATCTCGTCGGACTCGACCTGATGCCGCACATCGCCAAGAGCCTGCTGGCGACCCTGCCGGAGAACGACCCCTACCGCGCCGCCTTCCGCGAGCATCCCGTCATCACCAGGATGATCGCGGAGGGCTACACCGGCCGCAAGGGCAAGGGCGGCTTCTACCGCCTGAACCGGGACGGCGGCGCCAAGATCAAGGAGGCCATCGACCTGTCCACCGGCGCCTACCGCCGTTCCGACAAGCCGCGGCTGGAGAGCGTGTCCGCCGCCGGGCGCGACCTGCGGGCGCTGGCCGAGTTCCCCGACAAGACCGGGCAGTACGCCCGCCGGGTGTTGGCCCACACGCTGTCCTACGCCGCGTCGCTGGTGCCGGAGATCGCCGACAGCATCGTCGCGGTCGATGAGGGGATGCGGCTCGGCTACAACTGGAAGCAGGGTCCCTTCGAGCTGATCGACCGGCTGGGCACCGCCTGGTTCGCCGACCTCTGCCGCAGCGAGGGCATCCCCGTCCCGCCGCTGGTTGAACAGGCCGCCGGGCGTCCCTTCTACCGGGTGGAGGACGGCAAACTCCAGCACCTGACCACCGCCGGCCTCTACGACACGGTGGTGCGGCCCGACGGCGTGCTGCTGCTGTCCGACATCAAGCGGGCGTCGAAGCCGGTGTGGAAGAACGGCTCGGCCAGCCTGTGGGACATCGGCGACGGCGTGCTGTGCGTCGAGTTCACCAGCAAGATGAACGCGCTGGACGGCGACATCATGGCCGCCTACGGCAAGGCGATGAAGCTGATCGGCGATGGAAAGGGCGATTGGAAGGCGCTGGTCATCCACAACGAGTCCGACAACTTCTCGGTCGGCGCCAATCTGGGTCTCGCCCTGTTCGCCCTGAACGTCGGGCTGTGGCCGCAGATCGAGGAGCTGGTGGAGGGTGGGCAGCGCGCCTACCGCGCCCTGAAATACGCCCCCTTCCCGGTGGTGTCGGCGCCCAGCGGCATGGCGCTCGGCGGCGGCTGCGAAATCCTGCTGCACTCCGACCATGTGCAGGCCCACGCCGAAACCTACATGGGGCTGGTCGAGGTCGGCGTCGGGCTGATCCCCGGCTGGGGCGGCTGCACCGAGATGCTGGCCCGCCACGCGGCCAACCCCCGCACGCCCAAAGGGCCGATGCCGCCGATCGCCGGGGCCTTCGAGACGATCAGCCTCGCCAAGGTCGCCAAGTCGGCGGCGGAGGCCAAGGATCTGCTGTACCTGCGTCCCGGCGACGGCATCACCATGAACCGCGACCGCCTGCTCGCCGACGCCAAGGCCAAGGCGCTGGAACTGGCCGCGGACTACACCCCGCCGGAGAAGGTCACCTACACGCTTCCCGGCCCCAACGGACGGGCCGCGCTGGAGCTGTTCCTGGAAGGCTTCGCGCTTCAGGGCAAGGCGACGCCGCACGACATGGTCGTCTGCGGCAAGCTGGCCGGAATCCTGACCGGCGGGCCGAAGGCCGACGTCACCCAGCCGGTGACCGAGGATCAGATGCTGGCGCTGGAGCGCCGGGCCTTCATGGAGCTGGTGCGGACCGAAGGCACCATCGACCGGGTGGAGCACATGCTGACCACCGGCAAGCCGCTGCGGAACTGATGGGGGAGGACTGAGCAATGCCGATCTACAAGGCTCCGCTGGAGGATGTCCGCTTCGTCCTCGACGAGATCGTCGGGGCGGGCAAGCTGGCCGAACTGCCGGGTTACGAGGACGCCACCCCCGACCTGATCGCCCAGGTCCTGGAGGAGGGCGCCAAGCTGTGCGAGGAGGTGCTGTTCCCGCTGAACCAGTCCGGCGACGGTGAGGGATGCAGCTTCGAGAACGGCGTGGTTCGCACGCCGAAGGGCTTCAAGGAGGCCTACGCCACCTACATCGAGGCGGGCTGGCAGGGCCTGTCCTGCGACCCGGCCTATGGCGGGCAGGGGCTGCCCAAGCTGGTCAACACCATGCTGGAGGAGTTCATCTGCTCCGCCAACCTCAGCTTCGGCATGTATCCCGGCCTGTCGCTGGGCGCCTACAACGCGCTCTCCACCTATGGCTCGGACCCACTGAAGCAGCGTTTCCTCGGGCGGCTGGTGGACGGCACCTGGGCGGGCACCATGTGCCTGACCGAGCCGCATTGCGGCACCGACCTGGGGCTGATCCGCACCAAGGCCGTCCCCCAGGAGGACGGCAGCCACAGGATCACCGGCACGAAGATCTTCATCTCCGCCGGCGAGCATGACCTGACCGAGAACATCCTGCACCTCGTGCTGGCGCGCCTGCCCGACGCGCCGGCCGGGACGCGCGGCATCAGCCTGTTCCTGGTGCCGAAGTTCCTGCCCAACGAGGACGGCGGCGTCGGTCCGCGCAATGGCGTCGCCTGCGGCTCCATCGAGCACAAGATGGGCATCAAGGCGTCGGCGACCTGCGTCATGAACTTCGAGGACGCCACCGGCTGGCTGGTCGGCGAGCCGCACAAGGGCATGCGGGCGATGTTCGTGATGATGAACGCGGCGCGCCTCGCGGTGGGCATCCAGGGGCTGGGGGTGGCCGAGGTCAGCTACCAGAACGCGGTGGCCTACGCGAAGGAGCGGCTCCAGGGCCGTTCGCTGAAGGGCACGGCGCACCCGGACAAGCCCGCCGACCCGATCATCGTGCATCCCGACGTGCGGCGGAACCTGCTGACCGCCCGCGCCTACACCGAGGGCGCGCGCGCTCTGGGCGCCCTGGTCGGCTACAAGCTGGACGTGGCGGAAAAGCACGCGGACGAGAAGACGCGCAAGGAGGCGGACGAGTTCGTCCAGCTGATGACGCCGATCGTCAAGGCGCTGTTCACCGACATCGGATTCGAGTCGGCCAACATCGCGGTTCAGGTGCATGGTGGGCACGGCTTCATCTGGGAAACCGGCGTCGAGCAGTATGTCCGCGACGCCCGCATCTGCCAGATCTACGAAGGCACCAACGGCATCCAGGCGCTGGACCTCGTGGGGCGCAAGCTGCCGCAGGACATGGGCCGGCTGCTGCGCCGCTTCTTCCACCCCGTCGGCGCCGAGATCGAGGCCGACATGGAGACGGAGGAACTGGCCGAATTCGTTCTGCCGCTGGCCAAGGCCTTCGCCAAGCTCCAGCAGGCGACCGCCATCGTCGCTCAGAAGGGGATGAAGGACCCGGAGGAGGCGGGGGCCGCCGCCACCGACTATCTGCGGCTGTTCGGTCTGGTGGCGCTCGGCTGGATGTGGCTGAGGATGGTCAAGGCCGCCCAGGCCAAATTGGCGGCGGGGGAGGGCAACGCGGCCTTCCTTGAGGCCAAGATCAGGACGGCCCGATTCTACACGGCGAAGCTGTTGCCGCAGACCAACGCGCTGTTCATCACCATCATGGCCGGGTCCAAGCCCCTGATGGAGATGGACGAGGCCGCCTTCTGAGGATCAGCCTTACGGAGTCTATGCCTTTGGGCCGGGATCGGTGTATCCTTCACCGGTTCCGGCCTTTTCGTTTCGAGAGATGCGAAAGATAGAAAGTACGAAAACGACGGTTCTTTCTGATGAGCAAGCCTATGGCTTGATACATTCGTGCTCACTTTCGTCATGTGTGAACGATGCGCGAAATGGATATTGCTGTAGCGCAGCAATGCCATTGCTCGGAGCCTTCAATGGGACAAAAGTTAAATTCGGGTTGTCCAACCCCACCGAATCGTGGTACGTCTGATGTGACATTACCCTGCATAAGGACTTTCTATACCTTTTGGAATTGGGTCATATGATGCTTGAAAATGACCTGCATTTTTTCCGAAACTGAAGGTCGGAACACTGGCCTTGTGTCAGGGCTGTACGTTCGGACCATTGAAAGCACTGAGTACGGGGGCACCACCAGATGAAAATCCTGATCGGAGACGACCATGTGCTTTTCCGGGAGGGATTGCGCAGGCTGCTGGAGCAGCTGAAGGAGGGTGCCAGCTTTGAGGAAGCCAGCAATTTTGATGAGCTTCTGGAAAAGGCTGGCAAGGGCGAGACTTACGACCTCGTCCTGACCGATCTGCGCATGCCCGGTTGGCCCGGCTTCTCCGGCATCCAAGACCTGCGGGGAAAGCAGCCCGACTCCAAGGTCGTGGTCGTGTCGGCGTCCGAAGCGCATCACGACGTCCGCGACGCGCTGGAGCATGGCGCCGCAGGCTACATCCCGAAATCCTCCAGCGTGAAGATCATGCTCAGCGCGCTGGATCTCATCTTCTCCGGCGGCGTCTACGTGCCGCCGACCGTGCTGCGCGAATCCGGGGAGGCCGAGGTGCGCGTCGGCGCCATCCCGCCCAGCGACCCGCAGCTCGACCATCTGCTGACCCAGCGTCAGCGCGAGGTTCTGGACCGCCTGCGCGAAGGCAAGTCCAACAAGCAGATCGCTCACGAACTGGGCCTGTCCGAAGGCACGGTGAAGATCCACATGACGGCGATCTTCAAGTCGCTGGGTGTGCGCAACCGCACCCAGGCCGCCATGGCCTTCCCGCAGTCGCACTCGGCCTGATCAAACGGGCCTCACCGCCCGACCGTCCCATCATTGAAAACGCCCGCGGAATCGTCCGCGGGCGTTTTCGTTTGCAGGGCGGTGGGGTGGGGCTCAGCCCATCCCGGCGACGTAGCCGCGCAGGGACTCGACCTCCAGTTCCGCGTCGTCCAGCCGTGCCTTCACGATGTCGCCGATGCTGACCAGCCCGACGAGTTCGCCGTCCTCCAGGATCGGCAGATGACGGATGCGGCGCTGGGTCATGACGCCCATGATCTGGGACACCGTGTCGGACGGGCTTCCGGTGACGAGGTCGCGGGTCATCAGGTCGCCGACGGGCCGCTCCAGGGCGGCGGCTCCATCCGCGGCCACGGCGCGGACAATGTCGCGTTCCGACAGGATTCCGGCGGGCCGGCCGTCGTCCTTCATCACCAGGACGGCACCGATTTTGTGATGGGCGAGCTTGCGGGCGACCGCGTCGATCCGGTCGTCCGGACTGGCGGTGATGATCTCCGTGCCCTTCCTTTTCAAGACGGCGGCAATGTGCATGGTTGTGCTTCCTCCCGCGCGGATTCACGAAAGGGAATGCTCACCCACTGTCGCCTCTCTAGGAAGTCGCAAAAAGGAACAGGCCGGATACTCCTTTCGGAGTAGCCGGCCTGAAACTCAGCTTTCGCAGGGCTTCCCGTAGGAGGCCCCGGAGTTGCCGATTAGAAGCGGTAGCCGATGCCCAGGCCGACCAGCCACGGGTCGATCTTGACGTCCGAACGGACGGTGGTGCCCAGGTTGGTCTGCGCCGTGACGTCGGTCTTCAGGAAGATCTTCTTCACGTCGAGGTTCAGCGACCAGTTGCCGGTCAGGGCGACGTCCACACCGGCCTGCAGAGCCCAGCCGAAGCGGTTCTCGTAGTCGGTGTCAACGATGCGCAGGCCGATGCCGTTCGCCTTGTTGGCGGCGTCCTCGCGGTAGAACAGGGTGTAGTTGACGCCGGCGCCGACATACGGGCTGACGCGCTCCTTCGGGAAGAAGTGGTACTGCGCGGTCAGGGTCGGCGGCAGCAGCGAAACCTTGCCCACATCCACGGAGCCGCCCAGACCCGGCAGGATCGAGCCCTTGACGGTGTGGCGGCTGGTGCCGGCGATCAGCTCGAGAGCGATGTTGTCCGTGACGAAGTAGGAGAAGTCGAGTTCCGGGATGTAGTCGTTGTTGATCCGCGGCTCGCCGATGTTGGTGGCGCCCTGGTGGATCAGGTCGCCCGACTCCTGCGGGATCACGGCCAGGGCGCGCGCGCGCACCAGGATGTCACCGGCGGACTTGCCCTTGAAATCCTGGGCCAGCGACGGGGAGGAAACGGCGGCAAGAGCCGTGGTCGCCAGCAGGGCGGCGGCGGCGCGCTTCAGGAAAGTCATGGGATTCGCTCCAGGGCAGAATTAGCTGATGTCGTTTTTTTGGCTTGATGCCTGGAGATGTATTACCAGAGTTTTTGTGGGGTTGCTATGCCGCCTCAACCAAAACGTCATAGTGAGGCGGCTTTGCAACAGCGACGAGTTGTCGCATGGACTGGAACTCTTAACGCGCTGGGGCCATGGCGGGTTGTGGTGACTGTGAAGGGACTTGCGCCAGGCAGTTTTGTACGATCGCGTAGCATTGGCCGAGTCGGCTGCCGCCGCTGGACGACCCGCCATAGACAATGCGTTCCACCACGCCATTGTGCAGGGTGAAGGTCGCCTCGCAGTCGACGCTGGTCACGTCGGAGCCGTAGCCGCCCCAGCCGCCGTAGGGGTAGCCCCAGTAGCCGCCGTAGCCGCCCCAGGACGGGTAGGAAATCAGGCGGTTGCTGCGGTAGGTGAAGAATTCCCGGTCCCCGGCGGCGGCCTGCCGTTCCGGAACCCCGGCGCAGGACAGCAGCGTCTGCTTCGGCATGCCGATCAGCGCGTTCTGCGCGACCATCGCCTGATCGGCGGCCGGGTTGGCGCAGCCGCCCAGAAGGCCGCCAACCAGAAGACCGCCGGCCAGAAGAACCGCACCGAAACCGCTTTCCGTCATCGTCCCGCGCATCGCCGTGTCTCCCGTCAGGGGCGCCGCAGCCGGGCCGACGCCAGATCCTCCACACGCACACCGAGCGCCGCGACCTCCGGCGGCAGGCCGCATCCGGTCGCCAGCGCCGCGGCGGTGCGGCCCATGGCCGGCGCCGTCTGGATGCCGTAGCCGCCCTGGCCGGCCAGCCAGAAGAAGCCGTCCGCGGACTCGTCGTAGCCCACCACCATCACCTTGTCGGCGACGAAGCTGCGCAGGCCCGCCCATTTGTGCGTGATCCGTCGAACGGAGAAGCGGACCGCCTGTTCCATGCGGTCGATGGCGACGGCGATGTCCAACTCCTCCGGTTGCACGTCGCAGGGCTCCACCGGCGTCTCGTCGGCGGGGGAGAGCAGCAGCCGGCCCGATTCCGGCTTCATGTAGAACTGTTCGTCCACATCGATGGTCATCGGCCAGCCGGCGAGTCCCGCCGCGTCCGCCGGGTCGGCGAACACCGGATCAAAGGTGAGGGCGGTGCGCCGCTTCGGCACCAGCCCGACGGGGCGCACCCCGGCCATGCCCGCCAGACCATCGGCCCAGGCGCCCGCCGCGTTGACCAGCACCGGGGCGGCGAAGGCGCCCGCCGGGGTGGCGGCGATCCACAGTCCGTCGCGCCGCTCCAGAGCGGTCACCCCGGCGTCGGTGACCAGCCGGCCGCCGCGCGCCTTCAGCCCGCGCAGGTAGCCGCCGTGGATGGCGTGGACGTCCATGTCCATGGCCTCCGGCTCCCACACCGCGCCGTCCACGTAATCCGGGTTCAGGAAGGGCGCGCGGGCCAGCGTCTCGGCGCGGCCGAGGCGCTCGACGGTCGGGGTCAGACGGCGCCCTTCGGCAAAGTCGCGGTCGAGCGCCGCGGTCTGGTCGCCCCGCCCGATCAGCAGGACGCCGCGCGGCGTGAGAAGCGGATGCTCCGAAAAGCCTTCCGGCGGGTTGGTGTAGAAATCCCAGCTCGCCACCGTCAGCGCGCGGACCACCGGATGCCCGTAGGTCTGGGTGTAGAGCGCCGCCGAGCGGCCGGTGGAGTGGTAGCCGGGCTGGCTCTCGCGCTCCAGCACGATGACGCTGCCGTGCGCCGCCAGCTCATAGGCCGCCGAGGCCCCGGCCATGCCGCCGCCGACGATCAGGAAATCCACCCGTTCCATCATACTCCAGCCCGTTTTTTCCGTTTTTCGCTCGGAAGAAGCGCGATCTCCTGGACAAACTAACCGGGCGGCTGCCGAACGCAATCGCCTTCTCGCCGTCGGCCCTTTCAACGTGCGTATTGTTTGATTTTCCAAAAAATCGTGTGAAGAAAAATAATAAAAATAAACGTTCATCAATGCCACGGCTTGGTCATAGCATAAAGACTCTCATCAATGCTAGATGGACATGGGAGTTGTTGGAATGGATAAAGTTTTTGCTGCCGGTGTATCTGGCTCAAGAAACAGGAGCGAATCCGTTGCACTGAACAATAAGTATGATAGCGGAACCAAGATCGAGATAGAGAATTCTGCTGAACTTAGAAAAATGGTGGTTTGTGGATATAATACATTTGGATGGGATAGGGATAAGGTGTCAGAATTATTCTATAGTATATTTGAAAATTTAAACAAAAATTATAATGTCTACGAGAAATATTATGACGATAAAGTTATTGAATATGTAAAAAATCTAATTGATATTTTCTGCGTTCAGGAGGCTGGGGGCCTTCATGAAACAACATTCTTGGAATCCTATAAAAGGTTCCATTGTGATTGGCGGCGTAGAGACGCAAAAAAATACCTTAAGAGAATAAAATTATTTATAGAGACGGTGTACGATCAAAGCTCTGTTTATCAGGATAAAGAAAAGAAGGATTATGTTGAGCATCAAATGAAGAAGTGGGAAAAAAGTAGTTATGATGATCTGCTGGAATCGTGGAATGGAGTGGTTGATTTGAGGGAAAACTCCAGATGCTCTATTGGAATAATGTGCAAAGACAAGGATAAGGTGTATGGAGATGATAGGAATATACACATAACAGAAAGTATTTACCACAGACCAGTTCTTGGTTTGACTTACTACGGTCTGCCAGTTTATTCAGTTCATGCGCCAGCATCAAATAAAGATACAAAGAAGGCGAAATACATTAAAAATTTAATAAAAAGCATGATCGAGATGCACGATAAAAAATGGATAGCGGTTGGTGATTTCAATTACGAACCATCATTATCTAGTGATATTTTAAAGGAAAATCTGGAAAATGGGCGATCTCTAGAAGAATATACGAAGATATGCTCGCCGAATAAACCAACCCAAAACAGTGGAGGAACACTTGACTATGCCATTCATGGCAGCGACGTCAGTTGCAAAATAATCAAAGTTTTGCCATCAATCAAGTCGGATCATCGGCCGGTTCTTTACGAAGTTGGGTTCGCACCATAACCGGAGCGGGTGATCAGGCCGCCCCGCGCAGCTCCTCGGCCTTCTGCAGGTCCACGCTGACCAGCTGCGAGACGCCGCGTTCGACCATGGTCACGCCGAACAGCCGGTCCACGCGGGCCATGGTCAGGCGGTGGTGGGTGATGATGAGGAAGCGGGTGTTGCCTTCCCGCGCGATGTCCTCGACCAGATCGCAGAAGCGCCCGACGTTGGCCTCGTCCAGCGGGGCGTCGACCTCGTCCAGCACGCAGATCGGCGCGGGGTTGGAGCGGAAGACGGCGAACAGCAGCGACAGCGCGGTCAGGGCCTGCTCGCCGCCGGACAGCAGCGACAGCACCTGCAGCTTCTTGCCCGGCGGGCTGGCGTAGATCTCCAGCCCGGCCTGCAGCGGGTCCTCGGCGTTGACCAGCTCCAGATGCGCCTTGCCGCCACCGAACAGGCGGATGAACAGCTCCTGGAAATTGCGGTTCACGGTGTCGAAGGAGGCGACCAGACGCTCCCGCGCCTCGCGGTTCAGGCTGGCGATGCCCTGGCGCAGGCGGGCGATGGCGCTGACCAGATCCTCGCGCTCGGTCTGCAGCGTGCCGATCTGCGTCTCCAGCTCCGCCGCCTCGATCTCGGCGCGCAGGTTCACCGGCCCCATGTTCTCCCGCTCGCGGGTCAGCTTGTCGAGGCGCGATTCCACGACCGCCACGTCGGGCATCGCCTCGTCGGGGGGGAGATCGGCGGCGGCACGGGTCTGCTCGGGGCGGCAGTTCAGCCGCTCGGCGATGCGCTCCGTCAGGGTCTGGCCGTTCTGCAGCGCCGCGGACACGGCCGCCTCGGCGTGGGCGCGGGCCTCGCGGGCGTCGGCAAGCCCGGATTCGGCCTGCTTCAGCTGCTTTTCGGTCTCCGCCAGCCGGTTCTCGGCTTCGGCCAGGGCGTCGGCGGCGCGCTTGCGGGCGCGCTCGGCCTCGCTGATCCGGCCGAGCAGGGCCTGCCGGTCGGCCTCGATCGCCGCAGGGCGGCTTTGCAGCTGGGCGAGGTCGGTTTCGGCGGCGGCGGCGCGCTCCCTCAACTCGGCCACCCGCCCGCCCGCCCCGGCGGAGCGGGTGCCCCAGGAGGCGACGTCCTGCTGGATGGTGGCCAGACGCTGGCGGCGGGACTGCGCCTCGCGGGTCAGGCGGTCCAGCGCGTTCTGCTTTTCGGCGAGGACGGCGCGGTGCTCGGCCAGGGTGGCGCGGCGGTCGTTGACGGCGTCGCGGCCCTCGCGCGGGTCGGGCAGGGCGTCCAGCAGCTCCCGCGCCGCCTCCAGGGCGGCCTCGGCCTCCTGCCGATCGGTCTCCAGCCGCGCGATGCCCTCCACCAGCGCCGCCAGCTTCGACGCGGCGGCGTCGGCCTCGCGGGCCAGCTTGGCGTGGCGGTCGCGGGCGGCGGTCACCCCGGCGAAGGCCTCGCGCACCGCGTCGCGGGCGCGGCGGTCGGCCTGGGCGGCCTCCTCGACGGCGCGCTTGGCCTCGTCCAGGGCGTCGCGGGCGACCTCCAGCCGCTCGTCGGCGAGGTCCAGCTCGCCGCGCAGCTCGTTCAGGCGGTTGCGCTGCTTCAGGCGGACGGCGGCGGCGGTCGGCGCGCCGGCCTGGACGGTCAGCCCATCCCAGCGCCACGCCCCGCCGTCGCGGCTGACCAGGGTCTGGCCGGGTGCGAGACCGGCGGCCAGGGCGGCGCCCGCCGCGTCGTCGGCCACCACGCCGATGTGCGACAGGGCGCGGGCGGCGGCCTTCGGTCCCTGGACGCGGTCGGCCAGCGGCTCGGCCCCGGCGGGCAGGGGAGCGGCGGTGGGATAGGGCGGCAGAGGACGCCAGTGGATCGGGGCGGCCTCGTCGAGCGGAGCGGTCAGGGCGTCGCCCAGCGCCGCGGCCAGGGCGCCTTCATAGCCGGGGGCGACGGTCACCGCGTCGACCAGCGGCGGGAACAGGTCGCCGGCCCCGGCGGAGAGCAACTCGGCCAGCGCCTTCTCCTCCGCCTTCAGCTTGGCGCGGGCGGATTCGGCGGCCTGCAGGGACTCGCGGGCGCGGGCCTGGGCGGGTTCGGCGTCGGTCTTGGCGCGCTCGGCCCGTTCGGCGGTCTCGCGGGCGTCCTCCAGCCGCTGTTCGGCCAGCTCGACGGCCAATTCGGATTCGGCGACATCGGCGTGGGCGACGATCTCGCGTTCCAGCGTGTCGCGCTGCGCCTGCTGCTCGGCGAGACGTCTGGCGAGACCGGAAGCCCGCGTTTCAAAATCAGCGACCTGCCGCTGGGTGGCGGCGCGGCGGGCCTCGTCGGCGGCGGTCTGCTCGGTCAGGCGGGTCAGCTCGCGGTCGAGCGTCTCCACAGCCTCCCGCGCGTCGGCCAGCGCTTCGCGCGCGGCCTCCTCCAGCATCTCCTCGTCGGCCTGGGCTTCCAGCAGGCGGTCGCGTTCGGCCTCCAGCCGGGCCAGGGCGTCCCCGGCGTCGGCGGCCAGAGCCTCCTCGCGGCCGAGGTCGCCGGCGATCTGCTGCAGGCGGGAGAGCAGGGCGCGCTGTTGTTCGGCGACCCGCTTCTCCTCGGCGTCGAGCTGCTCCTTGGCGATGACCAGCCGTTGCAGGGCGGCGGCGGCGGCCGCTTCGGCCTGACGCTTCTCCGGCAGGCCGGCGGCGTCGTCGGTGCGGCGGGTGGTCAGCTGGGTCACCGCCAGCATCAGCTCCCGCACCGCGCCCTCGGCCTTGGCGAAGGCGCTGCGGGCGCGGGCCAGTTCGCCCTCGTGGACGATCCAGCGCAGGTGCCAGAGCACGGCTTCCGCCTTGCGGATCTGTTCCGATAGGTTGCGGTAGCGGCCGGCCTGCCGGGCCTGCTTCTTCAGGCTCTGAAGCTGGGTGTCCATGGCCCCGATCACGTCGTCGAGGCGCATGAGGTTGCTTTCGGCCGCCTTCAGCCGCAGCTCCGCCTCGTGCCGGCGGGAGTGCAGGCCGGTGATGCCCGCCGCCTCCTCCAGCAGCATGCGGCGGTCCTGCGGCTTGGCGTTGATGATCTGGCCGACCTTGCCCTGGCTGACCAGCGCCGGGGAGGCGGCGCCCGAGGCGTTGTCGGCGAAGAGGAGCTGGACGTCGCGGGCGCGCACCAGCTTGCCGTTGATGCGGTAGTCGGAGCCGTTGCCGCGCTCGATCCGCCGCGTCACCTCCAGCTCGTCGTGCTCGTTGAAGCCGGCGGGGGCGGTGCGCGTGCGGTTGTCGATGAGAAGGGCGACCTCGCCCAGATTGCGCGCTGGACGATTGGCCGTGCCGCCGAAGATGACGTCGTCCATGTCGTCGCCGCGCATGCGCTTGGCGGAGGTTTCCCCCATCACCCAGCGCAGCGCCTCCACCAGATTCGACTTGCCGCAGCCGTTGGGGCCGACGATGCCGGTCATGCCCGGCTCGATCACCAGATCGGTGGCGTCGACGAACGACTTGAAGCCGGACAGGCGGAGGCGCGTGAAGTGCACGGGATCGAAGCCTTCTGCCCGGTCCTTACTTCACCAGCTTGTCGATGGCGGCGGCGAAGGTCTCGAAGGACTGCGCGCCGCTGATGGTGGCCGCGCCCTCGTTGAGGACGAAGGTCGGGGTGGCCTCCACCTTGTACTTGTCCTGGCCGACCAGACGGCTCTGCAGGATCCCGTCGGCCAGCGCCTGGTTGGCCAGACAGGCGTTGATGACCTGCTCGCTCATGCCGGCGAGCTTGCCGTACTGCGCCAGCGCCTTGACCGGGTCGGCGGCGCGGCTCCACTGGCCCTGGCTCTTGAACAGCACGTCGAGCAGCGGGTAGTAGCGCTCCGCCGGGGCGCAGCGGGCCAGCATGGAGGCGCGCAGCGCCGCCTGGTCGAAGGGGAAGTCGCGGAAGATCAGCTTGGCCTTGCCGGTGTCGATGTAGGCTTCCTTGATCTTCGGCAGCGTCTCGGTGTGGAAGGCGGCGCAATGCGGGCAGGTCATCGACGAATAGTCGAGGATCGTCACCGGCGCGTTGGGGTTGCCGAGCACCCGGTCCGCCAGAAGATCGGCGGTCGAGGGGGCGGGAGCCTGCGCCGTCTGCACCGGTGCCGTCTGCACGGGCAGGGTCTGCCCGTTCGACGGCCGGGAGCCGGCGACGGCGAGCCCGATGATCAGCGTCATGCCGACCGCGATCAGAGCAACGATGCCCAAAAGGTTGCGGTTCACTTTGGCCTCATCCCTACCAGATGTTGATGGTATAATCGAAACTCCCCTTTTGCGGCAAGAGTATGGCCCAGCCCGAGCCGGCTCCCGCCCCAGGGGGTATCGCGCAATGGTCAGCGGCGGCGCGGCGCCGGACGCGGGCGGGCCAGCAGCGACCGCCCGAAACGTTCCAGCGTGGCCCGCAACTCCTCGTCCTCCACCGTCGCGGCGGTGGTCATCACCGACAGCTCCTCGTCCATGGTCAGGTCGCGCGGGCGCGCCACCGGCTTCTGTATGGTCACAGGGGCGGCGTGGATCAGCTTGATCTTCGCCACCGCGCGGTAGCCGAAGAAGCTGTTGATCCGCTCCACGATCTGCGGTTCCAGATGCTGAAGCTCCAGCGCGATGGCGCCCATGGCGCGGATGTGCAGGACGGCGTCCTCCCGCTTGCCGCGGGGGAAGCTCAGCTTGTCGGGGGCGGTGCGCAGGCTCAGCTGGTGGCCGACGATGGACGGCCAGTCGTTGATGAGCGAGCCGAAGGCCAGCCCGCGCTTGCCCAGCGCCTTGCCGGCCACCTCGGGGACGGTCTGGCCGATTCGCCGCGGTCCGTTCATGTCAGGGCTTCCTGGTGATGGTCCGCGCACCCTAGCGCAAGCGGGCGGGACTTCGCCAGCGCCCCCGCGGGTGCCCCTTCATCGGCAGCCCTTTATCAGCGTCCGGGTTCGCCCTATGTCTTGCCGCCATGACGACGCCTCCCCACACCGCCTCCAAGGACTCCCCTCGGGACGCCCCCAGGGACGCCGCCTCCCGGCTGCTCTCCTGGTACGATCACAACCGCCGCGACCTGCCCTGGCGCGCCAAGCCGGGGGAGGTCGCCGATCCCTACCGGGTCTGGCTGTCGGAGATCATGCTGCAGCAGACCACGGTGCCCGCCGCCGCACCCTATTTCCGCGCCTTCACCGAACGCTGGCCGACGGTGCGCGATCTCGCGGCGGCGCCGCTGGACGACGTGCTGGTGGCCTGGGCCGGGCTCGGCTACTACGCGCGGGCGCGCAACCTGCACAAATGCGCGCAGGTGGTGGCGACGGAGCGGGCAGGGCGCTTCCCCGACAAGGAGGTGGCCCTGCTGGAACTTCCGGGCGTCGGCGCCTACACCGCGGCGGCGATCACCGCCATCGCCTTCGGCCACAAGGCGACGGTGGTGGACGGCAACGTCGAGCGGGTGGTCTCCCGCGTGTTCGCCGTCGAGGAGCCGCTTCCCGGCGTGAAGCCCAAGCTGCGGGCGCTGGCCGCCCTCCTGACGCCGGACGAACGGCCCGGCGACTACGCCCAGGCGATGATGGATCTCGGCGCCACGGTCTGCACGCCGCGCAAGCCGAAATGCATGCTCTGCCCCTGGTCGGACTGGTGCGCCGCCCGCGCCGCCGGCATCCAGGAGCAGCTTCCCCGCAAGGCCGCCAAGGCGGACAAGCCGACCCGGCGCGGCGTCGCCTTCTGGCTGCTGAACCCGGAGGGCGCCGTTCTGCTGCGCCGCCGGGCGGAGGAGGGGCTGCTGGGCGGCATGACCGAGGTGCCCTCCACCCCCTGGGCCGGCCACGCGCCGACCGAGGCGGACATCGCCGCGGCGGCGCCGCTGGATTTGTCCTGGCGCCGGCTGCCGGGCGTGGTCCGCCATACTTTCAGCCATTTTCACCTCGACCTTGAGGTCGTCGCGGCCAAGGCCGGCGACAACTGGCGGATGGCCGAGGGGCTGTGGGTTCCGGTGGACCGGCTGGGCGGTCAGGCCCTTCCCTCCGTCATGATGAAGGTGGTGCGCCACGCCCTGGCTCACGCATGAACGGGGCGCACGCATGAACGGAAGGTGGAAGGAGCGATATGAGGCGGCGGACGATCCTGGCCCTGCCGGCCTTCCTGGCCGGGACATGGCTTGCCGGGCCCCTGCGGGCGGAGCCCTCCTTAAAGGCGGAGCCCAAGGCGAAGACGGTTCCGACCCCCGCCGGACGCCGCGTCGCCCTGGAACTGGTTCTGGCCGTGGACGGGTCGGCCTCCATCACCGACGGGGATCTGGAATTCCAGTTGCAGGGCCACGCCGCGGCCTTCCGCGATCCGGACGTCCGCGACGCGGTGACCGCGGGCGGCGTGGCGGCGACCCTGGTGGTCTTCTCCGGCCCGCACAGCCTGCGCGTCCTGGTGCCCTGGACTCCCCTGACCAGCGCTGAGGAGGTGGGCGCCTTCGCGACCCGGATCGACAAGGCGCCGCGCGGTTTCCAGGGGGACTCCACGGCGCTGGGCAACGCCATCGAGGAGTCGGCGAAGCTGTTCGCCGGCAACGGCTTCGACGCCGCGCGCAAGGTCATCGACATCGTGTCGAACGGCTTTTCCAACAGCGGCCCGGACCCCGCGGGCGTCCGCGACCGGGTCGAGCGGCAGGGGATCACCATCAACGCCCTGGCCATTCTCGACGAGTTCCCCTGGCTGGAAGAGTACTACCAGGAAAACGTCGTCGGCGGCATGAATGCATTCGTGAAGACGGCGATGGACCGCGGCAGTTTTGTCGAGGCCCTCCGGCAGAAACTCATCCAGGAGATTGCCGCTCTTCCGGCGCCGCACTCGGTTATCCTTGCGGATAATTTATAAGCGCCAGGGCTCGACGGCTCCGAATTTTGGAAAATCGTCTGGAGGAATGAAGCCGGATCGGGCTACCTTACCGCAGCGTGCAAAACGCATTGGGATCGCTTCGTCTGGGGTGTTCCTTCAAGCGCGCGGCGTCCTTCATGGTGCTCGGGGACGGTGGGATGGGCAATCGGAAGCCGGTGGAGCCGGGTGACTTCGCGGTCGCGGACATCGTGGCGGCGGCCGGTGCGGCGGTCGCCGGACGAGCCGTCGCCTGTGGTGCGGACTGCCCTCCCGACTATCCATCGGCGGCGGCGGTAGCTGCGGCCGGCCGCCGTGGGCGCAAACCCCGTCTGCGGGGCGTGGCGATGACCCTGGCCGCCATCGCCGTGCTGTCTTTGGGGGCGCTGACGGCGGTGGTCGGATCGACCTTCCTCGGCATCGTCGGCATCGCGGAGGAGGCGCGCACCGCCATCATGCCGCGCGCCGGCGCCCAGCACCGCGACGCCTTGGCCGTTGCGGACCTGGGCCGGCTGGCCGAGGTGATCCTCAACAGCCGCGACCGAACCCGCCGCGCCGCCGCCCTGGACGAGGCGGAGGCGTTGGCCGGCCGGTTCGCCCGGGTGCTGGACGCCGGCGCGCTCGACAAGCTCGACCAGACGATGAACGCCTTGCGGCGCGGCAACCTTCGTGCCGACCTGCTCGACGCGCTGTCCGCCAGCATCGGCGAGCAGCTGGCCGGGGTGGACGACGCGCTGGCCGAGGCCACGGCACTGCTGGCGGAGCCGGACAAGGCGGTCCAGGACTACGCCTTTCTCAGCAACCTGTACCACCTGCGCCGGCTCTACGGGCTGGCGGCGGCCGGCGAAACGGCGGACCAGCTCGCGCTGCTGGACGTCGAGGTCCTTGAGCGGCTGCGCAACCAGCAAAGCCTCCTGGACAGCCTCTCCAGCATGAGGACGGGGCCGGCGGCGCAGCCCAACCGCCTCGCCATCGTCCTGGACCGCTTCGCGTCGGCGCGCGCGGTGACCGGCCTGCAGCGCGGCCGCCTGTCCGTGCTGGCCCAGGTCCGGGCGGACGGCGATCTTGCCCGTCGACCGTTGGAAGTGCTGGCCGCCAGCCTGCCGAGCGACGCGGCCATCACCGCGCTCGGCATGATGGACCACATTGCCACCGATGGCGGGCGCGGATGGTGGGTCGGGTTGGTGGGGGGAGCGGCGGTCATCCTGCTGCTGGGTGGCGTGACGGCGCTGCTGCTGCGCCATGTGGCGGCTCCGCTCCTGCGCCTCGGCGACACGCTGGACGCCTTGCGGGAAACACCGGAAACCGTGGCGCCACCGCCCGCCTCGCTGGAGGAGTTCGGGCGCATCGGGGCGGCGGTCGAGCGTTTGGCCGGGGCGTTCGGCGCGTTGCGGCGCCAAGCCGCGGCGTCGCGGGCGAACGAGGGGCGGCTGAGCGCCATTCTCCAGTCCTCGCCCTTTCCCATCGTCATCGCGCGGCGCACCGACGGGCGCATCCTGTTCGCCAACGCGCCCAGCGCGGACCTTCTGGAGACCACCGGCTCCGCCCTGCTGGACCGGGCGATGCCGGGTTTCCTGGAGGCGCCGGGAGACTGGGAGGGGATCGCCGACGCTGTGCGCCGACGCGGGCGGCTACCCGACATCGAAACGCGGGTGATAACCGCCGAGGGACGTCCCTTCTGGGGCGCGCTGTCGGCGATGGCGATGGATCACGACGGCGTGGACTCGCTGTTCGTGGCGCTTCGCGACATCTCCGCGCGCAAATACGCCGAAAAGACTTTGTTCGCCGCGAAGGAGGAGGCGGAACGCGCGCTGCACGATCTCCACCGGACGCAAAGGAGCCTGATCCAGGCGGAGAAGCTGGCGTCGCTGGGGGCCCTGGTGGCTGGGGCGGCGCATGAGATCAGCACGCCCGTCGGACTTGGCGTGACCGCCACCAGCCATCTTGCCGAGCAGGCACGGCAGTTCAAGACCGGCATGACCGATGGGCAACTGCGCCGCCGCGATCTGGAGGAGTTCGTGGACCGGGTCGAGGAGGGGGCCTCCATCATCCTGACCAACCTGGAGCGCGCCTGCACCCTGGTGGAGAGCGTCAAGCAGGTGGCCGTGGACCGGGCGTCGGAGGCGCGGCGTCCGTTCGAGCTGCGCGGCTATCTCGACGGCGTGCTCGGCAGCTTGGCCCCGCAACTGAAGGGCACCGGGCATCGGGTGACGCTGGACTGTCCGGACGGGCTGGTCATGGACAGCTATCCCGGCGCCCTGTCGCAGGTCGTGTCGAATCTGGTCATCAACGCGCTGCTGCACGCCTTCCGGCCCGATGCGCCCGGCACCGTCGCCATCACCGTGCGCACCGGCGGTCCGCCTCACGCCGGCGCGACGAGCGTCGTGCTGGACGTCGCCGACGATGGCCGCGGCATTCCGCCGGACCAGATCGAGCGCATCTTCGAGCCCTTCTTCACCACGCGCCGCGCCGAGGGCGGCAGCGGGCTCGGCCTGCACATCGTCTACGACATCGTCACGGGGACTCTGGGCGGGCGCATCGCCGTGGCGTCTCAGCCGGGGGCCGGCTGCCGATTCACCATCCATCTGCCATTGGCCGCGTCATCCGGCGCGCCGGCCACCATTCCATCTGCCGCCGTCACGGCCGGCCGCGTCGCGGCGGAGGAGACGGAACCCGCCTGACGGGTCAGGCCCGGGCGCGCTCGATCTCGACGCCGACGCTGGCGGCGTCCGGGAACACGTCCAGCTTCTCCACCCGCACCTTGACGCTGGCGATCCGCTCGTCGGACAGGCAGCGCTCGGCGATCCGTTCGGCCAGCGTTTCGATCAGGGTGACGTGGCCCTGGCTGACCAGCCCCTTCACCACCGCCGCCATGTCCTCGCCGGTGACGCCGGGGGCGGCGATCTCCAGGTCGAGGCTCAGGCGGATGCGCTGCGGCTTGATCCGCTCGTGGGCATAGACGCCGATCAGCGCATCCATGACCAGATCGCGCACGAAGCAACGGGTGGAAAGCGCCGCCGGGGCCGAACGGGGCGCCGGAGCGGTGACGGTGGCGAAGAGCTTGTTCATGGCGCACACGCCTATCACGCCGTCCCCGTCCTGCCAAGGCATGCGGGCGGCGATCGGTGAAGGGCTCCGATGCCGAACTTGCGGGAACGGAGCGGCGTCAACGGCCGCCCCGGTTCACGTTCGGTGCCGAAAATCAGGCGGAGGCTTCGGAGCGGATGCGCTCGCGCAGCACGTCGATGGGACGCAGATCGCCGCCATCCTCGTAGTGCCAGAAGGTCCAGCCGTTGCAGGCCGGCAGGCCGGCCATCGCGGCCCCCACCTGATGGATGGACCCGCGATGGTCGCCGCGCGGGCCGGACCCGATCAGCGTGCCGTCGGCGCGCACGCGGGCGGCCACGCGGCGGCGATGGTCGAACAGCGTGGTGCCCGGACGGAGCAGACCGCGCTCCACCACCCAGCCGAAGGGAATGCGCGGGGCCGACCGCTTCGGCGGCGTGTCCAGGACGGCGGCGTCGGGCGCCTCCTCCACCGCCTCGATGCGGGCGGTGGCGGCCTTGGCGTAGGTCGGGTCGCGTTCCAGCCCGATCCAGTTGCGGCCCAGCCGCTTCGCCACGGCACCGGTGGTGCCGGTGCCGAAGAAGGGGTCCAGCACCGTGTCGCCGGGGCGGGAGGAGGACAGGATGACGCGGTAGAGAAGCGATTCCGGCTTCTGCGTCGGGTGGGCCTTGCGGCCGTCCTCGTCGCGCAGGCGCTCCGCGCCGTTGCAGATCGGCAGCAGCCAGTCGCTGCGCATCTGCAGGTCGTCGTTCAGCGCCTTCATGGCGTCGTAGTTGAAGCGGTAGCGGGCATCCTTCTCGCGCGAGGCCCAGATCATGGTCTCATGCGCGTTGGCGAAGCGCGTGCCGCGGAAGTTCGGCATCGGGTTGGTCTTGCGCCACACGATGTCGTTCAGAATCCAGAAGCCCAGATTCTGCAGCGTGGCGCCGACACGGAAGATGTTGTGGTAGCTGCCGATCACCCACAACGATCCCTCGGGCTTCAGGATGCGGCGGGCCGCGGCGAGCCAGTCCCGCGTGAAGCGGTCGTAGGTCTCGAAATCCTCGAACTTGTCCCAGTCCTCTTCCACTCCGTCAACACGGGAGTGGTTCGGACGCAAGAGTTCGCCCCCCAGCTGGAGGTTATAAGGCGGATCGGCAAAGACAAGGTCTACCGATTCAGCCGGCATTTCATTCATGAGGGCGATGCAATCGCCCACGAGAATTTTGTTCAGGGGGAGCATTGACGAAACCAAAACAGCGAATCAGTCGTTGGGACAATGATTCGCCGCCGAGTCGCCGTCAACTGATTTCTTGTGCCGGAATCGCGGCGGTCAGCCGGCCCGTTCGATTTGGGCGCGGACTGGTGCAAAAGTGACTCGGTGGTGGGGCGTCACGCCGTGGCGGCGCAGCGCCTCCAGATGCTCCGGCGTCGGGTAGCCGGCGTTGCGGTCCCAGCCGTATTCCGGGTGAAGCTCCGCCAGCCGCATCATCTCGCGGTCGCGCGCCACCTTGGCGACGATGGAGGCCGCGGCGATCGACTGGCTGCGCCCGTCGCCCTTGACGATGGCCTCCATCAGGCAGGACAGGTCCGGCTTGAACTTCCCGTCGATCAGCGCGACGGCGGGCGGCTCGCCGGGCAGCGCCTCGTAGGCGCGCTTCATGGCCAGCAGCGTGGCCTTGTGGATGTTGAGGGCGTCGATCTCGGCGGCGGACGCCTCGGCCAGGGCGACGGCCAGGGCGTGGGCGCGGATCTCCGGCTCCAGCGCCTCGCGGGCGCGCAGGCTCAGCGCCTTGCTGTCGTTGATGGCGCGGGCCAGGGCGTCGGGCAGGCCGCCCGCCGGCAGCACCACGGCGGCGGTGACCACCGGGCCGGCGAGCGGGCCGCGCCCCACCTCGTCGATGCCGCAGACCAGCCGCCCCTGGCCCAGCGCGGTTTCGAAGGACAGGTCGGGCTGCGGGCGGGGGACCTTGACGCGGACGGCTTTGGTGGTGGTCTTGGATGTCATGGAGAGTCGGTTCTTGCGGGTTCGGCGTGGTGGGGCAGGAACCGTCCGCCGGACAGTTGCTCGATGTAGATGCGCGTCAGCGAGCGCAGGATGGGCGGCATCGTCTCGATGGCTTTGGCGAACTGGTCCTTGCGGATGATTTCGCAGACCGTGGCCTCCAGCGCAACGACGGTGGCGGCGCGCGGCCGGTTGGCGAGGAGGGCCAACTCCCCGAAGATGCGCCCCGGCCCCAGAACGCCGAGGTCGGCCCCGTCGCGCCGAACGCCGACCGAGCCGGACTGGATCAGGTAGGCCGCCGTTCCCTCGTCCCCCTGGCGGAAGAAGCTGTGGCCGCTGCGGAACATGCGCCGGTCCGCCACCGTGGCGAAGGAATCGGAGGCGCGGATCGCGGCGCCGCCCTCCTGCCGCTCGGGCTGGGACAGGCCGTAGCTGCGGCGGATCGCGGCGACGAGGCTTTCCAGCAGGTAGGAGGCCAGCGGCGGGCAGCGGCCGCGCAGCGCGCGGAAGGTCTCGCGCGACAGTTCCACCGCCTCGACGCTGGTCAGGGCGCGCACCGTGGCGCTGCGCAGCCCGTCGTCCAGCAGGGCCATCTCCCCGACGATGGCGTTGGCGCCGACGCTGCCCAGGCGGCGCGGGCCGTCCGGGCCGTCCAGCAGGACCTCCAGCTCGCCCGACTGGATCAGCCACGCGCAGTCCCCGGCCTCGCCCTGGCGGATCAGCACGGTGTCCGCGGCGATGCGCCGCGTGGGAAGGTCGGGTCCGCGTCTCGTCATCACCGGTTCCATAGCTCCGGGCGCTCCGGGCCGCCAGCCCGCGTTCCATGGAGTTTAGCGCGAATGCCGATCCGCTTCAGGCGAATTTGCCGTGGGTGGTGTGTGGCGGCCGTGACGCTTGGCGGAGGCCGCCGGCTGCGCTATGCATGGCGCCCTCAAATCGAGAGGCCGGAAGTCATGACCACCACCGCCACCACCGAATGCCCCTGCCGTTCCGGCAAGCCCCTGGACGCCTGCTGCGGCCCCTACCTGGACGGCAGCGCGCCGGCGCCGACCGCCGAAGCGCTGATGCGGTCGCGCTATTCGGCCTTTGCCTGCGGGAGGATCGATTACCTGCAGGAGACCCTGCTGCCGGAGACCCGCGAGGACTTCGACCGCAAGGAGATCGAGACCTGGGCCGCCAACAGCCAGTGGACCGGACTCGAGGTCCGCAGCACCGAGGCCGGCGGGGCGCAGGACGAGGATGGCGTGGTCGAGTTCGTCGCCCACTTCACCATGAACGGCAAGCCGCAGAAGCATCACGAGACCAGCCGCTTCACCCGGCGGGACGGCCGCTGGTACTATGTGGACGGCACGCTGGGCGCCCGTCCGCGCAGCGGTCCCAAGGTCGGGCGGAACGATCCCTGCCCCTGCGGCAGCGGCAAGAAGTACAAGAAGTGCTGCGGGGCGGCCTGACGGCGCAGGCTTGAGGGAACAGTCCTGAGGGGCCGCTCTTGACCGGCAATCCGCCGATTCTCGCAGCAATTGCGATATTTTTGGTCGCCCGGTGACCCCCGGGCGGCCTTCGGCCGTGTTTTGGCCGAATCTTTCTTTCCGGCGCGCGCGATCTCAATTGAAAAGCGCTGCGGAACGGATCATCTTCGGGGGGCCATGTTCCGCCGGTTGGGGCATGGCCTATCACGACAGATGAGACCACGTATGTTCGACCGTCCGCAGCGCAACAGCTTCCGCGCTCCCGAGATCACCCAGCGCAACATCCGCGCCACCGTCAAGTGGTTCAACGCGACCAAGGGCTTCGGCTTCGTCACGCCCGAAGACGGTTCGCCGGATGCCTTCCTGCATTCCACGGTTCTGCAGTTCTGCGGACACGACAGCCTGCCCGAGGGTGCCACCATCACCTGTGACCTGTCCCGCGGCCCGAAGGGCCCGCAGGTCGCCACCATCCACGACGTCGACACCTCGACCGCCAGCGAGTCCCCGCGCCCGGCGGCGCGCGCTCCGCGCAGCGACAGCTACGGCGGCGGCTACGGCGGTGGCAGCAGCTACGGCGGCGGCGCCGAGGAGACGGTCGACGGCACCGTGAAGTGGTTCAACGTGTCCAAGGGCTTCGGCTTCATCGCCCCGTCCACCGGCGGCAAGGACATCTTCGTCCACATCCGCGCTCTGGAGCGTTCGGGCCTGGACGTGCTCGCCGACGGCGAGCAGGTGCGGGTGACCGTCCGCCAGGGCGTCAAGGGTCCGGAAGCGCAGCGCGTCGAAGTGGTCTGACGTCGAACAGCCGGGTGGGGGCGGGGCGGACCCATCCCCGCACGTCCGGTCGCGGAAGCAGCACCATTCCCATCACCGTCGTGATCCGCCCATAAGGTGCGCGACGGTGCGCGGGGCACAAAGAAAAAGCCCGCCGTTCCAGTGGAGCGGCGGGCTTTTTTTGTTTTGATCCCGTCTTCGATCCCGTCTTTGATCTCGTGGGGGGGGGCGGCTTTTACGGCCGCCCGATCAGCGTGCCCATCAGGCGGGTGCGGATGGCGGCGACGGCGCAGTCCAGCGGACGGTCGGCGTCCGGCTTCGACGGGGCGGCGGCCACGTCCGGGCACAGATCCTCGATCCGCCAGGCGCGCGGCGGCGGCGGCGGGGTGGCGTGCGGGTCGCAGGTCGCCGGGTCGGGGTGGGTTTCCTCGCTGTTGTCGTTGGCCGGCTTGATCTCCAGGTTCGGCGACACGCCGAAGCAGTCGACCAGCCCGCCGGACGGGCGGAAGTAGCGCGCCGTGGTCAGACGGATGCCGATGTCGCCGGACAGCGACGAGATGGTCTGCACCGACCCCTTGCCGTAGCTGCGCGTGCCGAACAGCAGCGCCCGGCTGTGGTCCTGCAGGGCGCCCGCCACGATCTCCGACGCTGAGGCTGACCCGCTGTTGATCAGCAGGACGATGGGCAGGCCGGCCAGCAGATCGCCCGGCGTGCCGGTGTAGCGGCGGTTCTCGTCGGGATCGCGGCCGCGCACCGACACGATGTCCACCGCCTCCAGGAAGCGGTCGGCGACGTTCACCGCCTGATCGAGCAGGCCGCCGGGGTTGTTGCGCAGGTCGAGCACCGCACCGGCGAGACGCCCGTGGGCCTGCCGACGCATGTCCTCCACCGCGTCGTCCAGCGCGTGCGAGGTCTGCTGGTTGAAGGCGGCGATGCGGATGTAGGCGACGTCACCCTCCAGCCGGTAGCGGACGGGCTGGATCTTCACGATCGCGCGGGTCAGCGACACGCGGAACGGCGCGTCGGGGCCGCCGTTGCCGCTGGTCCCGCCGTTGCGGCGCATGGTCAGGGCGACGGAGGTGCCGACCGGGCCGCGCATGCGCGCCACCGCGTCGCGCAGGTTCATGCCCTTGACCTGAGCCTCGTCGATGCGGGCGATCAGGTCGCCGGTGCGCAGGCCGGCGCGGGCGGCGGGCGAGCCGTCGATGGGCGACACGACGCGGATCAGGCCGCTGTCCTCGTCCATCGTCACCTCGATGCCCAGCCCGCCGAACTCGCCCTGGGTCTGCTCCCGCATGTAGCGGAAATGCTCGGAGTCGAGGAAGGCCGAATAAGGGTCGAGGGAGGTGAGCATGGCGTCCAGGGCCGCCTCGGTCAGCACCCGGTCGGTGGCCCCCGGCTCCTCCTTCTTCTTCTTCTGGAGGCCGGCGACGGCCTTTTCGACCAGGGCCTGCGGGGTGCCCGGCTTCACATGTTCGGCCAGCACGCGGCGCAGGACGTCGGAAAAGAGGAGATAGTTGCGGTCCGCCGGGGAGGGGAGGGAGGAGGTGCCCTTGGCCTTCGCGAATTCCTGCCGGTAATGGTCCAGCGCGATGCTGGTGTCCGCGCGGGATGCGGGCACCACCGCGCAGGCGGGTCCCATCGCCACCATCAGCAGCAACAGCGCCGCCAGCAGTTTCGCCATCCTGCGCCCCTCTTGACAGGCCGGCCCGGCCGGCGGAATCAAAGCCATCAACGCGACTGCAAGCCTTATTGTACCAGGGGTTTCGCCTGCCGGACGTCGAAGGCCGGTCCATATGTGCGTTCGTACGGCGGAACACGGCCATCCGGCCGGACCCGCCGGTCGTCCATCCGCAACCTAGCACGTTGACCGGGCAATCTCAAATCCTGCCCCCTGGTGCCGCGGGGCCCGTCGCCTCGCGCAGGATAGGATATATGTCTCCACCCGCCGCGCCGCCACTCTCCGGGCGGGGGAGGGCGGCGGCGCGGGGATTCTACGCCTTAATAGGCACCTTTTCCGCTGAGCATCACGCCGACCGTGCGCAGCAGGATGCGGATGTCGCCCCACAGGCTCCAGCCCAGCAGATAGGCGGTGTCGAGCTGGACGCGCTGGCCATAATCCACGTCGTTGCGTCCGCTGACCTGCCACAGCCCGGTCAGTCCGGGGCGGCAGCGCGTGTAGAAGGGGAAGCAGACGTGATAGCGCGCGACCTCCTCCTGCACGATGGGGCGCGGGCCGACCAGGCTCATGTCGCCCGTCAGGACGTTGAAGAGCTGCGGCAGCTCGTCCAGGCTGGTGCGGCGCAGGAAGCGGCCGATCCAGGTGATGCGGGGATCGTTGCGCAGCTTGCGCGTGGCCTCCCACTCCGCACGGGCCTCCGGGTCGGATTCGATCAGCTTCTCGAAGACCTCCGGCGCGTTGACCACCATGGAGCGGAATTTCCAGCAGGTGAAGTCGCGTCCCTCGGTCCCGATGCGCCGGTGACCGAACACCGCCGGGCCACCGTCCAGCGTGATGAGCAGCCCGACGATCAGCATCAGCGGTCCGAAGAACAGGATCAGCCCGACCGCACCCACGAGGTCGAAGGCCCGTTTCACCCGGTTGCGGTGCAGCGGTTCCATGGCCGGCAAGCGCGCGACCAGGTCCGCGGCGGACGCCGTGCCGGCAAGCGTCGCCGGCTCCAGCGGTGCAGCACCCAACTGGATGGACTGCGGAATACCCATCGATCCCCCGTACTCACAATTCGGCTGGCGGAAACACGACCGCCTTCCGGGGGAGGCAACGCGTGAGGCGCGTCCGGGGTCCCCCGGCCGGGATGATCCGCCGCAGTTCCATCGCGGTACGCCGAACGGCGGCGCTGGAGCCGACGGGGTGCCTCTTTCGACAAAAGCGGAGGCTCAGCAGATGCGGGGAAGCTGCTCGCCGGACAGCCAATCGACGATGCGCTTGCCGCCGAAGCGCGTTTCCATCTGCACGAAGCGATGGGAGTCCTCGACCACCGTGCCGATGACCGCGGCCTCGCTTCCCAACGGATGGGCGCGCATGGCCGCCAGCAGGCGCTCCGTGTCCTCCGCCGCGCAGATGGCGATCAGCTTGCCCTCGTTGGCGACATAAAGCGGGTCGAGCCCCAGGAGTTCGCAGGCTGCCGCGACCTCCGCCTTCAGCGGGATGTCGGCCTCGCGCAGCAGCATGCCGACTCCCGACTGGTGGGCGATCTCGTTCAGCGTCGTCGCCAGACCGCCGCGGGTCGGGTCGCGCAGCACATGCACGTCCGGCACCGCCGCGACCATGCCGGCGACCAGCCCGTGCAGCGCCGCGCTGTCCGACCGGATGTCCGTCTCGAAGCTCAGATTCTCGCGGGTGGACATGATGGCGACGCCATGGTCGCCCAGGGTGCCGCTGACCAGGATCGCGTCGCCGGGCCGCGCCCGCTCGCCGGACGGGGCGACGCCGGGGGGCACCACGCCGATGCCGGTGGTGGTGATGAAGACGCCGTCGCCCTTGCCGCGCTCCACCACCTTGGTGTCGCCGGTGACGATGGACACCCCGGCCTCCCGCGCCGCTTCGGCCATGCTGTCGACCAGCCGCTTCAGGTCGGCCAGCGGGAAGCCTTCCTCAAGGATGAAGCCGGCGGTCAGGTAGAGCGGCACCGCCCCGGCCATGGCGACGTCGTTCACCGTGCCATGCACGGCCAGCGACCCGATGTCGCCGCCGGGAAAGAACAGCGGGGAGACGACGAAGCCGTCGGTCGTCACCACCATGCGCCCGGCGGGCGGGTCGAAGGCCGCCTGATCGTTGCCCTGGTCGAGCAGCGGGTTGGCGAAGGCAGCGGCGAACAGCTCCCGCACGAGCTGGGCCATGGCCTTGCCGCCCGATCCATGGCTCATGTCCACGGTGCCGCGGGCGAGGTCGAGCTTACGGGTGAAGAGGCGGCGGTCGGTCATGGCGGGGTCCATAAAATCAGGCGGCGGTCGGCACGGTGCCGGTCTCGGCGAGCAGGGCGAGTGTTCGCTCCGCCTCCTCCGGATCGAGCTTGGACAGGGCGTAGCCGACATGGACGATCACATAGTCGTCCACCGCCACCCCCTCGACCAGCGCCAGGGAGCAGGCGACCTTCACCCCGCCCAGGCTGACCGTGGCGCGGTCGTCCTCCAGAAGCTCGATCACGCGGGCGGGGACGGCGAGGCACATGGGGGCGGTCCTTCCTGAAGCAAACTCTGCATGGCGACCCAGGCCTGTCCCAGGCCGAGCCCGCCGTCGTTGGCCGGCGCTTGGCGCGGCAGCAGCGCGGTGACGCCGCGCGCCGCAAAGCCGGTGGTCAGCCCCTCCGCCAGAACGGCGTTCATCAGGCAGCCGCCGGACAGGGCGATGCGGTCGAGGCCGCGCGCCGCCAGCTCCGGCATGGCCCAAGCGACCAGCGCCGCGACCAGGGTGCCATGGAACCGGTCCGCCCCCTCCTGCGCATTGATCTGCAACAAACTTTCCAGCAGAGGGGTGAGGTCCAGCACGCCGCCGTCGATCCGCCAGCCGCCCTCCAGCACCGTGGGGCGGCGGACCAGCGATTCCAGGGCCATCGGCGCCTCGCCTTCGAAGCCGGCGACGGCACGAATTCCCAGCAGGCCGCAGGCGGCGTCGAACCAGCGTCCGCAGGAGCTGGTGGGCGGCGCGTTGATGCCCGCCTCGATCATCCGCCGCACGCCGTCGGCCGGGCCGCAGGCGGCGAAGCGCCCGGCGATCTCCGCGCCGCGCCCCATGCGGGCCAGCGCCGCCGCCGCCATGCGCCAGGGCTGGCGCGCCGCCACGTCGCCGCCCGGCTGGGCCAGCGGCGCCAGATGGCCGAGGCGGGTGAAGCGGGCGCACTCCACCAACAGCATCTCCCCGCCCCAGGACCCGCCGTCCGCCCCCAGCCCGAAGCCGTCCAGCGCCAATCCAAGAGCCGGACCGTCCACGCCATGCTCGGCCAGCACCGCGGCGATGTGGGCGTGGTGATGCTGCACCGGCAGCGTCGGCAGGCCGAGCGATTCGGCGAAGCGGGTGCTCTGGAAGTCGGGGTGGAGGTCGTGGGCGACGGCCACCGGCTCCACCGCCAGGATGCCGCGCAGATGGGCGACGCTCTCCTCCAGGAAATCCAGGGTCGCCGCGTTGTCGAGGTCGCCGATGTGCTGGCTGAGGAAGGCTTCATTGCCGCGGGTCAGGCAGACGGTGGCCTTCAGATGCCCGCCGACCGCCAGCACCGACGGTCCGGGGCGCGGCAGGCGGATGGGGGCCGGAACATGGCCGCGCCCCCGCCGCAGGACAGCCGGCGCGCCCGCCACCACCCGCATCACGCTGTCGTCGGCGCGGATCAGGATGTCGCGGTCATGGTCGACGATCAGGTCGGCGATGCCCGCCAGCCGTCGCCGGGCCTCGGCGTTGCCGATGGCGAGCGGTTCGCCGCCGGGGTTGGCGGAGGTCATGACCAGGGCGAGGTCCTGCGGCCGCTCCAGCCACGCCGTGCCGTCGGGCCGTCCGGCCGCCTCGTGGAACAGCAGATGATGGATCGGCGTGTAGGGCAGCATGATCCCCAGCCAGGCGAGGCCGGGGGCGATGGAATCGGGAAGCGTCGTGGCGCCGTCCCGCCGCCGCAACAGCACCACCGGCCGCGCCACCCCTTCCAACAATGCCCGTTCCGCCGCTCCGACCTCCACGAACCGTTCCGTGGAGGCAATGTTGGCGACCATCAGGGCGAAGGGCTTGCCGTTGCGTTGCTTGCGCGCGCGCAGCCGCTCCACCGCCGCCGCGTCGAACGCGTCGCAGGCGAGATGGAAGCCGCCCAGCCCCTTGATCGCGACGATCCGTCCGCCGCGCAGCGCGGCCAGCACCTCGTCGATGGAATGGGACAGGCGCGGGCCGCAGGCCGGGCAGGCGGTCGGCTGGGCGTGGAAGCGGCGGTCGGCGGGGTCGGCGTATTCGGCGGCGCAGTCCGGGCAGAGGGGGAAGCCCGCCATGGCGGTCTGCGGCCGGTCGTAGGGCAGGCCGCGCGTGATGGTGAAGCGCGGCCCGCAATGGGTGCAGTTGAGGAACGGATAGCGGTAGCGCCGGTCCGTCGGGTCGAACAGTTCGGCCAGACAGGCCGGGCAGACGGCGGCGTCGGGAGCAATCCCGGTGCTGACCGCGCCGCGCCGCGAGGCACGGATGGCGAAGCCCATCTCGCCGGACTGGACGGGAATCTCGACCGTCTCAATCGCGTCGATCCGCGCCAACGGCGGGGCTTCTTCCGTCAGCGCGGCCAGAAGGCGTTCCGCGGCGTCGCCTTGAATTTCCGCCAGCACGCCGTCCCCGTCGTTTAGCACCCAGCCGGTCAGGGCGAAGCGGTGCGCCAGCCCATGCAGGAAGGGCCGGAAGCCGACCCCCTGCACCTGCCCACGGACCCGGATGCGCCGTCGCTTCACCGCGCGGCGACCGCCTTTGCAAGCCCCTCTTCGATCCAGCCGTACCAGTCCTCCAGCCCCTGGCCGCCGGTGGCGGAGACCTCGATCACGCGGAGGTCGGGCTTCAACTGGCGGGCGTAGGCGATCATGCGCGCCACGTCGAAGGTCAGGTGCGGCAGAAGATCGACCTTGTTGACCAGAAGCAGGTCGGCGCCGGCGAACATCGCCGGGTATTTCAGCGGCTTGTCCTCCCCTTCCGTCACCGAGAGCACGACGACCTTGTGCGCCTCGCCGAGGTCGAAGCCGGCCGGGCAGACGAGGTTGCCGACATTCTCGATGAACAGGACGCTGCCCGTCTCCACCGGCAGGCGTCCCACCGCCTGGGTGACCATCTGGGCGTCGAGATGGCAACCCTTGCCGGTGTTGACCTGGATGGCCGGCGTGCCGGTGGCGCGGATGCGGTCGGCGTCGAAGGAGGTCTGCTGGTCGCCCTCGATCACCGCCATCGGGAAGCGGCCCTTCAGGTCGGTCAGCGTGCGGGTCAGCAGGGTCGTCTTGCCCGAACCGGGGCTGGACATCAGGTTCAGCACGAACACGCCCTTGGCCGCGAACAGCTGGCGGTTCACCGCGGCGAAGCTGTCGTTCTTGGCGAGGATGTCCTGTTCGATGGCGACCAGTCGGGTCTGCGACAGGCCCGGCACCTCGGTCCCCGCCGGGCCGCGGCCGAGGTCGATGGTGCCGTGGTCGTGGCCATGATCGTGGTCGTCGCCGTGCGTGTGCCGGTAGACCTTGCCGTCCGGGCCGACATGCTCGTGGCTGTGGTGTTCATGATCATGGTGGTGATGGTCATGACCATGCTGGTGATGATGGCCGTGCGCGTGGCCGGCTTCGATTTTCGTTTCGCCTTCGGCGCAGCCGCAGACCGTGCACATCACTCCACCTCCAGTTCCTTGACGCGCATTTCCTCGCCACCGGTCACCACGAGCTGGTGGCCGCCGCATTCCGGGCAGGGGTCCGACCGCTCGGGGAGCGGGACCGGCTTCTCGCAGGACAGGCAGAAGGCCTGACCCGGCGGGCGTTCGATGTCCAGAACGGCGCCCTCCGCGATGGTGCCGCGGCTGACCGCGTCGAAGCCGAAGGCGATGGCCTGCGGTTCGACGTGGGACAGGGTGCCGATGACCAGCCGCACCATTTTCACCCTCGTGAATCCCTGGGCCGCGGCCTGATCGCGGATCACGTCGATGATGCCCTGGCTGAGCGCCAGCTCGTGCATGGGTCAGTCCTCGTCCTGAATCGTGATGGTGGAGGCCACGCAGGGGTCGAGCGCCGCCACCAGGAGACCCGCGCGCTCGGCCAGAGCGTCATCGGCTGCAGCGCCGGCCAAGCCCTGGGCCAGCGGCCCGTCCACGGCGAAGTTCCATTCGGTCGGCGCCACGATGCGGCAATCGGTGATGCGGCCATCCTCCAGACGCAGCCAGTGGGCGAGGCGACCGCGGGCCGTTTCGACGGCGCCGCTCCCCGCGCCGTGCCGGGCGGTGCCATTGTCCGGAGCCGGTTCGGCATCCTCCAGGCGGTTCGACCACTCTGTCAGACGCTCCGCCAGTCCGGCCAATTCGACAAGCCGGGCGGCGGCGTGGGCGGCGAGGCCGGAGCCGTGCCGGGCCAGCAACGCGGCGACCAGCGGATGCGCGCTCTGGCGGGCCAGCGGTCCGGTGTGGGCCGGGGCGCCGTCCTGCCGGGGGCTCTCGGAAAACGCCACGTCGGCGGACAGCCGCACGCCGAACCATCCTGCCGGATGCGGTTCCAGTGCCGCCACGCCGCAGGCACCGAAGCCCGCCATGTCCGGCGCCAGGATGCGGCGCATCAGCCGCGCCGCGGACGTCCCGCCCGCACCGGCCCAGCGCTCAAGCTCCGCCATGCCGGCGGGGGGAGGGGCGGCGAAGACGGCGCGTTCCAGCCCGTCGCGCAGGGCCGCGATGGCGGTGGTCAGGGCGGCGCGGTCGGGCCGCAGGGCGCCGCCGCCGGGACGCAGCCCGTCGCGGGCCGGGTAAAGCGCGGGACGGATCGCCGCCGCCGCGGCGCGCAGACCGGCCAGTTCCCTGGGCTGCGGCGCCTCGCCCAGCCGCGCCGGCCAGTCGATCAGAACCTGCCAGGCGTGGTTCGTCGCGGCTTCCGCGTCGGCCAGCAGGGCGCGGGCGGCAGCGTGAGGCCGGGCGTCGAGGCCGAGCGCTCCCTCCAAAGCCTCCGCCGCAGCCAGCGACTGGGCGGTGCCGCACAGGCTGAACAGCAGCGGCACGAGGCGCATCGCCTCGTCGGGCGTGCGTCCGCACAGGGCGCGGGCGGCGGAGGGGCGGCGGACCTGCACCGACACGGCGCGCAACCGCCCGGCAGCGGTTTCCAGCCGCACCGCCACGCTGCCTTCCAGCCCGGCGCCCGTCCCGCTCATCGGCGCGCTCTTCCGAACAGGGAGCGGCGGGACAGGGCGGGCTTCGCCGCCTCCGCATCGCTTGCCGGCGACGGTTCGGTCAGTGGCGCCGGTTGCTGCGGTTCCCGCATCAGATGGTCGAGCGCCAGCGCGGCGGCGGCGCGGGCGTCCGGCTGATCGGTGAACACGTTCATCGCCGAGGCGAGCGGGATCACCGCCAAGGTCCCCAGAACGCCCACCCGCGCCGCGGTGAAGCGGTAGGCGCCGGAGGGCAGGGCGATGTCCACCTTGTCGCCGTCGCGCCGGTCCGCCCACGAGGCGGGATCGCGCGGGATCAGCACGGCGTTCAGGAACCAGGGGGCGATGACGCAGCCGATCCAGCCCGGCCCGTGGGGGCGGAACCCCAGCGCCTCCACCGCCAGGGCGGCGTTGCAGATGGGAACGCCGGCCATGTCGCGCTCCGCGATCAGGCGGTAGCTGGCGGTCAGGGCGGCGACGCGCGCGTCCATGGGATCGCCGTCCGGCGGTGCGACGACGGTGAAGCCATGCTGCGGGCCGCCGCAACCCGGACAGCGCCAATAGTCCGGCAGGCCGCCGAAGGGCGTTCCCGGCGGCACCTCCCGTCCCGGATCGCCCGCCGCGGGGTCGTAGACCGCGCCGCAAGCCCCGCAGGACGGGCGCGCGTCGGCAGCGAAACCCGCCTCGGGGGCGCCGGGGATCACGCGTCCACCTTTCCCATGAGGTCGGCGAACAGGTGGTCCACGTTCTCCCCCTGCGCGGCCAGCAGGATGGCGTCGAGCGCGCGGTTCAGCGGCTCCACCTCATCCACCTCCAGCGGGCGGACGGCGCGGTCGAGATGGACCAGCACCCAGCCGCCTTCCGGGACCTCCTCGATCAGCATGACGTTGACGCGCCGCTCCTCGCCGCGGCCGGCGCAGCGCGCGGTGAAGCCGTCGGTCTCCAGGACCTGCATCGGAATGCCGAGACACATGCGCGCGCCCTCACGCGGGGAAGCCAACTCATCGGATTGCTGTCCGTTCAACTGCGGCATCTTGACCGGGGGTTGAATCCGCACATTGATGTGCGTCAAACATGCGGTCCGACGTAATTTCATGGCGCTCCGCCATTTCCAATCGGAACGGTTCTGCTAAAGTGGCGACCGCTTCGCGCGCGATGGGGTAGGGGTCGGTCGTGCGCCGTTCAACGATACAGCAGGGGTTTTCACGGATGAAACGTTTCGCTCTCGCGTCGGCCACCGCGGCGGCGGCCCTGGCCGCGCTGCCCAACGCGGCGCTCGCCCACACCTTCGGCGCCCACGACGCCGGGCTCGTCCATGGCTTCCTGCACCCGGTCGGCGGCTGGGATCACCTGCTGGCCATGGTCGCCGTCGGCCTGTGGGCCGCGCAGCGCGGCGGCAAGGCCCTGTGGGCGCTGCCGGTGGCCTTTGTCGGCGCGATGATCGGCGGCGGCCTGCTGGGTCTGGCCGGCATCGACCTGCCGCAGGTCGAGCTTGGCATCGTCCTGTCCGTGGTCGCCCTGGGCGCCCTGATCGCCCTGCAGTCCCGCCTGCCGCTGCTGGCTTCCGCCGGCGTGGTCGCCCTGTTCGCCGTGTTCCACGGCCACGCCCACGGTGCCGAGATGCCGGAGGCGGCGGAGCCGCTGCTCTACGGCCTGGGCTTCGCCCTGTCGACCGCGCTGCTGCACGGTGCCGGCATCGGCGCCGCCCTGTCGCTGCGCCGTCTGGTGGAAGGCCGCAAGGGCGCCCTGGCGCTGCGCGGCACGGGCGCCGTGGTCGGTCTGGCCGGCGTGGCGCTGCTCGCGCTGGGCTGATCGCCGGAAGCGCGATAGGGACGGGCGGCAAGAAGCCCGGCAGGAAGGAAGGCCCGGCGAAGCGATTCGCCGGGCCTTTTCATTGTCCCGAAAACTTTACGAGGACGCCCTTCCTTTCCAGTGGGCACCCTTCGCATGTTCCTATATTTGGTTGCTATCCCTGACCGAATCCCAATCAAGAGTCGTGTTCTGCCGATGACGCCAACCTTCCCCACCCTGCGCAAAGCCCTGCTCACCCTGGCCGTTGCCCTTCCGGCCGGTGCCGTCCTGGCCCCCGCGGTGCCGGCGCTGGCGGAGCTGCCGGGCCAGCAGCGGACCCAGGCGCCGGGCTTCTACCGCATGGCCATCGGCGATCTCGAGGTGACGGCGCTGTTCGACGGCTTCATCGACCGCGACCGCAAGTATTTCGTCGGCGCCAAGGCCGACGACATCATCGGCCTGCTCGACCGCATGTTCCAGGCGGAGCGGCCGGAAATCCAGACGGCGGTGAACGCCTATCTGGTGCACACCGGCACGAATCTGGTCCTGGTGGACGCTGGGGCGGCCAAGGCGTTGGGGCCGACGCTCGGCTTCATCGCCGACAACATCCGCGCCGCCGGCTACAGCCCGGAACAGGTCGACACCGTGCTGATGACCCATCTGCACCCGGACCACGCCAGCGGCCTGCTGCGCCCGGACGGCGCCATCCTGTTCCCCAACGCCGAGGTCCGGGTCGCCAAGGCCGAATCCGATTTCTGGCTGGGCGGGGAGGCCGAGGCGAAGGCGCCGGCGCCGCTCAAGCCCTTCTTCGCCATGGCCCGCGCCGCGGTGGCCCCCTACGCGGCGGCGGGCAAGCTGAAGCCCTACCAGCCCGGCGACAGCATCGTGCCGGGCGTGGAGCCGGTGGCGGCCTACGGCCACACGCCGGGTCACAGCGGTTACCTGTTCCGCTCGAAGGAGCAGAGCATCCTGCTGTGGGGCGACGTGGTGCACAGCCACGCCCTCCAGTTCGCCCGTCCGGAGGTCGTCATCGAGTTCGACGTGGACAAGGATCAGACCATCGCCTCGCGCAAGAGGCTGCTGGCCGAGGCGGCGGCGCAGAAGCTGTGGGTCGGCGGCGCGCATCTGCCGTTTCCGGGCATCGGCCATGTCCGGACCGAAGGGGATGGCTACGCCTGGGTTCCCGTGGAGTTCGGCCCGATCCGCAACGACCGCTGAGCGGCCCGATTCGGTGTCCCGGCTTGGCGGCTCTTCCGCCAAGCCGATCCCGAGTCCTTGTCGGTCACGAATTTCAGCAATGAATTCAAATCTTTGATGCGGCGGCCCCGGGACGCTTCCCCGGCGCGTCGGGGACCGCCATGCTGGGCGCCGACCGTCCTGAAGGGGAACCACGCCGATGACACCGCCAATCTTCGCCTCTCTGCGCAACGCCCTGCTCGCCCTGGCCGTCGCCCTTCCCGTCGGCGCCACCCTGGTTCCGGCGGCGCCGGCCCTGGCGGAGGTGCCCGGCCAGCAGCGGACCCAGGCGCCGGGCTTCTACCGCATGGCCATCGGCGACTTCGAGGTCACCGCGCTGTATGACGGCTTCATCGACCTCGACCGCAAGATCCTCAGCGGCGCCAGCGCCGACGACATCCAGAGCCTGCTCGCCCGGATGTTCCTGGCCGACACGCCGGGCGTCCAGACGGCGGTGAACGCCTTCCTGGTGCACACCGGCGCGAATCTCGTCCTGGTGGACACCGGGACGGCCAAGGCCTTCGGTCCGGCGCTGGGCTTCATCGCCGACAACATCCGCGCCGCCGGCTACAGCCCGGAGCAGGTCGACACGGTGCTGCTGACCCACCTGCACCCGGACCACGCCAACGGCCTGCTGCGTCCGGACGGCGCCATGCTGTTCCCCAACGCCACGGTCCATGTCGCCAAGGCCGACGCCGATTTCTGGCTGAGCGAGGAGGTGGCGGCCAAGGCCCCGGCGGACAGCCAGCCCTTCTTCGCCATGGCCCGCGCGGCGGTGGCGCCCTACGCGGCGGCGGGCAAGCTGAAGCCCTATCAGCCCGGCGACAGCCTGGTTCCCGGCGTGGAATCGGTGGCGGCCTACGGCCACACGCCCGGCCACAGCGGCTATCTGTTCACGTCGGGGGAGCGCAGCATCCTGATGTGGGGCGACGTGGTGCACAGCCACTCCGTGCAGTTCGCCCGTCCGGAGGTCGTCATCGAGTTCGACGCCGACAAGGATCAGGCCATCGCTTCCCGCAAGAAGCTCTTCGCCGACGCCGCGGCGCAGAAGCTGTGGGTGGCCGGCGCCCATCTGCCCTTCCCCGGCATCGGCCATGTCCGCACCGAAGGCAAGGGGTACGCCTGGGTGCCGGTGGAGTTCGGGCCGATCCGTGCCGACCGCTGATGGGCCGACCGCTGATGGGCCGACCGCTGACGGTCAATTCTTGCTGTGAACGGCGCCGCCACGCTCAGGTCCGGGGCGTGGCGGTCACGCCGAGGCGGGCCAACTCCTCGACGATCATCGTCACCATCCGCGGGATCACCGCCTCGATCTCCGGCGACATCATCAGGCCGGTGCCGAGCGCCATCGGCACGCAGCCGACCACCGTCACGCTGTCCGGCGCTTCGTCCTGCAGGCGCAGCGAGGCCAGCAGGTCGCAGAGGCCGAGCTGGTGGGGCGACAGCTTGCCCTTGAAGTAGGCCGGAACTTCGTCGCCGCGCAGCACGGTCAGGGTGGCCGGCGGGGCGCCGGTCTTCACCGCGTCCACGGCGATCAGGTGCTTGTGGCTGGCGATCAGGTCCAGCATGTCCATGCCGCAGGTGCCGCCGTCCACCACGCTGACGTGATCGGGCACGCTCCAGGCGGCATCGAAGGCCTCCATGGCGCGCACGCCCACCCCTTCGTCCATCAGGAGGATGTTGCCGAGGCCGAGGACGAGGATGGACATGGCGCGGAGACTCCGTTCGAAGGTTTTGAAACAGAAGGATGAAGCGGGAGCGGCGCGGCCCGCCGTGAACTGGATCAATCGGCCGGCGTGGTGACGCGAAAAGCCCCTCCTCCGCGGGGAAGAGGGGCTTTCGGCCGGTCAGGCGGCGGAGGTCAGACGACCTTCACCTGATAGTGCGACTTCGTTTCCGTGTCGGTCAGGTGCACGGCGCAGGCCAGGCACGGGTCGAAGCTGTGCAGGGTGCGGATGATCTCCAGCGGCTGGTCGGCGACCGCCACCGGGTTGTCGAGCAGAGCCGCCTCGTAGGCCGAGATGTTCCCGTCCTCGTCGCGCGGGCCGGCGTTCCAGGTGGTCGGCACGACCGCCTGATAATTCTTGATCTTGGCGTTCTCGATCACGACCCAGTGCGAGAGCATGCCGCGCGGCGCCTCGTGGAAGCCGAAGCCGCGGATCTCGCCCTTCGGGAACACCGGCTTGTTGAAGGTCTTGGTGTCGCCCTTCGCGATGTTCTCCATCAGCAGCTTCCACTGGTTCTGCAACTCCTCGTGCAGGACCACGCAGCGCACCGCGCGGGCGGCGTGGCGGCCGATGGTGGAGTGCAGCGCGTCGACGCCGACCTTGCTGCCGAGATGGCCCGACACGGCGTCCAGCACCGCGTTGACCCAGAACTGCGTGCGCTGGTGGCCCGACGCGTACATGCCCAGCACGTTGGCCAGCGGGCCGACCTGGGCGCGCTTGTCGTAGAAGGTCGGCGACTTGATCCAGCTGTACTTGCCGTCGTCCTGCCAGTCGGTGAAGTTCGGGATCGTCTCGCCGTCGTAGGGGTGCAGAGGGCCCTTGCCGCCCTGGTACCAGGAATGCTTCACGCTCTCCTTCACGCCCTTCTCGAAGTAGGGGTCGTGGAAGTCCTTGATCGGGGTGAAGCCGTTGGCGAGGTCGCCGTTGTCGATGTAGCCGGCGGGCAGGGCGAAGACGGTGCCCTTGGTGTCCAGTGGCATGTCCGGGATGGACAGGTAGTTCACCACGCCGCGGCCATACTGCGTCCAGTCGGCGTAGAAGGCGCCGATGGCCGCCACGTCGGGGATGTAGGCCTGGGTGATGAAGTCGCCCACCTCGTCGATCAGCTGCTTGATGTACATCAGCTTTTCGAGCGTCAGGGTGGACTGGCTGTCCATGTTGATCGGGTTGGTGACGCCGCCCACCGCCATGTTCTGGATGTGCGGGGTCTTCGAGCCGAGGATGGCCACCACCTTGTTCATGCGCCGCTGGTAGTCGAGCGCCTGGAGATAGTGCGCCGCCGCCATCAGGTTGGCTTCCGGCGTCAGCTTCATCGCCGGGTGGCCCCAGTAGCCCGAGCCGAAGATGCCGAGCTGGCCGGAGTTGATGAAGGCCTGCAGCTTCTTCTGGGCGGTGGCGAATTCCTGGGTGCTGTTGCGCGGCCAGCCGGAGATCGACTGGGCCAGCTTCGCGGTCGCCGCCGGGTCGGCCTTCAGCGCCGACACGATGTCCACGAAGTCGAGCGCCGACAGGTGATAGAAATGGACGATGTGATCGTGGACGTTGTGGGCGCCCTGGATCATGTTGCGGATGTACTGGGCGTTGAGCGGAATCTCCAGCTTCAGCGCGTTCTCCACCGCGCGGACGGAGGTGATGGCGTGCACGGTGGTGCAGACGCCGCAGATGCGCTGGGCGAAGACCCAGGCGTCGCGCGGGTCCTTGCCCTGAAGGATCAGTTCGATGCCGCGCCACATCTGGCCCGACGCCCAGGCCTTGGTGACCTTGCCGCCGTCCACTTCGCAATCGACCCGCAGGTGACCCTCGATGCGGGTGACCGGATCAACAACAACTCGCTGAGCCATAACGACAGTCTCCTAAACTCAGCCGTGCTCGGGATGGACGGCGTGCATGACGGGCAGCTTCTTCACGAAGAGGAGATACAGCGCGATCTCCAGCGCGAAGACGCCGACGGTGACCATGATTTCCTTGACCGAGGGGAAGTAGTGCCAAGGACCGACCGCCGGCGTGAAGCCGATGAGATAGACGTTCAGGCGGTAGAGGATGCCCGCCGCCAGCAGGAGCGAGGCCGACAGGAACAGCGCCCGCGACCGGTTGCGGTTGGCCTTGGGGATCAGCAGCGCGAGGCCGGAGATCATCAGGACCATCTCCGCCACGAACCAGCCGGACTGCGGGCCGCCGAAGATCTGGCCGATCTGGCCGCGCACGATCAGGTCGACGAAGCGCAGGACGACGAACAGCGAGGCGACGACCAGCATCAGCCCCGCCAGCTTCGACAGCACCGGCGTCTCCATCGGGCGGCGGAAGTTCAGCGAGGCCATCACCGATTCCCACACCACGATGGCGAAGCCCATCAGGATGGCGGTCAGCAGGAAGAAGACCGGCAGCATCTGCGACTGCCACAGCGGCGACAGCTTGTGCCCCACGATGACCATCATGGTGCCGAGCGACGACTGGTGCATCGTCGGCAGCAGGACGCCGAGCGCGATGAAGACCCACAGCACCCGGTTCAGCTTGGCGCGCAGCCCTTCGATGCCGAAGCGTTCCAGGAAGGCCGGGGCGAACTCCACCACCAGCACCAGCGTGTAGGTCGCCACGCACAGGCCGACCTCCAGCATCACGGAGTTCGGCTGCGCGTACCACGGCAGCATCATGTGGTAGAAGTTCCAGTAGCGGCCGAGATCGACCAGCACCGCCAGACCGGCGAGGCCGTAGCCGAACAGGCTGGCCAGCACCGCCGGACGGACCAGCGGGTGGTATTCGCCGCGGTTCAGGATGTAGCAGAGCAGCGCGATGACGTAGCCGGCGCAGCCGAAGGCCGAGCCGATCACCACGTCGATGGCGACCCAGATGCCCCAGGGATAGCCGTCGTTCAGGTTCGACGCGGCGGCCAGCCCCTGCGTGTAGCGCTGGAACAGGATGACGCCGGCGACGGCGACCAGCGCGGCGCAGATCAGGAAGGGAAGGGTGAGGACCCGGCCGCCGAGCGGCTGATGCTCATGAGCTTGCGAAGACATGGCGTGGCCCCCTCACTCGTCGGTGTGGTTCTTGGTGTTGCGGTGCGCCAGATAGGCGAGACCGGCGAACACCGTGGCGGGGGCGATCATGCCCGCGTAGAGCGTGTGCTGGATGCCTTCCGACAGGGTCGGATAGCCGTTCTCCGGCACGTTGGTGGGCAGATTCAGCTTGTCGAACGGCACGGCGGACACCGCGAGGCACTGCGTGCCGCCCAGCTCCTTCTCGCCGTAGATGTGCGTCTGGTAGGCCGCCTCCACCAGCTTCTCATGGCCGGACCGCGGCCCGCCGACCTTGCCGGCGATGTCGCCGCGCGGGTAGTGGGTGTATTCGCCCACCTTCAGCGCGGTGCGGCGCTTGGCCTCCGCCTTGAGATCCTCCGTGCGGCCGAACAGCGTCGCCCCGGTGGGGCAGACGTCGGCGCAGCCCGGAAGCTCGTTCTTGGCGAGCTGCTGCTTGCAGAGCTGGCACTTTTTGATCTCGCCGAAGGCGTCGTTGTAGTCGTACTTCGGCACGCCGAACGGGCAGGACAGCACGCAGTAGCGGCAGCCGATGCAGGCGCTCGGGTCGTGGTTGACGATGCCGGTCTTGGCGTCCTTGGTCATCGCCGACACCGGGCAGACCGACACGCAGGACGGATCGGCGCAGTGCAGGCACTGCCGCTTGATGAAGGCGAAGCCGTTCTCCGCCGCGTCCTTGGTGGCGCCGGTGCCGTGGCTGTAGGCCTTGATGACGTTCAGCGTCTTCGCCGACAGCTCCACCGGGCTGTCGTAGATCGGCTTGTCGCCGCCCCCGGCGTTCCAGCCCTGCTGGGCCGCGCCGACGTCGGGCGGCATGTGGTTGACCTCCTTGCAGGCGGTCACGCAGGCCTTGCAGCCGATGCACAGCGTGCTGTCGTAGAGCAGGCCGACCGCGTCGGGCGGCAGCGGCTTGGGCGGGCGCTGCAGCGCGTTGGCCTCCGGCGGGGCGGCGACCACGGTGGTGCAGGCCGCGGCCGCGGCGGCCGCGCTGCCCTTGACCGCGTTCCGCAGGAAGCCGCGCCGCGAGACCGATGCCCCCGATGTCTTGTTCTTCGACATCATGTTTTTCGACATGGCGTCACCTCACTCGGCGGCGGTGGAGGAGGATTCGGTCTTCGCGTCCTGCTTGCCGAGCCGGCTGGAGATGACGGCGCCGGCGCCGACCGCCGCGCCGGCGATGCCGGCGACCACCGCCGCGGCTCCGGCGGACATGCCCTCGCCCTTCTCGACGGCGACCGCCGGGTAGGTGTTCGGCGGGGCCACCGACTTCAGCGAGGCCAGCTCATGGATGCCCTTGGTGAAGCCGACGCCCTTCTCGGTGCAGCCGAAGCAGGGATGGCCGGTGCCCACCGGCCAGGTACCCTGGCCGACGTCGTTGAAGCCGATGGACGGACAGTTGGCGTAGGTCTCCGGACCCTTGCAGCCGAGCTTGTAGAGGCAGTAGCCTTGGCGGTGGCCGTAATCGCCGAACTCCATGGCGAAGCGCCCGGCGTCGAAATGCGGGCGGCGCTCGCAGTTCTCGTGGATCAGCCGGCCGAAGGCGAACTTCGGGCGCATCTTGTCGTCCAGCTCCGGCAGCTTGCCGAAGGCGACGAAGTGCAGGACCAGCGACAGGAAATTGTAGGGATTCGGCGGGCAGCCGGGGACGGAGACGACCGGCTTGTCCTTGATGATCTCGTTCAGGCCGACGGCGCCCGTCGGGTTGACGCCGGTCGACGGCCAGCCGCCCCAGGAGGAGCAGGAGCCCATGGAGATGACCGCGGCGGCGCCCTTGGCGCACTCCAGCACGGCGTCCTTGTAGGTCTTGCCGGCGACCTTGCAGTAGACGCCCCCGTCCTTCGTCGGGATGGAGCCGTCGGTGACCATCAGGTACTTGCCCCAATTGTCCTTCATCGCCTGCTGCTTCCAGTTCTCGGCCTGGTGGCCGGAGCCGGTCATCAGCGTCTCGTTGTAGTCGAGCGAGATGGTGTCGAGGATCAGCGTCTCCAGCGACGGGTGGTGGGTGCGCAGCAGCGATTCGGTGCAGCCGGTGCAGGCCTGGCCCGACAGCCAGATCACCGTCGGGCGCGGCGCGGCCACGGCGGCGTTGGCGATCTTCACGCCGAAGGCGGGGGACAGGCCCAGCGTGGCGGCCACGCCCGTGCAGTAGGTCAGGAATTCCCGGCGGGACAGGCCGGCCAGCGCACCCTCATACTCGTCGAGATCGCCGATGTGCTCGGCGTCGAGATCCACATGTCCGTCGGGCATGACTTTCCCCCAAAGACCCTTTTGCATTGATCCGCTGGCCGCCCGGTTGCCGGACGCCGGATGCGCAGCACGCCACGGCGCGTCCTGGGGAACCCGAGGCGGGAAACCCATGGTGCGGCGTAATCCCTATCGATTGTAGGGGTATTTGGGCGCGAAACGCTCGCCGGCATTGCACCAGTTTCGATGCGGGCGCGGCATTGATCTACATCAAATGGGGTATGAGGCGGGTAAGCTTCGAACGCCGGGGGCGCATCAGTGGAAAGGATGCGTCGGGAAATGCCTCCTCTCCGGCACGAAAGCCGGAGAGGAGGAGGGAGGGCGTCAGACCGCCTTCATCTGGCGGGTGAAATCGTCCACGTCGGATTGCAGGGTGCGCGCGTGGACCGACAGGCCCTTGGCGGCGCTCAGCAGGCCGCCGGCGGCCTCCCCGGTGTGGTCGGCGGACTGCGACACGCCGGAGATGGTGGAGGAGACCTCCTGCGTGCCGATGGCGGCCTCCTGCACGTTGCGGGCGATTTCCTGGGTGGCGGAGCCCTGCTGCTCCACCGCGGCGGCGACGTTGGTGCTGATGTCGCTGATCCGCTCGATGGTGCCGACGATGCCGCTGATCGCGCCGACCGCCTGCTGGGTCTCGCTCTGGATCGCGACGATCTGGGCGGAGATCTCCTCGGTGGCGCGGGCGGTCTGGTTGGCGAGGCTCTTCACCTCCTGGGCCACCACCGCGAAGCCCTTGCCCGCCTCGCCGGCGCGGGCCGCCTCGATGGTCGCGTTCAGCGCCAGCAGGTTGGTCTGGCTGGCGATCTCGGTGATCAGGTTGACCACCGCGCCGATCTTCTCCGCCGCCTGGGCGAGGCCCTGGATGGTGCTGTTGGTGCGCTGGGCCTCCCGCTCCGCCTCGCTGGCGATGCGGGCGGCCTCGCCGAGGCGCTGGCTGATCGAGCCGATGGAGGCCGACAGTTCCTCGGTCGCCGCCGCCACGGTCTGGACGTTGCCGGTGGCCTGTTCCGCCGCCGCGGCGACGGTCGAGCTGCGGCGCGAGGCGTCGGCGGCGGAGTGGGTGAGCGATTCGGCGCTGCTGCGGATGTTGTCGGCCTCCCCGTTCAGGGTGCGGCACAGACCCTCGATCTTCTGGGTGAAGCCGTGGGTCAGGGACTCCAGCCGTTCCTGGCGCTGGCGGCGCACGTCGATCTCGCGGCGCTCCTGCTCGGCCAGATCGTTGGCGCGGCGCAGCCCGTCGCGGAAGATCAGAACGGCTTCCGCCATGTCGCCGACCTCGTCGCCCTGGCCGGTGCCGGGCACCTCGGCTCCGGTGTTGCCGGCGGCGATGGTCTTCATCGCCGCGGTCATGCGGGCGATGGGGCGCGCGATCATGTCGCGGGCGACCAGAACGGCCAGCAGAACGCCGAAGAGCACGCCTCCGATGCCGAAGGCGAGCATCATGGTGGTCCAATGCTGGCGTGCCGACTCCAGCTCGTTGTGCAGACGGTCGATCATGCCGTCCTGGTCGGCGCTGAGCGTCTGGATCGCGCCGTTGAGCGCCTGGCGGTTGCTGCGGTTGGCGTCGTTGTCGCCGTAGGTCCGGGCTTCCGCCGAACCCTTCTCGCGGGCGAGGCGCACCAGCTCCGTGCGGAAGCGGATGAACTCCTCGGCCTTCGCCGCCACCGGGGCCAGCGCGGCCTGCCCCTCCGCCGGGGTGAGGCGCTTCAGGGTGCCGAGCCGCTCGCCGAGGGTGCTCAGGCTGTCCAGCAGGGGCTTGCCGAACTTGTCCACCTCGGCCCGGTCGCGGGCCATGTAGACGCCGCGCGAATCCATGACGACGGCCAGGACGAGGCCGTTGAGCTGCTCGCCGAGCACCTGCCGGTCCGACGCGCGTTCGATGGCCTCCGACTTGCCGGCCAGATCCTGCATGGCGGCCAGCCCCATCAGGCCGGTCACCGCGGCCACCGCCGCCTGCAGACCCACGAGAAGATAGACCTTCGGCCCGATCCTTAGATTCCTAAGCGCTTTCAACATGCTTGGACGTCCCCATTGCGGCGGTCTTGTGCCACCTCTGCGACCGACGATAATGAGGTACCCATTGGTTTCCGAAGCGTTAAATCGTTCTATGACACGTTGCCACGCCACCTTTTGGTCTGAGCCAGACGAAACGCATATTGTTTTTCCAACGAACTATTTTTTTCGGGAATACTGAAAATTCCAGCGTGTTCATCTTCATAGGGGCGCAACGCGTCGGACCGGGCAGGTGGATCATGAAACCCATCGCAGCCATCATCGGAAAGAGCGCTCAATTCTTCGTTGCCGCACTTCTTCTGACTCTGACGGCTTGCGGGGAGGGCGGCTCGCCCCAAGGCAGCGATTATGTGGTCGGCTATGGCGGAAGCGGGCCGGTCTACACGCTGGGCGGTCTTCCGGCCTACCGGCTGGAGCCGCGCACCTACTGGAACTACCCGGACTACCGCGGCAGCGGACCGATGATCGAACTGGCGAGTCGCCCGAGTGACTGACCGCGCAACCTGATGTTACGGAAAATCCGATTGAAGGGTCCCGTCCGGCCATTTACCTAAAGAAGAATTGGAATGGTCAGGACGAGGCGGAGCGATGGCGGTCACCCGGGACGATCTGAAGACGCGCATCGGCCAGGCCCTGGGCGAGACGAGGGCCGATCTGGTCATCAAGAACACCCGTTTCCTCAACGTCGTCACCGGTGAGACCGCCGCGGGCGACATCGCCCTGTGCGGCGACCGGATCGTTGGCACCTACGAGTCCTACGACGGGGTGGAGGAGATCGACGGGCGCGGGCTGACCGTCGTGCCGGGCTTCATCGACACCCACGTCCATTGCGAATCCACCTGCGTCACGCCGTTGGAGTTCGACCGCTGCGTCCTGCCGCGCGGCACCACCACGGCCATCTGCGACCCGCACGAGATCTGCAACGTGCTGGGCGAGAAGGGGCTCCGCTACTTCCTCGACTGCGCCGAGGGGACGGCGCTGGACCTGCGGGTGCAGCTCTCCTCCTGCGTTCCGGCGACGGAACTGGAGACCTCCGGCGCGCGGCTGGAGGCGGCGGACCTGCTGCGCCACAAGGACCACCCGAAGGTGCTGGGGCTGGCGGAATTCATGAACTTCCCCGGCGTCTTCCACAAGGTGGACGGGGTTCTCGACAAGCTGGCCGCCTTCGACGGGCGCCACATCGACGGCCACGCCCCGCTGCTCAGCGGGCGGGAGCTGAACGCCTATCTGTCCTGCGGCATCCGCAACTGCCACGAGACGACCAGCGCCCCGGAGGCGATGGAGAAGCTGCGCAAGGGCATGCAGGTGCTGATCCGCGACGGGTCGGTGTCGAAGGACGTGCACGCGCTCGCCCCGGTGATCCAGCCGGAAACCTCGCCCTTCCTGGGCTTCTGCACCGACGACCGCAACCCCCTCGACATCGCCGAGGAGGGGCACATGGACCATCTGATCCGCAGCGCGATCCGGCTCGGCGCCCCGCTGGCCCATGTCTACCGCGCGGCCACATGGTCGGCGGCGCGCGGCTTCGGCCTGTTCGACCGCGGGCTGATCGCCCCGGGGCAGCGCGCCGACCTCGTCCTGCTGGACGATCTGGAGGACTGCGCGGTCAACCGGGTCATCCGCAACGGGCGCGTGGTGACGCCGGAGACCTTCGCCGGGCGACCGGCGGTCAGCCCGGTGGGCCTGCGCTCCGTCAAGTTGCAGCCGGTGACGGCGGAGGATTTCGCGGTGCCCGCCCGCGGCTCCGTCCAGTCGGTGATCGGGGTTCTGCCCGGCAAGATCATCACCGCCCATCTGCGGCTGGAGGTGCCGGCCAGGAACGGCAGGCTGGTGGCGGATCCCGACCGCGACATCCTGAAGATCTGCGTCTTCGCCCGCCACGGCACCAACCAGAATGTCGGGCGCGGCTTCGCCAGCGGCTTCCACATCCGCGAGGGCGCGCTGGCTTCCTCGGTCGGGCACGACAGCCACAACATCTGCGTGGTCGGCGCGTCGGACGAGGACATGGCCATCGCCGTCAACCGCTTGATCGAGTTGCAGGGCGGCTTCGTCGCGGTTCGCAATGGCAAGGTGGTCGGTGAACTGGCCCTGCCGCTGGCCGGGTTGATGAGCCTGGAGCCCTTCGAGACGGTGGAGCGTCATCTGCGCAGCCTGCGCGCGTCGGTGAAGGAGATGGGCTGCCCGCTGGCCGAGCCCTTCCTGCAACTGGCCTTCCTGCCGCTGCCGGTGATTCCCCACCTGAAGATCACCGACCGCGGGCTGGTGGATGTCGACACATTCGCACTGGTGGAAGCGTGACCCCGGCAATTCCTGCCGGACGGGGTGCGGATCTTGCCGGCCCCTTCGGTGGGAGCCCCGGCTCAACCCTTTGAAAATCATGGAAAGCCTTTTGGCCCGCCGCCTGCAAGGGGCTGTCCGACAAACGCGAAGAATGCCGGTCGGAGGGGCGTGCCATGGTTGGAATGAGCGATATCAGCAGCTTGGCGCAGAGCCTTCAGACGTCCATCGACGCGGCGATGAAGCGCGTCCAGGAGCAGGCCAAGCAGGCGACCGACGCCAAGCCCAGCGGCAACATCCAGGAGTATGAGCAGACCGTCCGCAAGTCTGCCCTGAACGCCGCGCCCTTCGCCACCAACGTCGGCACGCTGGTGAAGGACACCAGCCGCCTCAACGTGCTCAGCACGCTGGCCGCCAACGACCCGGCGGATTTCTACAAATTCAATTTGGCGACGCCCGGCGAGGTCGCCCTCGGCCGCGTCGGCGACACCGGCGTGCGCGTCCAGCTGATGGACAAGCAGGGCAAGATCATCGCCGACAGCAACAGCGAGGCCGGCGCCACCTATGACACTTACAAGAAGTTCGAGGCGGGCACCCTGTCGCTCGACCGCGGCGACTACACGCTGCGTGTCTCCCGCGACAAGGGCGTGGAGGCCAAGGAGGAGAAGAACTACGGCCTCCAACTGCGCATGGGCGACTACAGCAAGGACTACGACACCATCGCCAAGCAGCCGGCCAAGGGCGACAACCCGCTCCAGCAGACGCCGCAGCTTCAGCGCCTGACCTCCCTGCTGACCGGTGGCACGACGACCAGTTCCGGGGCGCTGGGCATCCTCACCGGGGGAAGCAGCGGCTACAGCGGGCGCGGGTCTCTGCTGAACGGGCTTTTCTGAGGCGCGGCGGGGCGGCGGCGGCTACACTGCCGGTCCGCCGCTGCCGGAGACCACGCCGCCATGACCCCTGAAGAGCTGTTCCGCGCCCTCGCCGACTACGTCGCGGAGCATCAGGGAAAGGCCGGCCAGCAGGATTTCTTCCGCGCGATCCACCGGCAGGCCCTGAAGGGGATGGGTCTGGTCAACGACGCCGACATCCAGACCTCGGGCGAGGCCGGCGTCCTCCGCTACATCCAGGGCGAACTGAAGCGGCGCGGCGTCGCCGACGCCGAAGCTGTGATTTTCGACGTCGGCGCCAACGTCGGGGTTTACACGGCGGCGGCGCTCGAACGCTTTCCCGCCGCAACCGTCTGGTCCTTCGAACCGTCGCCGACGGCGTTCCGCGCGCTGCAGGAGACGGCCGCGCGTTATCCCGGCCGTTGCCGCCCCGTCAACCTCGGCCTGTCCGACCGGGCCGGCGCAGCCACTCTGCACAGCGACCGGCCCGGTTCGACCCTGGCCTCCCTCCACGATCGCGCGATCCGGGAATTTCAAGAGGGCGGGAGCGGGGAGACCGTTCGTCTGGCGACTCTGGATGGGTTCTGCGCGGAGGCCGGCATCGACCGCGTCCATTTCCTCAAGATCGATGTGGAGGGCCACGAGATCGCCGTCCTGGACGGGGCGCGCGGCCTTCTGGAGCGGCGCGCCGTTGACTTCATCCAGTTCGAGTTCGGCGGCTGCAACCTCGATTCCCGGACCTTCCTGCGCGACTTCTGGAGCCGGCTGGACGGCTTCGCCGTCTGCAAGATCGTCAAGGACGGGCTGTACCGGCTGTCCGCCTATTCCGAGTTCGACGAAATCTTCGCGTACCAGAATTTCCTGGCCATCCGCCAGTAGGGCATCGGGCCGCCGGGCCTCAGGCCGCGAGGCGCAGCGACGCGGCACCCAGCACGATGACCGCGCCGGAGGCCAGACGCACCGGACTGACCCGCTCCTTGAGCACCAGGGCGGCCAACGCCATGGCGAACAGGATCGAGGTTTCGCGCAGCGCCGCCACCACGGCGACCGGCGCGATGGTCATCGCCCAGAGGGCGAGCCCGTACGAGACGATGCTGGCCGCCCCGCCGCACAGAGCCACCATCCAGCGCCGGCGGGCATGGCTCAGAAAGCCCTTGGCGTCGCGCAGCAGCGCACCCCCGACCATGGGCACGCTCAACAGCAGGAAGCACCACAGCGTGTAGCCGGCCGGCGCGCCGGACAGCCGCACACCGATGCCGTCCACCACCGTGTAGGCGGCGATCACCAGGGCGTTGGCGAGCGCGCAGGCGGTTCCCCGCCACGATCCCGACGAGCCCGATCCCCGCCCCAACAGGGTCAGCCCGAGGATGCCGCCGCAGACCAGCACCGTCCCCGCCCAGGCGCCGGCGGACAGACCTTCGCCCAGCAGCACGCCGCTGCACAGCGCCACGAGCAGCGGCGGCGTGCCGCGCATCAGGGGATAGGCGTGGCTCATCGCCCCCTCGCGATAGGCGGCGGCGAGGAGACGGAAATAGGCGACGTGCAGCACCGCTGTCACGCCGAGGTAGGGCGCGCTGGCGAGCGACGGCGCCGGAAGGACGGGAAGCAACAGCAGGGCGATGAAGGCGGACCCGGCGACCACGAGCACCGCGTCGGAATGGCTGCCGCCGCCGGCCTTCAGCGCGGTGTTCCAACCGGCATGGAGAAGGGCGCCGGCCAGGACGGCGAGAAGGGCTTCGGTGGGCAAGGCGGGAACCGTTCGGAGGGATGGACGATGCGGGAGGAGGGACGCATGCGGCCCGCCGGACGGCAGGATACACGGACAGGTCCGCTGTCGGACAGTCGGATTGCCCGAGGGCCTTCTTTGCGCTAAGCGTTCGCCATGTCGACCGAAAGCCTCCCGAACCTCACGACCGCTGCGGCGTCCGCACCGGCCGCCGTCCGTCGCGCCACCGCCATCGGTGGGCTGGCCATCCTGATGTGGTCCACGCTGGCGCTGCTGACGGCGCTGTCGGGGACCATTCCGCCGTTCCAGCTCGTGGCGATGTCCTTCGGCGTCGCCTTCATCGTCGGGACGGCGGCGGGGGCCGCGCGGGGCAAGGACGTGATCGGCGTGCTGCGCCAGCCCTGGCGGGTCTGGCTGCTCGGCGTCGCCGGGCTGTTCGGCTACCACTTCTTCTATTTCCTGGCCTTCCGCCTCGCCCCCGGTGCTGCGGTCGAGGTCAATCTGCTGAACTATCTCTGGCCGCTGCTGATCGTCCTGTTCTCCGCCCTGCTGCCGGGGGAGCGGCTGAAGCGCGGCCATGTGCTGGGCGCGCTGTGCGGGCTGGCCGGGACGGTGCTGATCGTGACCGGCGGCGCGCGCGGCCTGTCGCTCGACGCCGGGGACACGCCGGGCTACCTGTCGGCCATGGCCGCGGCGGTGCTCTGGGCGTCCTATTCGGTGCTGTCGCGCCGCTTCGGCGACGTCCCGACCGAGGCGGTCGGCGGCTTCTGCCTTGCCACGGCGGTGCTGGCCGGGCTGTCGCACCTGCTGTTCGAGACGACGGTGGCGCCGTCCGGCGGCGAGTGGCTGGCGGTGCTCGCCATGGGGATCGGGCCGGTCGGCGCGGCCTTCTTCGTGTGGGATCACGGGGTGAAGCGCGGCGACATCCGGGCGCTGGGCGTGCTGTCCTACGCCACGCCGCTGACCTCCACGCTGCTGCTGATCCTGTTCGGGCAGGCGGTGGGGGGCTGGACCGTCTGGGCGGCCTGCGCCCTGATCATGGGCGGCGCCGTGCTGGCCAGCCGCGATGTCCTGCGCGGCGACCGTTAAAGCGGATTTCAATCCGCTTTGGACCGCGACTGCGGTCCCGGCCGCAAGCGCGGACGAAGCCCGGCCGGCGAGTAAGGCCATATGATTCTAAAGCGAATGAAAATTCGCTTTAGGGTGGTCCCCGGCCCGCCGGTGACAGCGAATTCATAGGCTTTTCATGCGGCGCGGTGCTATTCGGCAGGAACGGTTCCCTCCTTGCCGGACCACCCCGCCATGCCGACCGAGGCCCATCCGAATCGCGCCGCCGCGCCGTCCCGCAGGACGCCGGACGTCCGGACACTGTCCCGCTTCCTGCGAGACGTCTGGACGCTGACCCGTCCCTATTGGGCGTCGGAGGAGCGCTGGGCGGCGCGGGGATTGCTGGCCGCCATCGTCGTGCTGAATCTGGCCGTGGTCTTCATCACGGTCGAGCTGACCGAGGTCAACGGCGCCATCTTCAACGCGCTTCAGGAGAAGGACCAGGGCGCCTTCGTCGATCAGCTCCTGCTGTTCGGCGGGCTGGCGCTGGTCTACATCGCGGTCGCCGTGTACCGGCTCTACCTGAACCAGATGCTTCAGATCCGCTGGCGGCGCTGGCTGACCGATCGCTGCCTGGGCGACTGGATGGAGGGGCAGACCTATTACCGCCTCCAACTCGCCGGCACTCCGGCCGACAACCCGGACCAGCGCATCGCCGAGGATCTGCGCGGCTTCGTCCAGCTGACGCTGAGCCTGTCGCTGGGCTTCCTGACGAACCTCGTCACGCTGGTGTCCTTCCTGGCGATGCTGTGGAGCCTGTCGGGGACGTTGAGCGTGCCGCTGTTCGGGGTGGAGCTGGCGATCCCCGGCTACATGGTGTGGGTGGCGCTGGCCTACGCGGTGGTGGGGACGTGGCTGACCCACCGGATCGGGCGCCCGCTCGCCCGGCTGAGCTTCGACCAGCAGAAATACGAGGCCGACTTCCGCTTCGCGCTCGTCCGCCTGCGCGAGAACGCCGAGAGCATCGCCCTGCAAGGCGGCGACGTGCAGGAGCAGCGTGGTTTCGCCCGGCGCTTCGCTCGCGTGGTGGACAACTGGTGGGCCATCATGCGCACGCAGAAGCGGCTGGTGTGGTTCACCTCCGCCTACGAGCAGGTGGCAATCATCTTTCCTCTGCTGGTCGCCGCGCCGCGCTATTTCTCGGGGGCGCTTCCGCTGGGCGCGCTGATGCAGACCGCGCAGGCCTTCGGGCAGGTGCAGGGCGCCCTGTCCTGGTTCATCGACGCCTATGTGAGCCTGACCGACTGGCACGCCACGACCAGCCGTCTGATCGGCTTCCGCCAGGCGGTGGAGGAGGTCCGGACGGCGGCGCGCACCGCCCCGCGCATCGACCGCGCAACCGGGCCGGACGGCGCGCTGCGGGTGGAGGGGGTGGAACTGGCTCTGCCGAAGGGCGGGACGCCGCTGCTGCGCGCCGACCTGACGGTTCGGCCGGGGGAACGGGTGCTGGTCACCGGACCGTCCGGTTCGGGCAAGAGCACGCTGCTGCGCGCGCTGGCCGGCGTCTGGCCGTTCGGGCGCGGCCGCATCGGCCTGCCCGCCGGGGCGGACGCCATGCATCTGCCGCAGAAGCCCTACATGCCCATCGGCAGCCTGCGCGCCGCCGTCGCCTACCCCTCGCCGCCGGAGGCGTTCGAGGCCGAAGCGGTGCGCGCCGCCCTGGACGCCGTGGGGATGAGCGCCTTCGCCGAGCGGCTGGACGAGGAGGACCATTGGGCGCAGCGCCTGTCCGGCGGCGAGCAGCAGCGCGTCGCCTTCGCCCGCGCCCTGCTGCACCGGCCCGGCTGGCTGTTCCTGGACGAGGCGACGTCCGCCTGCGATCCGGCGACCGAGGCGCGGCTCTACGGCCTGCTGGCCGACCGCCTGCCGGGCACGACCGTGGTCAGCGTCGGCCACCGCGCGAGCTTGTCGGCGCATCACGACCGGACGGTCGCGGTGGGCGTGGATGGTGACGGGGTCGGACAATTGGCCGGCTGCTGAGGCCCGCGCCCCGTGGCGAGGCGCCGGGGCCGGAGGCGCCGCGCAGGGCGGGCTTGGCCTTCGGCCCGCGCGGTCAATATCGCTGTCGTCCCGTCACCAACCGCCGTGATCCGATGCCGAGGGTTGTCCGCCGCAGGTCGCTGGCCGCCATTCTAACCGCCGTTCTGGCCGCCATCGTAGTCGCCATCGGGATCGCCCGCTCCGCGTCGCCGGGTTGGGCGGCGACTCCGGAGACGGTTGATCCCAAGGGGTTGATCCTCCTCATGAGGCACGCGGAGGCGCCCGGAGTCGGCGATCCGCCGAATTTCCAGCTCCGCGACTGCGCGACCCAGCGCAATCTGGACGCAAACGGCCGCGAACAGGCCCGGCGGATCGGCGATCTGCTGCAACGTCTCGCCATCCGGCCGGCCGCCGTCCATTCGAGCCAATGGTGCCGCTGCCTGGAGACCGCCCGGCTTCTGGAGGCCGGACCGGTGCGGGAGCTTCCGGTGCTCAACTCCTTCTTCGAGCGGCGGGAGGAGCAGGAGGCGCAGATCGCATCGCTGCGCCGCTTCCTGGCCGGGCTGCCGGCCGACGGCGCGCCGGTCGTGCTGGTCACCCACCAGGTGGTCGTGACCGCCTTGACCGGCGTCTTTCCGGCGTCGGGCGAGGCGGTGCTCCTGCGGGCCAACGGAACCGGCGCGCCGGCCATCGAGGGGCGCATCAGGGTAGAAGGCTCCAGGTAGGGCGCGGGACCGCTTCGGCGGTGGAGGCTCCCGGAATCATCGCGGTCCGGTTCGTGGGGGCGACCGGACCGTTGCTTCCGCCCTTCCCATCGTCACGGGAATGACGGAAGCAATCCGTGCCGACCGGAAACTACTTCGGCACGTTGGCGGCGGTCTGGCCGAACAGGATCTTCTTGCCGGCGTCGGTGACCGACGGGCGCTTGGCCAGTTCCGCCCCCTTCTCGTAGGCGCGGACCGTCGCCGGGCGGGCCTGGATCGCTTCGAACCAGCGCTTCAGCTCGGGGAAGTCGGCGAGGTTCTGGCGCTGCCGCTCGTGCGGGACGATCCACGGGTAGCAGGCCATGTCGGCGATGGTCAGCTCGTCCCCCGCGATGAAGGCGCGGCCCGTCAGGCGCTTGTTCAGGACGCCGTAGAGGCGGTTGGTCTCCTTCACATAGCGGTCGATGGCGTAGGGGATCTGTTCGGGCGCGTACTGCACGAAATGGTGGTTCTGCCCGGCCATCGGGCCGAGGCCCCCCACCTGCCAGAACAGCCACTCCAGGACCGTCTTGCGGCCCCGCACGTCGGCGGGCAGGAACTTGCCGGTCTTCTCGGCCAGATAGGTCAGGATCGCGCCCGATTCGAAGACGGACACCGGTTCCCCGCCGTCGGCCGGAGCGCGGTCCACGATGGCCGGCATGCGGTTGTTCGGGGACATCGCCAGGAAGTCCGGCTTGAACTGGTCCCCGGCCGAGATGTCCACGGGATGGATGGTGTAGTCCAGCCCGGCTTCCTCCAGGAACAGGGTGATCTTGTGCCCGTTGGGGGTCGGCCAATAATGAAGGTCGATCATGGCGGTCCTTCCGGTTTGTCTGCGCCCCGAAAAGTGATGGAGCGAGCGGTTTCAGGCAACCCGCGCCGCGCGCGCATCAGCCCTCCGGAAGGGGCAGGCGCGGGACGCAACGTCGCGGCCCGCGGAATGTTTAGGACGGTGAACCGACAACCGGAATGAGGACCGCCATGAGCGACGACCGGACTCCCGCCACCCAGTCCCCGCACAAGGACAACCGGATCGACGAGGCCCAGGAGGGCACCGTCAAGCCCGACCAGGGCGGCGAGGCCGAACTGACCGAGAAGGAGGAGCGCAAGCGCGGCGGCGCCAACAAGACCACGCCGGGCCCGATCTACGACGTGTGAGGCTGGTCCGTCACGGCCGGCCCGTCACGTCCGGCCCGTCACGACCGGCCCGTCACGAGACGAGCGCCAGGGTGGGGTCGGGTGGTTGCGGCATGGCGTCTTCCAGCGTCCGGGCCACCTCGTCCAGCGGGGCGGCGACCACCAGCGGTTCGGAGCGTCCGGCGAAGGTGATCTCGGTCCGCTCCCGTTCGGTGCCGCGCAGGTACAGAACGCCCGCGGCGTTGATCAGGACCGGCGCCCCGGCGTGGTCGGTGAATTCGATGAACTTCATGCAGGACTCCCACGGAGGTTGCATCACGCTTGGACTGTCTCAAACACGCAAAGTGGGCGGCGGGTTCGCTTCTCCCTATGGCACTGCCCGTTCGGTTCCGCGCCGGTTCGCTCATTGCGCGCAATCAGCCCCTTGATTGATGCGCCGCATCGACAAACATGGGCGCTGCGGACCACGTCGGTCCGCGCCGTCCGCCAACAAGGAACAGATGCCGTGAAGTTGCTCGTCGTCGAAGACGACCCGTTGATCGGGCCCGCCATCAAGGCTGTGATGGAGAATGCCGGATACACGGTCGTCGGCCCCCTGCGCGACGCCGCCAAGGCGACGCGGCTGGGGGTCCGGGAACAGCCGGATCTTGCCCTGGTGGACGTCTATCTGGCCGGAGGTGAGAACGGGCTGACGCTGGCCCGCAAGCTGTGGGAGGAGCACAACATCCCCTCCCTGCTGATCACCGGTTTCGACCACCGCGGCGAGGAGGCGCGCGATTTCGCGGTCGGCCTGCTGCGCAAGCCGGTGATGCCCGACGCGCTGGTCGATGCGGTCGGAGCGGTCGGGGAAATCCTGGCGGGCCTGCGCCCGTCCTCCATCCCCCCGGCGCTGGAATTGTTCGGGCGGCCCGAGCGCGTGTCCGCCGCCGCGCCGCAGCCGGCGCCCCAATCGGCGCCGCAACCCGCACAACAGCCCATGCGGCGGCAGGGCTGAAGCCTGAGGCCCCGCCCTGCCGTTTTCCGATGCTTTAAAAAGTACCTTTGGACAATGACCGTTGGTCGGCGGTCTGTTGATTGGCGGTCTGTTGGTCAGCGGTCCGGAGACTCGTCCGGGCCGCCCGGTGCGGGAGCTTCCGCCGGCTGGGCGGAATTCTGCGCGGGGGCCGCGGCGGACGGACCGTCCTGCGGCTTGGTGTTCTCGGAGCCGTTGCTGGGGTCCAACTCGACCCACTGGCGATGGTCGCTCATGCTTTGTCTCCCGTCCGTTGGTGGTCGCGTCCCGTGGTGCAGGAATGATCCGATGAGGCGCCTCTCATTGCTCGGTTCGGGCACCTGTCCATCGGAATAACGCGTGGCGGAGGGATTCGATCAATCCCGACCGAAGAAATCGGGTATTTTGTGAGGCGGCCCCTTCGATACCCTCCTTCAGAAGCCTCCCCGCGCCAGGGCCGGCTCGCCCCGCCGCAACAGCCGCCGGGCCAGCGACAGCGGAGCGCGCAGCATCCGCCCCACAGCGGCGCGGGGACCGAGCGGCTTCTCGATCGCGTAGTATTTGCGGATCGTCTCCCGCACCTCCCAGACGCCCGTGAAGCCCCTGGGAATGACGAAGGCGTCGCCCTCCCCATGCTCCTGCGGCGCGCCGTCCCGGGGGGTGATGACCACCCGCCCGGCCAGCAGGACGCAGAACTCCTCATAGGGCCAGTCGGCCATGGCGATGGTGCCCGGCGTGCATTGCCAGACCCCGCAGGCGAACCGCCCCCCGCCGCCGTCGTAGAGGTTCAGGAAGCTCTCCCGAGGGGCGCCGGACAGCACGGTCCCGAAGACGGCGGGCTTGCCGGGATCGCCCGCGATCAGCCGCTGGTCGATGGGCACGAGCGCGCGGCGCGGCGGCGGGTTGCGGTCCATGGAACTCACCCCTCCCGCACCAGGAGGGCGACGGGGAAGTCCCGGAAGAGATCGGCGGCGGTCACCGCGTCCGCGGCCTCCAGCGTCCCGTCGGTCAGCGCGTTGCGCCAGCGCTGCCCGCGCGGCAGCGGGATGGAGGTGTCGTCCCAGTCCGGGCTTTCGCCCAGGGCCCCCACCAGCCGCGGGGCGGCGACCACGACGGTGTCGTCGCCGAGACGCCGGGCGAAGGCCACCACATGCTCCGCCCGCTCGCCCGTCGCCTCCAGCGGGAGATACTCGCCCTTGGCGAACAGGCCGGGCATGGCTGTCCGCAGGGCCAGGGCGCGCCGGGTCAGGGAGAGCTTCACCGCGCCGTCCTGCCAGCGGCCCAGCAGGCTGCCGATCGCCGCTCCCTCGACCTCGTCGAGCAGGCGGCGGCGGGCGTCGTAGTCCACCGGGCGCCGGTTGTCGGGATCGACGAGGCTGAAGTTCCACAGCTCGCAGCCCTGGTAGATGTCCGGCACGCCGGGGCTGGTCAGCTTCAGCAGGGTCTGGCTGAGGCCGTTGACCATGCCGAGGCGGGCGAGCCGCGCCTGGAAGGGCAGGAAGGCGTCGAAGAAGGCGGTGCTGCGCGTCACGTCCAGCGCGTCGTGGACGAAGCTGGTCATGGCGCTTTCGTAGGCCTCGTTGGGCGACGCCCAGGTGGTGTGCACCTTGGCCTCGCGCATCGACTTGGTCATGGCGCCGGCGAGGCGCTCCGCGAACTCCGTCATCGCCTGCGGGTCGAGGCCGGCGGGGTCCGCGCCGGTCAGCTCTGCCGGCCAGGCGCCGACGAGGAGCTGGTAGAACAGATACTCGTCGTTGCGGTCGGGCGGGGCGGTGCCCTCCACGTCGCCGCGGCGGGCGCGCAGCAGCCGGCTCCAGGTCTGGATCTGCCGCTCCCATTCCTCCGGCATTTCCGACAGGGCGTAGAGGCGGGCGCGGGTGTCCTCGCCGCGCTTGGTGTCGTGGGTGGTGCTGCCCAGCATGGCGTTCGGCCAGCGGGCGGCGCGCTCCGCGTTGGCGTGGTGGAAGTTGGCGGTGCTGACCCCGAAATGCTCGGGATGCCCGCCCACCTCGTTCAGCGCGGCCAGCCGGTTGTAGCGGTAGAAGGCGGTATCCTCCAGCCCCTTGGCCATCACCGGGCCGCTGTACTGCTGGAAGCGCATGGCGAAGCGCAGCACCTGCTGGCGGCTGTAGCCGCTGCGCGGACGGGCCACCAGATCGGTGGTCAGCAGCCTTTGCAGGAAGTCGTAGGCGGAGCCGTCCGTGGTCTGGTCGGCCTTGCGCGCCTGGTTGATCGCCCAGTCGATGCTGCGCTGGTCCAACTCGTTCACGCCGCGCCAGTCCACATAGGTGCGGTAGACGGGGAAGCGGGCGATGGTCTCCTTCAGCGCCTGATGCAGGATGTTGGCGGTGAAGTCGGCGGTGCGCGGGTTGGCGCGGGCGATGCGCGACGCCTGCCGGGCCAGGACATGCAACTCGCTGGACATCTCGCTGTCCATGATGCGGATCTTGCTCGTCCGCACCACCTCGTCGAAGCTCTCGCGCCGCCCGGTGAAGTCGGCGTAGAGGCGGGTGAACGCCTCCTCCGCCCGCGGGTCCACGAACAGCCCGCCCATCAGGTTGGCGAACTCGTAGCCGGTGGTGCCGTCGATTGGCCAGTCCTCGCGCAGCCGCTCGTGGCGGGCCAGGATCTTCTCGACCACCAGATAGAAGGGCCGCTCCGTCGCCTCGGCCAGCCGCTCGCAATAGCCCTTGGGGTCGTAGAGGCCGTCGATGTGGTCGATGCGCAGCCCGTCCAGCGTGCCGTCGTCGACCAGCTTGAAAGCCAGCCGGTGGGCGACGTCGAACAGCTCCCGCTCCTCCATGCGCAGGCCGGCGAGTTCGTTGATGTTGAAGAAACGGCGGTAGTTGATGTCGTCCGCCGCGACCTTGAAATAGGCGGCGCGCCAGTTCTGGGCGGCGATCAGGTCGGTCAGGCGCCGCCAGCTCTCCGGCTCGCCCTCCTCGCCGCGGAAGCGCTTCAGCCGGCGCTCCACGGCCTCGGCCACGTCCGCCTTCTCGGAAACCAGAGCGGCCAGTTCGGCCTTGAGGGCGTTGGCGCGGCGGATCTGGTGCGGGCGCACCTGATCGAGATGGCGGAAGGCGTCGCCGATGCGCTCCAGGTCCGGCTGGTCGTCGCCCAGGATCGTGCCGTAGTCGGCGGGCCGGATGGGCAGCTTGTGGGTGTCGTAGGCCCAGACGGCGAAGCCGCCCGTCTCCTTGTCGAAGCGCAGTTCCAGCCCGCCGGATTCCAGAACGGCGCCGAACTGGTCGCCGAGCAGCGGCACCAGCACCTTGCCGTGGAGGTAGCGGCGGTCGGGCTCCCACTCGATGTCGAAATAGCCGGCGAAGGGGCTGTCCGGACCCCATTCCAGCACGTCCAGCCACCAGCCGTTGTCCGACCCGCCGACGCCCATGTGGTTCGGCACGAAGTCGAGGATCTGGCCCAGCCCGTTGCGCTTCAGCGCCTCCACCATGGCGTGGAAGGACTCCTCGCTTCCCAGCTCCGGGTTCAGGGCGTTGTGGTCGACGATGTCGTAGCCGTGGGTGCTGCCCGGCCGCGCCTTCATGTAGGGCGAGGCGTAGAGGTGGCTGACGCCCAGCCGCGCCAGATAGTCGGCGATGCCGGCGGTGCGGTCGAAGCCGAACTCGGCGCGCAGCTGCACGCGGTAGGTGGCCAGGGGGATCGGCTTTTCGGCGTCCGCCGCCATGGGTTGGTCTCCTGAAGGGTGGTCCCTATGAAGGGCGTTCCCTCTCCCCTCCGGGGAGAGGGGAGGGTGAGGGGGGTGAGTGTGTGCCGGACGTTCGGGAGTTGCGGGACCCCCTCACCCCAACCCCCTCCCCGGAGGGGAGAGGGGGCTTTCAGGCTTTCTTCCATCGGCCACCGCGGCCGGGCGGGCGGCGGCCATGATGGCGGCGATGGCGCCGGCCTGCGGGCAGTCGGCCATGTCCTCCAGCGCGAGGCGCAGCTTGCGGCGCCAGTTGGGGTACTGGTCCACCGTGCCGGGCAGGTTCACCTGCTCCAGCTCGGCGGTCAGGTCGTCCATCTGGACCATGGCGATGGCCGAGCCGGTGCGGGCCAGGAAGGCGTGCACCGCGTGGCCCAGCGCCTCGCCGTAGGGGCTGTCGGGGCCGAAGCTGGCGGGCAGCGGCAGGAAGGCGTCGGCCAGGGCTTCCAGCAGGCGGGCGCGTTCGGCCATGCGGCGGTCGCGCTGGCGCTCCGCCTCGCCCTCCGCCGGGTAGAGGCCGCGCTCCTCCTTCAGCGTGATGTCGTGCCCCTCCCACCAGCCGCGCAGGGTGGCGAGGTCGTGGCTGCCCACCGTGGCGAGCGCCGCGTAGGGGTAGTCGTCGGGGCCGCGGAAGCCGCCGTCCTCGGTCCATTCGAAGAACATCACCCGGTAACTCAGGACACCCGCCTCCGCCATGCGCTCCCGGAACCCCTCGGGCACCGTGCCCAGGTCCTCGCCGACGACGAGGCAACGGTTGCGCTGGCTCTCCAGGGCCAGGATTCCGAGGAGGTCGTCCATCGGGTAGGCGACATAGGCCCCTTCGGAGGGCGGGTGCCCCTCCGGTATCCAGTAGACATGCTGGAGCGCCATGGCGTGATCGATGCGCAGCGCCCCGGCGTGGCGCATGTTGGCGCGCAGAAGCTCGATGAAGCGGGCGTAGCCGCCCTCGCGCAGCGCGTGGGGGTGGAAGGGTGGCAGGCCCCAGTCCTGCCCCGCCGGGTTGAACAGGTCGGGCGGGGCGCCGACATGGGCCTTGGCCACCACCACATGCGGGTCGGCCCAGGTCTCCGCCCCGCCGCTGTCCGCCCCGACGGCGAGGTCGCGGAAGAAACCGACGGCCATGCCGCGCTCCCGCGCCCGCTCCGCCGCCGCCTGCAACTGGCTGTCGGCCAGCCATTGCAGCCAGACGAAGAAGTCGATGCGCTCCCGCCGCTCCTCGGCGAAGCGGCGGACGGCGGGGGAGGCGGCGTCCCGATACTCCTCCGGCCAGCGGCGCCAGTCGGGCGCGCCGTCCCTGGCGAAACGCTCGCGCAGCGCCTGGAAGGTGCAGAAGCGCTCCAGCCCCTCGCCCAGCTCGTCCCGGAAGGCGGCGAGCGCCCGACGCCGCTCCTTGCTGCCCTCCGCCTGGAAATGGGCGAACAGACGTTCCAGGATCGGCAGCTTCAGCGCCGCCACGGCGGCGTAATCGACCAGCGGTGCGGCCTCCGCCGCCCGCACCGCGCTGAGGAAGCCCTCATCCGCGATCCGGTCGCGGGTCTCGGCGCAGCCCATCAGTTCGGGGACCGCCAGCACGTCGATGTAGAGCGGGTTGAGGAACAGGCGGCTGGCCGGGGAATAGGGGCTGGCCTGGTCCGGCTGGTCGAGGAACAGGGCGTGCAGCGGGTTCAGCCCGACGATGCCCGCCCCGCGGGCCGCCGCCATCTCCGCGACGTTGACGAGGTCGCCGAAATCGCCGATCCCCCAATCGCCGGCGCAGCGCAGGGCGTAGAGCTGCACCGACAGGCCCCAGATCCGCTCGCCCATCTGGAGCGGGGCCGGCAGGTGGCAGGTGGCGGGAGCGGCGATGACCGTCGTCTCCAGGCCGGGATGCTCCGCCCGCAGACCCTCGACGTCGAGCCGCAGCCGGTGATAGCCGGGCGCGGGGGCCGCGCCGAGGTCGAGGCGCCGCACCTCGAAGCGCTGCTCACCCAGGCCCGCCTTGCGGACCAGCGGCAGATCGCCGCAATCGGCCTCGCCGCTCCGGTCGCCCCCCTCCTCCAGCGCCAGGGTCCAGCGCAGCGCGCCGCTGCCCTCCGGCAGGGTGACGGTGACGGAGAAGGGCGGGCGGTCGATGCGCAGCACCGCCACCGGGGGCAGGGGGCGGGCCAGCTCGCGCCGGTCCAAGGCCTCAAGCGCCTGTTCCGGGTCGTCGGCGTCCACCTCCATGGCGGACAGCAGGGCGCGGATGGTGTCCTCCGACGCCTGGATGGTCTCGCCCGACGCGCCGGTGTAGTGCGTCTCGATCCCCATCCGCTCGCCGAGCCGGTCGAGCGCCGTCGTCTCCTCGATGGTCCACAGGACGGACAGCGGCGCCATGGTCCCAGCATCAAGGCCGTCACCTTCGGTCCACAGCACGCGGCCCACGGCCTCGCCCATGCCCGTCACCGGCGCGTCGGACAGGTTGGCGAGCAGGTGCAGGCGGCTGCCGTCGCCCAGCCGCCAGGAGACGCGGATGCCCCGCCCGTCGATCACCTCGTGGCTGGACGCTCCGCCGGGCGCGTTCTCCAGCCGCGGCGCGATCTCCTTGTGGCGCACCGCCAGGATGCGGCGGTACCAGTCCAGCCATTCCCCATGCTCGCCCGTGTCGCGGTCGTCCCAATCGAGCTTGGCCGACTGGAAGGTCTCGGGCGCGGTCGGGTCGGGAATGCGGTCGCGCACCGCCGGGTCCTGGAATTCGGGGAACTTGGCGAACTCCTCCCGCCGGCCGTTGCGGACCGCCTCGGCCAGTTCGTCGGCGAAGTCGCAGAAGAAGGGGAAGGGGCGGTCGGAGGCCCATTCCTCGCCCATGAACAGCATCGGGATGCCCGGCCCCAGCAGATAGAGCGCGGTCGCCGCCCGCACCGCCTCGGGCCGCGAGAAGCGGGTGATCCGCTCCCCGAAGGCGCGGTTGCCGATCTGGTCGTGGTTCTGGATGAAGGTGACGAAGGCGGTGGGCGGCAGATGCGCCGACGGCTCGCCGCGCGCCTCGCCGCCGCGGTAGGTGGAGGCGTGCCCCTGGAAGGCGAAGCCCTCGGCCATGGCGCGGGCCAGCTTCACCGCGTCGCCGGCGTAGTCGGCGTAATAGCCGCCGTCCTCGCCGGACGCCCAGACATGCAGGCAATGGTGCAGGTCGTCGTTCCACTGCGCGGTGTGCCAGCGCGGGTCGCCCTCCGGGTGGCGCTCCAGCAGATGGGCTTCGTTCTCGTCGTTCTCCAGAACGAGATGGACATGGCGGCGGCAGCGCACGGCGTCCTGAACGCGCTCCGCCAACTCCTGCAGGAACAGCTTGTCGCTGTCGTCGAGGATGGCGTGGACCGCGTCGAAGCGCAGCCCGTCCATGTGGAACTCCTCGATCCAATAGAGCGCGTTGTGGATGAAATAGTCGCGCACGGTGGCGTTGCGCGGCCCGTCCACATTGATCGCGTCGCCCCAGGGCGTCTTGTGCCGGTCGGTGAAGAAGGCCTTGGCGTAGGCGTGGAGGTAGTTCCCGTCCGGCCCGAAATGGTTGTAGACGACGTCGAGGAAGACCATCAGCCCCTTGGCGTGGGCGGCGTCCACCAGCGCCTTCAGATCCTCCGGGCGGCCGTAGGCGGCGTCCGGGGCGTAGGGCAGCACCCCGTCATAGCCCCAGTTGCGGGCACCGGGGAAATCGGCCACCGGCAGCAGCTCGATGGCGGTGACGCCCAATTCCACGAGATGGTCGAGCTTGGCGATGGCGGCGCGGAAGGTGCCTTCCCCGGTGAAGGTGCCGACATGCAGCTCGTACAGCACCGTCTCGTGCCAGGGGCGCCCGGTCCAGGCGGCGTCGGTCCAGCGGAAGACGGTGGGGTCGATCACCTCGCTCGGCCCGTGCACGTCCTCCGGCTGGTGGCGGGAGGCCGGGTCGGGCACGCGCAGACCGTCGGGAAGCTCGAACTGGTAGCGGCTGCCCGCCTGGGCCTGGGCGGTGGTCCATTCGAACCAGCCGTCGGGCCGCCGGACCATGGGCAGCAGGGCGTGGGTGTCCTCCAGCCACAGCGACACCTGCTCCGTGCCCGGCGCCCACAGGCTGAAGCGGACGGAGCCGTCGGGCTGCACCTGCGCGCCGAAGGGCATGGCGTGGGCGCGCGCCTCGCCGAAGCGGGTGGCGCCGGGAGCGGCCAGTCCGACCGGGCCGGACGCGCGGTCGGCCACCTCCGGCCCGGCGTCGGCGCCGAGGATGCCGATGGCCCCGGCCAGCGGGATGGCCAGCCAGTCGGGCCGGTTCGCCAGCTCGTAGCCGATCTCGTAGAGGGCCTTTTCCAGCAGGAAGAGTTTCAAAAGCTGCGTGGCGGTGGCCGCGTCGGCGGGCCAGCCCGGGCAATCGCCGATGGCCTCGCGGTAGCCGGCGACGAAGGCGGCGGCCGCCTCGCCCTCCCACCAGTTCAGCCAGGCGGTGCGGGCGCCGCGCGCCGTCTCGTCCAACTCGTCCGGCAGGGCGGCCCGCGCCCCGGCGGCGGCGTAGGTGATGGAGCGCAGCATCCCCGCCACGTCGCGCAGGATGCAGTGCTTGGCCCGCCGTTCGGCCAGCGGGCGCATCGGCTCGCCCTCGAAATCGACGATGAACAGGTCGTCCTTGCCGGCCAGAACCTGCCCCAGGTGATAGTCGCCGTGCAGCCGCATGGCGTGGAAGTCGCCGCGCGGCGGCGTCAGCGTCTCGATCTGGCGCATCACCGTGGCCTCGCTGTCGGCCAGGGAGGCGGCGTAGGGGGCGACGTCGGCGTTCAGCCGCGGGGCGGCCTCGCGCAGCTGGCCCAGGACGCGGCGGGCGAGGGTGCGCACCCCGTCCGCCCAGCCCGTCAGCATGGCGGGAGTCACCGGCTCCGGCGTGAAGGCGTCGCCGCCGCCGGGGGTGGCGAGCGCCCGGTGCATTTCCGCCGTGCGGCGCCCCAGCCGGCGCATGAAGGTCATCAGGGCGACGTCGTCCGCCGTCTCGTCGTCGAAGCGTTCGACGCGCTCCGCCAGGGCGGCGGTGACGTGGCTCCAGGCGTCGCGGGCGTCGGGGACCAGCTCCTGCAGGATGCACAGGGTGGCGGCCTCGCCGTCGCCCGTGCGCTCCACCCAGCCGAGCAGGGCGGGGGTGTTGCGGAAGTTGGCGACCTCGGTCAGGAAACGCCCGACCTCCAACTCCGGATGGGTGCCGGATTCCAGCTTGCGCAGCCCCTTCAGGATCGCCGCGTCGCCGACGCGGATGGAGGTGTTGGACTGCTCCACCCCCGTCCAGCGCAGCGGGGCGCCGCCGCCCAGCGCGCCCTTCACGGTGTCGAGTGCGCGGCTCTGCCCGAAACGCAGGCCGCCGGTCTCCCCGCCCTTGCGGATGCCGTCGAGGAGGGCGCGCACCACCTCCTCGTCGCCGTAGCCGTCGCGCAGGCTGCCCGGCCAGGGAAGCGCCTCGGCGCCGGCGATGGAGAAGGGATCGGCGGTGTCGGCCTTGCCGTCGCGGTTGAGCACCAGGGGAAGCTGGTAGAGCTGAGGCTCGCGCCCCGGCGCCTCCACCCGCAACAGGCAGAGCTGGGCGGAGCCGGAGGCCAGCGGAAGCGGCAGCGCATCGACGATGCGCACGGTGGGCGTGCCGGCGTCCTTGGCGGCGTACCAGCGCCGTCCGGTCAGGAAGCCGGGAAGCAGTTTGTCCTGAAGCAGGGACAGGGCCTCGCCCTCGATGGGGCCGGAAAAAGCGTTCGATTTGGGCGCTGTCGGCAAGACACGTCTCCCCTGTTGGGCGGCACGGCTCGCACAACAACCGGGGCGGTTCGGTGTTCCTCCCGCCTAACCGTAGGTGGCTAGCCGTCGGACATGCGCGGATGGTGGGGCAGGCGGCCCAGCCGACCGATCCGTTCGGCCAGTTGCAACGCTTCGACCACGTCGTCGAGCCGCCCGCACTGCATCAGCGTGTGGGCGTGGGTGTTGAGCGCGGCGACCACCGCGCGTTCGTCGGACACGCCATCGGCCGGGCGCCCGTCGCGGTCGAGGATGACCGCGCCGAGCGCGGCCAGCGCCTCCGCCGACAGGTTCACGGCGTCGAGCATCGCCGCGTCGTCCTTCTCCGCGGCGTTCAGCACGGGTTCCAGCACCTCGGCCAGCAACCGGGGATTCATGAAGGCACGCTCCTGACGGCATCTGTGCTTTGAAACACAAAACATGGCCCGTTGTGCCGCCGCCGCAAGCCGATGCCCCGTCAACTGAACGGGAGGTAGAGGCGCTTTGCGCTTCCCAAATCCCCCCTCCCGGAGGGGAAAGGGACTCCGAATCCTGTCTGACGGCTGGGAAGGCGCGGGCAGGCCTGCACCGGCGCACAGCTGTTGGCCGTGTCCCCGGCCGCATCTCCCATTTTGTATGAATTCCGGCGGCGTATTGGATGCATTCAAATTGACATTGTCAGCCTTGATGGTGCATACGATCACGCATTGCATGCAGGCATTGCTTGCCATTGCCCTCGAAGGAACACGCGATGTCATCCGAACAGGAGTGGCCGCCTCTTCCCCCGTTCAGCACCGGCGTGCGTGGTCGCTGCCCACGCTGCGGCCGGGGGCATCTGTTCAACGGCTTCCTGGCGCTGCGCTCCCACTGCGAGGTCTGTGGTCTGGACCACTCCTACGCCGATCCGGCCGACGGCCCCGCCTTCTTCGTCATCTGCTTCGCCTCCATTCCCACGGTCATCCTGGCGCTCTGGATCGAGGTAAGGTTCGAGGCCCCTTACTGGGTGCACCTCGTCACGACCCTGCCGTTCCTGTTGCTGACCTGTGTGCCGCCCTTGCGGCCGTTGAAGGGTTGGCTGGTGGCCAGCCAGTACGTCTACAAGGCCGAGGAAGCCCGTTTCGTTGCCGCCCCGCCCACCCACCCGTCTGCGGCCCCGCCCGCAGACAAAATCTCGCGCTCGACCTGACTGTCGTCAGGTTTCCTTGACGATAGACGGTGTCATAGCCTGGAGATGTTCAAGATGTACGACTGGTTCCCTCTGGTCTTCTTCCCATTCAAGATCATCGTTTTGGGAACGGGAATGTTCTTCGCCATCAAGTGGCATCACGACAAGGCCAAGCAGGAAAAGGCGAAGAAGGCCAACGACACCAGCGCGCCGTAAGCGCCCGCCGAACACAGCGGCCGCCATCGCAGGCATCGGACAGGGACTACGCCTCCAGGATGGATTCGACCTCGGACAGGTCGCTCAGGCGGCGGGCCAGCTTGTCCGTGCACTGGATTTCCAGGATGCCGAAGCCGGCGTTGGGCGCGATCGCGTGAAGGTCGCCGGCCATGCCGTTCTGGCTGGCGAAGCGCTTGAGACGCTCCACCATGGCGTCGCGCTCGGACCGGCCCGGACGCAGGCCGGGCAGAGGGCGGGTGAACAGGACCTTGTAGCGTTTGAACATGGCGTGAGCCATGGGATGGGCTCCCGGCCTGGGTGGGGATGGACGCGCCAGGGGGTTTGGCACGTCCACCCCCGCCGGTGCAAGCCCTTCGGGCCGGCGTCAGTCCCCAGCGTCAGTCGCCAGCGTCAGTCCTTGGTCGGCTCCACATTCTCGGCGCCCTTGCGGGTGCCGCCGAAGCGGTCGGCGCCCTTGGCGTCGGGGGCGTCCGGCTTCTTGTGGTTGCCGGTGTTCTGCTGGTCGTCGGTGTGCTTGACGGTCTCTTCGGTGTGGGGCTGCTTCATGGCGGGGCCTCTTGCTCCGTTCGGAAAGGTCACCCCATCAACCGGCCGGGCTCGCGCCCGTTCCATCAGATCACATTCGTCTCCAACAGGGGACGGTTCTCCACCAGACGGTCGTAGGCGAAGGCCGACAGGTTCAGGCTGCGGTAGGCGCCGGTCGCGATCAGCTCCGCCAGCCCGCGCCCGGCGCCCGGCGCCTGTTGCAGGCCATGGCCGCTGAAGCCGTTGCAGAACAGGAAGTTGCGAAGCTCCGGATGCGGCCCGATGACGGCGTTCTGGTCGATCTCGTTGTATTCGTAGAAGCCGGCCCAGGCGTTGGTGACCTTGATCGCCTCGAAGGCGGGAACGCGCTCGGCCAGCGCCGGCCACATCATCTCATCGAACAGGTCGTGCTCCACCGTCAGGTCGTCGGTGTCCGGGTCGCGGTCGGCGGGCGGCGGGGCGCCGCAGATGAACTGGTTGCCCTCCGGCCGGAACCACACGCCGGAGGGGTCGATGACCAGCGGGCAGCCGGGCAGCTCGTCGCGGCAGTCGAACACGAAGACGCAGCGCTTGCGCGCCGACACCGGCAGGTCGACCCCGGCCATGGTGGCGACGCGGCGGGCCTGCGGCCCGGCGGCGTTGACCGCCACCCCGCAGGACAGCCGCTGCCCGTCGGCCAGACGCACCGCGGTGACCTTGCCGTCGGCGGTGTCGACCCCCGCGACCTCTCCCGCGACCATGGCGACGCCCAGCGCCTTGGCCTTGCGGCGGAAGGCCTGCATCAGGCTGTAGCCGTCGAACCAGCCCTCCCCGGACAGGCCGAGCGAGCCCAGCGCGATCCCCTCCACCGACAGCCAGGGGAAGCGGGCGGCCAGTTCCTCCGGCGACAGCAGGGCGACGTCGGCGCCGCAGGAAAGCTGGATGGCGTTGTTCCGGCGCAGGATGTCCGCCCCCGCCCCGGTCGCCAGATAGAGATAGCCCGGCTCGCGCAGGCCCAGGTCCACCGGATCGCCGTCCACCGACAAATGGTCCGTCGCGTTGCGGATGAAGGACAGGCCGAACTGCGACAGGGCGATGTTCGCCGGTGTCGAGAACTGCTGGCGGATCGAACTGGCCGACAGGGCGGAGGAGGCGCGCTGGTAGGTCGGGTCCCGCTCCACCACCGCGACGCTGCCGCCGAAGCCGGGGTCGCTCGCCAGGAAATAGGCGACCGCGCAGCCCATCACACCACCGCCGACGATCACGACGTCGTACCGATCCGCCATCGAACGCTCCCGAATTAACCTTGTTTATCGTTCCCGTGATCGGGCCAGAAGGCGGGGCCGCCGTCAAGAGGGCTCGGGAGGCCCGGCGCTCACAGCCGGACGCTCACAGCCTGACGCTCACAGCCCGGCGATGGCGCGGGCGACGGTCATCCATTCGTCGCCCGGCTCGGCGTCGCGCAGGGCCAGCAACGGCGGCCAGACTCCCAATTGGCTGCGCCGGCGCTGGGTGACGAAGCGGTCGATCTCCTCCGCCGTCGGCAGGCGGTCGGCCTTGCGCTGGTTGCAGCGGCGGTGCGCCAGAACGACGTTCGGCGCGGCGTCGAGTCCACCATAGGCCAGCGGAATCAGATGGTCGAAGGTCGCCTTGGCCCCCACCGGCTCCCCGCAATGGAAGCAGCGCCCACCCTGCAGCACGTCCATGAGGCGGTACTCGTCGGGGCTGACGGGCATGGCGGGGACTCCAGGAGGTTCACACCGGCAGGCGGATCAGCACGCGCAGGCCGCCGTAGGGGCTGTCGCTGAGCGTGATGTCGCCGCCGTGGCTGCGGGCGACGTCGCGGGCGATGGTCAGCCCCAGCCCGGCGCCGCCGGTCGCCTGGTTGCGGGAGCTGTCCAGACGGAAGAAGGGTTTGAACACGTCGTCGCGGGAGACCTGGGGGATGCCCGGCCCGTCGTCGTCGACCAGGATGTCGATGAAGCCGTCCTCGCGCTCCGCCCGCACCCAGATGCGGTCGCCGTGGCGCCGCGCGTTGGACAGCAGGTTGGCGAGGCAGCGCCGCGTCGCGTTGGGGCGCAGCGGCAGGGTCAGCCCGTCCGGCGCGACCAGGGCGACCTCCGCCCCCTCGCGGCGGACGCCCGAGACCACCTCGTTCAGGATGCGGGTCAGGTCGGTCGGCTGGACGGCCTCCGTCCCCTCGCCGCGGGCGAAGGCCAGATAGCCCTCGATCATCGTCTCCATCTCGGTGACGTCGGTCAGAAGCTCTTCGACCTCCGGGCCGTCGCCGATCATGTCCAACGCCAGCTTCATGCGGGTCAGCGGCGTGCGCAGGTCGTGGCTGACGCCGGCCAGCATCTCCGTCCGCTGGGTGATCTGGCGGTGGATGCGCTCGCGCATGCGCAGGAAGGCGACGGCGGCCTGCCGCACCTCGGTCGCCCCCTCCGGCTTGAAGTTGCGCACGTCGCGCCCCTTGCCCAGCGCGTCCGCCGCGGCGGCCAGCCGCTTGATGGGGCGGATCTGGTTGCGCATGAAGATGATGGCGACGGTGAACAGCACCAGGGCCGAACCGACCATCCACAGGATGAAGATGTAGCTGGTCGGGCTGAACAGGCGGCGTTCCGGCGACATCACCGACAGCACGCCGTCCGGCATCTGCACGCGGATCTCGTACCATTCGCGGGTGATCCGGGTGTTGATGGCGAAGGGCCGCCGCACCCGCTCGTGCAGCGCCTTGCTGAGCGTGTTCTCCAGCATGCCGCGCAGCTTCGGCGGGTGGTCGGGCAGGGTGCTGCCGGGCTCCAGCGTCACGATCAGGTCGGTGCTGCGCGCGGTGGCGGCCAGCGTCCAGTTGCGCCCCTCCGGGGTCGGGTCGTGCTCCAGCATGCCGATGACCATGGCGATGTCGCCGGCCACCGCGAAGGCCAGCCGGTTCGTCATGGTGTCCCAATGCCGGTCGTAGAAGATCCAGGTCGCCACCGCCTGGGCCAGGATGACCGGCGTCACGATGATCAGCAGCGAGCGGCCGAACAGCGTCCGGGGCAGGAACCGCTTCAGCAGCCCCGTCTGCTCGCGGCGCGGCATCGGCATCGGTCCGGCGGCGGTGTCGGTGGTCATGGTCCTGGTCCTGGTGCTCTTGGTGCTCTGGGTGCTCCGGCGGCCCCGTTACGGGTCCGGCCTCAACACATAGCCCTCGCCGCGCACCGTGTGGAGGTAACGCGGCTCCCGCGGGTCGGGTTCGATCTTGCGGCGCAGGCGGGTCACCTGCACGTCGATGGTGCGGGCGTTGCCGGCGACCTTGCTGCGCTCCGTCAGCTCCTCGCGCGAGAAGATGGTGCCGGGGGAGGCGGCGAGCACGCGCAGCAGCCCGGCCTCCGCCGTGGTCAGGCGGACCACCTCCTCGCCCGCCCGCAGCTCGTCGCGGTCGGGCAGGTAGATCATCGGGCCGAGCTTCACCGGCTGCGGCGGCGCCGGGTCCGCCGGGCGGCTGGCCTGGCGGCGCAGGATCGAATTGATGCGCAGCAGCAGTTCGCGCGGGTTGAAGGGCTTGGCGAGGTAGTCGTCGGCCCCGGCCTCCAGCCCGGCGATGCGGTCGTCCGGCTCGCCCCGCGCGGTCAGCAGCAGGATCGGCAGGTCGCGCTCCCGCCGCAGCGATTCGGTCAGCTCCAGCCCGCTCTCGCCGGGCATCATGATGTCGAGGACCAGCAGGTCGAAGGCGAGCCCGGCCAGCTTGGCCCGCGCCTCCGCGGCGTCCTTCGCGGTGGCGACCAGGAAGCCGTTGCCGGCGAGATACTTGCGCAGCAGTTCGCGCAGACGGGTGTCGTCATCGACGACCAGGATGTGGGGCTGGTCTTCTTCGGTCATGGCGGGACTGTAGCGCAACCGGGCGCCGCGCACCAAGGGAAGCGGCGCCGGCCGGCCGGGGCATCGGGCCGCACGTCAGGCCCCGCCTCACGCTGCGGCATCGGCGCCCGCGGTCAGCTCCGCCAGGGTGGACAGGATGCGGTTGGGCGCGGCGGGTTTGGTCAGCACGAGGCAGCCCGCCTCCTTGGCGGCGCGCACCAGCTCGGCGGACAGTTCCCCGGTCAGCAGGATGGCCGGGATGTCCCGTCCCAACACCCCGCGAAGGGTCTGGATGCCGCTCAACCCGTCGGTGCCGCCGGGCAGCCGGTAGTCGCTGAGGATGGCCGAGGGGGCCTGGAGGGTCGCCTGGGCGGCGGCGAGGGCGGAATCGAAGCTGTCCGCCGCCATCACCCCGGCTCCGGCCTGCTCCAGCAGCAGGGTCAGGGAGCTGCGCTGCAGCGGATCGTCCTCGACCACCAGGACCCGCCGTCCCGACAGGCGCCCGGAGGCCTCGGCGGGGCGGGCCGGCGGGGCGGGGTCCGTCGATGAGGAAGCCGCCATCGGAGGCGGGCCGGCGGGGGTGGGAGCGCGGGGCAGGGTGACCGCGAAGACGGAGCCGCGGCCGACCCGCGACCGGACCTCCAGCGGATGGCCGAGCAGGCGGGCGGTGCGCTCCGCGATGGACAGGCCGAGGCCGGCGCCGCGCGACCCGTCGCGGGCGGGGTTGCCGATCTGGTAGAACTCCTCCCAGATCGTGCCCAGCTCCGCCTTGGCGATGCCCTGGCCGCTGTCCCAGATCTCCACCCGCAGACCGTCGCCGCGGGGCCGCACGCCGACGACCACGCCGCCGTGCGCCGTGTATTTGACGGCGTTGGACAGCAGGTTGCGCAGGATCGGCTGGAGCCGCGCGGGATCGCTGCGCACCCAGGCCCTGGTGGGCATCACGGTCAGCCGCAGGCCCTTGCCCTCGGCCTCCGCCCGCAGTTCGGCGGCGAGCTGGTCCAGCAGCGGGGCGAGCGGAAAGGCGCCGACCTCCACCGGCACCACGCCGGCCTCCAGCCGCGACAGGGTCAGCAGGTCGTCGAGCAGCCGCTGCCCGGCCTGGAGCGACGCGGAGGCCATGGCGCCGAGCTGCTGGAGCGTCGGGTTCGGCGCCTCCTTCAGCAGCAGCTCGTGGAAGGCGGCCAGACCCTGCAGGGGTTGGCGCAGGTCGTGGCTGACGGTCGCCAGCACCTTCATCTTGGCGAGGCTGGCCATCTCCGCGCTGCGCAGGGCCTTCTCCAGGTCGGCCGTGCGCTGGCGGACGCGCTCGTCCAGGCTCTGGTTGGCGCGCAGAAGCTCCGCCCGGACCGCATCCTCCCGCCGGGTGCCGGCAAGGGCGAAGACGAACAGCACCAACGCCCCGGTCAGGATGCCGCCGCTGATTGCCGCGGTCCACAGGGCGCGTTCCCGCCAGGGGGCCAGCACCTCGGCCAGGGGGCGGCTCGCCACCACCACGATCGGGAAGCCGGTCAGCATCCGCGCGGCGGTGATCTGCGAGCCTTCGACGATCGCCGGGCCGTCCGGCGGGTCCCAGGGCTGGGGCCAGGCGGTGCCGGGAGGCTCGACGGCGCTGTCCGGCGGCCATTCCGCCAGCTTTTCCTTGCCGCTGGTGAACAGGGCCAGACGCGCGCCTTCGCCCCAGCCGGCCTCCCCGTACATCTGCGAGAAATAGGTGTTCCGGATGCCCGCCACCGCGATCGCCCGCAGGGCGCCCTCCTCGTCGCGCAGGGCGCGGCTGATGGTGAAGCGCCCCTGGCTGATGCCGGGGCCGGACAGGGGAGAGCCGACATGGATATCCGGCGGCGGTCCCTGCGTGGCGTCCATATGGACACGGGCATAGTCCCGCTCCGACAGGTCGCGGGGCGGCGGCGGGTGTTCCGCGCTGTCCAGAAGCAGCCGGCCCTGCGCGTCGAGCGCCCAGACGCCGGCGATCTGCGGCAGGCGTTCGGTGCGGGCGCGCATCGCCGCCTGGATGCGCCGCCCTTCGGCGGGGTCGCCGCGGTCCCACCGCTCCAGCGTGTCCAGCAGCATGCGCAGTTGGGCGTCCCCCGCTTCAATGGCGCGGCTGGCGTGCTCGTCGAGAAGGTGGGCGGTCGCGGCGAATTCGCGGCGGGCCTGCTCCAGCGTGGCGTGGCGGTCGCGCGACACCGACAGGGCGGACACGCCGACGCACAAGGCGGCAAAGGTCAGGAAAGCGGCCACGAGATGGGCACGCTGCATGCCGCCGCTCCTTCACGAAAGCTAAGACAAAAGAATCGGGTTGCCAAAACTATGGGCTAAGCAACAAGCCGCGGACAACTCTGCCGAAGGGCAGGGCCGACTCCGACGAACGAGGCAAGAGTCGTGAGTCGAAACAAGTTCGCGGGGCTTTGTCCGAAGGGCTCGGGTTGCATCCCGGCCTTTCGATCCCCACATGAAAAGAGTCGAATTTCTTTGGGTCTACGGTCCGCTTGCAGATCGCTGCGTCTGGTCCTTCCCCTCGGTGATTTGATGTGAACCCGTGGCACGAGCGCCATGGGAAACCTCGTTCAAGGAACTACCAGATGGCTACTGGAACCGTGAAATGGTTCAACACCACCAAGGGCTACGGCTTCATCCAGCCGGATGACGGGACGGCCGACGTGTTCGTCCACATCTCCGCCGTTGAGCGGTCGGGCATCAACATTCATGAAGGCCAGAAGCTGTCCTACGAACTCCAGCGCGACCCCAAGAAGGGCAAGAGCGCCGCGGCCAACCTGAAGGAGGCGTGATTTTCAGCCCCGGTTTTTGCCGGGGCCGCCCGTTCAGGGGCCGCCCGTTCAAAGGCCGGTTGCCCCCAATCCTGTAACAGCCGCTTCACAAAAGAAACGCATGCTCCACGGACCGCCGGGACCGCCCGGATGGTGCCATGGGGCACGATGACGATCACAGGAGGCATGCATGGCATCCGATAACCGCAGCGCGGATCGGAATGATCTCGACTCCATGACCCGCGAGTTTCTTGCGAAGGGGGGTAAAATCGTTCAGTGCCCGCCGGGGTCCTCGGACAGCGTGGTGTACAAGCGCACGTCCTTCCGCCGCCGCGGCGCCGCGAACGCCGCGGCCAAGGACGGGGCGGAGGGCGCCGCCGGCACCCCGCCGGCGGATGCGGCTCCCGCCGCCGCCGCCGCCGAGCCGGCCCCGACCCCGGCCAAGGAGTGAGTTGACCGGGGGGTGACGACCGGTTTCCGGCCCGGTTCCTACCGCTTCACGGCGGCGAGCCGGGCCGGCACCGGGGGCGCGAACTTCACCCGGTCCTCCTCGTCCATCATGCCCAGCATCACCTTGCGGAAGCCTTCGACGGCCTCAGCCCCGGCCATGCGGTAGGCGCGGGCGATCCGCTGCCGCTGCGTTTCGGACAGCTGGCGCTCCAGCTCCACGCCCTTTTCCGTCAGTTCCAGCAGACGCTGCCGCCGGTCCCGCACGCCCGTCTGCTGCTGGATGAATTCCTGCCGGACCAGTTCCCCCAGCACGCGCGACAGGCTCTGCTTGGTGATCTTCAGGATCGCCAGAAGCTCCGACACGGTGATCTTCGGGTAACGCCCGACGAAATAGATGACGCGGTGGTGCGCCCGGCCGAAGCCGATCTGCGCCAGGATCTCGTCCGGCTCCGCGGTGAATTCCCGATAGGCGTAGAACAGCAGCTCCATGCCCGTGCGAAGTTCCTCCTCGCGCAGGAAAAGCTGGTTCACGCCCGCTTTTATGTCAGCCATGTTGACGTGATCGGTGCGATTCGTTACAAATGGGTCAATAAGCCAGACATAAACGAACAAAGGCCGCGAGACAAGCGCGGCTTTCGACAATTCCATTCCAAGTCCCGAGCAACGGGCCAAAGACCAAGGTGGGAGCCGCCATGTCCATCCTTCCCTTCGACGACCGCGACGGCGTGATCTGGTACGACGGCGCGCTGGTGCCGTGGCGCGACGCGAACCTGCACGTCCTGTCGCACGGCCTGCACTATGCGAGCTGCGTGTTCGAAGGCGAGCGCGTCTACAACGGCACGGTGTTCAAGCTGACCGAGCACAGCGAGCGTCTGGCCGCCTCGGCCCGCATCCTGGGCTTCGAGCTTCCCTATTCGGTGGCGGAGATCGACGCCGCGACGAACGAGACGGTGAAGGCGATGGGCTTCACCGACGCCTATGTCCGCCCGGTGGCGTGGCGCGGCAGCGAGATGATGGGCGTGGCGGCGCAGGCCAGCCGCATCCACGTCGCCATCGCCGTCTGGCAGTGGCCGAGCTACTTCAGCCCCGAGGCGAAGATGGCCGGCATCAAGCTGACCTGGGCGCCGTGGCGCCGCCCGGCCCCGGACACCGCCCCGACCGCGTCGAAGGCGGCGGGTCTCTACATGATCTGCACGCTCTCCAAGCACGCGGCCGAGGCCGAGGGCTATCAGGACGCGCTGATGCTCGACTACCGCGGCTATCTGGCCGAAGCGACCGGGGCGAACCTGTTCCTGGTGATGGACGGCAAGATCCACACGCCGAAGCCCGACTGCTTCCTGGACGGCATCACCCGCCGCACGGTGATCGACCTCGCCAAGGCCCGCGGCATCGAGGTGATCGAGCGTCACATCCAGCCCGACGAACTGGCGAACACCCAGGAGGTCTTCCTGACCGGTACCGCCGCGGAGGTGACCCCGGTCGGCCAGATCGGCGACCACCGCTTCACGCCGGGCCGCGTCTGCGAGACGCTGGTGAAGGACTACGACACGCTGGTGCGCGGGTAAGGAGCTCCCTCTTTTCCCTCCCCTGCGTAGTTCTCGCGCAAACCAGAGGTTTGCGCTGACGCGGCAGGCGGACCATCGGTCCGCTGAGAGCGGGGGAGGGCCAGGGAGGGGCAAGCGCGAGCAGCCTCCGGACAAGCCCACGCTCGACAGCGGGGGTGGGGTGGGCCATATACTCGGTTCCCGTTCCGTACCCCTGGCGCGAGCGTCCCCGCATGTCCCATCCCGTCCTGACCGCCCTCCCGCAGAAGTCCCTGCCCAAGCTGGAGGCCGGCAAGAAGTTCGAACTGGTGTCGGAGTTCAAACCCTCCGGCGACCAGCCGCGCGCCATCGGGGAGCTGACCGAGGGGCTGCGCGCGGGTGAGAAGGATCAGGTGCTGCTCGGCGTCACGGGGTCGGGCAAGACCTTCACCATGGCGCACGTCATCCAGCACGTCCAGCGTCCCACCCTGGTGCTTGCTCCGAACAAGACGCTGGCGGCGCAGCTCTATGGCGAGATGAAGTCCTTCTTCCCGAACAACGCGGTGGAATACTTCGTCTCCTACTACGACTACTACCAGCCGGAAGCCTACGTCCCGCGCACCGATACCTTCATCGAGAAGGAATCCTCGATCAACGAGCAGATCGACCGGATGCGCCACTCGGCGACGCGGGCGCTGCTGGAGCGGGACGACGTCATCATCGTGGCGTCGGTCTCCTGCATCTACGGCATCGGATCGGTCGAGACCTATTCGGAGATGACCGTCGATCTGCGCAAGGGCCAGATGGTCGCCCAGCCCGACCTGCTGCGCAAGCTGACCGAGCTTCAGTACAAGCGCAACGACGCGGCCTTCGGGCGCGGCCTGTTCCGGGTGCGCGGCGACACGGTGGAACTGTTCCCCGCCCATATGGAGGACCGCGCGTGGCGCATCTCGCTGTTCGGCGACGAGATCGAGGGCATCCATGAGATCGACCCGCTGACCGGCGAGAAGATCGCCTCGCTGGAAGCCGTGCGCATCTATCCCAACAGCCACTATGTGACGCCCAAGCCGACGCTCAACCAAGCCATCGAGCAGATCAAGCGCGAGCTGAAGCTGCGGCTGGAGGAGTTCAACGCCCAGGGAAAGCTGCTGGAGGCGCAGCGGCTGGAGCAGCGCACGACCTTCGACATCGAGATGATGGCGGCCACCGGCGCCTGCGCCGGCATCGAGAACTATTCCCGCTACCTGACCGGCCGCGCGGCGGGCGAGCCGCCGCCGACGCTGTTCGAGTATCTGCCGGGCGACGCGCTGCTGATCGTCGACGAGAGCCACGTCATGGTGCCGCAGATCGGCGGCATGTACCGCGGCGACCGGATGCGCAAGGAGACGCTGTCCGAATACGGCTTCCGCCTGCCCAGCGCCATGGACAACCGCCCGCTGAAGTTCGAGGAGTGGGAGGGCATGCGCCCGCAGACGGTGTTCGTCTCGGCCACCCCCGGACCGTGGGAGATGGAGCGCACCGGCGGCGTCTTCGCCGAGCAGGTGGTTCGCCCGACCGGCCTGATCGACCCGGAGGTGATCATCCGTCCCACCGAGACGCAGGTGGACGACCTGATCCACGAGTGCAAGGAGGTGGTGGCGAAGGGCAACCGCGTGCTGGTCACCACGCTGACCAAGAAGATGGCCGAGGCGCTGACCGAATACATGCACGAGGCGGGTCTGCGCGTGCGCTACATCCACTCCGACGTGGAGACGCTGGAGCGCATCGAGATCATCCGCGACCTGCGGCTCGGCGCCTACGACGTGCTGGTCGGCATCAACCTGCTGCGCGAGGGGCTGGACATCCCCGAATGCTCGCTGGTCGCCATCCTGGACGCCGACAAGGAGGGCTATCTGCGCTCCAAGACCTCGCTGATCCAGACCATCGGCCGCGCCGCGCGCAACATTGAGGGGCGGGCGATCCTCTACGCCGACAAGATCACCGCCTCCATGCAGTACGCCATCGACGAGACGGCGCGCCGCCGCGAGAAGCAGCGGGCCTACAATCTGGAGCACGGCATCACGCCGGAATCCGTGAAGAAGGCCATCGGCGACATCCTGGAGAGCGTGTACGAGCGCGGCGACCACGTCACCGTCAAGACCGGCCTGAACGCGACGGAGCTGGTCGGCCACAACCTGAAGTCGGTCATGGCCGACATCGAGAAGCGCATGAAGGCCGCCGCCGCCGACCTGGAGTTCGAGGAGGCCGCCCGCCTGCGCGACGAACTCCGCCGGCTGGAGGCGATGGACCTCGGGCTGGAGCAACCGGGCAGCATCGGCATCAGCTCCGCCCGCCAGGGCCGCGGCATTCCCGAAGGCGCTCCGAAGAAGCAGGGCCGCCGGGGACGGCGCTGACCGGGAGGGGCGGAGCCACGTCGGGAATAATGTCCCCGTCCCAAGCGTTCATCCTGCCAGTACGGTCCGTCCGCCGGGCCGCGATCCCTGGCACAGGAACGCCAATGACGACGCTCCGCTCGCTGTCCCTTCTGACCTTCGCCGCCCTTCTGCTGTCCGGCTGCTACGTTGCCGCCGGGGCTCCCGGTCCCGTCTATGGCTACGGACACCGGTCCTATGGCTACGGCTATTATGAGCGCCCGCAGTACCGCCATTACGGGCCGCCGCCCGTCGTGTATGGCCGCCCCCACTACGGCGGCTATTATGGTGGGTATCGCGGCGGCCATCATGGCGGCCCCCGTCACCATCACCGCCACGGAGGCTGGTGAGGAGCGGCCGGAACCGGCCCGTCGCCGGCAATCGTCGTTAACAAAGGCTCAATGCTTTGGTCCGATCATGACCTGAATACATTCGCTCCCGCTGATGCACGAATCCGAGGCACGGGAGCGAAGCAGGGCAGGAAAGGGTCGGGGACCCATGAGCGATCAACTCACCAAGGACGACGTGTCCAGACTGCTGTCGGACCCGTCGCCGAACAGCCGTTCCGAACTGGCGGTCAAGATCGCCAAGCAATTCTCCGCAACCGCCTTGTCGGACAGCGAGCGCCGGCTCGCCGAGGACATCATCCGCTTCATGGCGCGCGACGCCGTGGTGCGCGTGCGCCAGTCGCTGGCCGAGAACCTGAAGGCCAACCCGGCCCTGCCGCGCGACGTCGCGCTGATGCTGGCGCGCGACGTGGAGGCCGTGGCGATCCCGGTGCTCAGCGTCTCCACGGTGCTGACCGACGCCGACCTCGTCGAACTGGTGCGGACCGGCACGGACGCCAAGCACACCGCCATCGCGCAGCGCCCGGACCTGTCGGCCAGCGTCGCCGACGCGCTGATCGACACGGCGTCGGAAGGGGCGGTGGCCGTCCTGGTCGCCAACGAGAGCGCGGATCTCGGCGAGCGCACGCTAGGCCGGGTCATCGAGCGCTTCGCCGACAGCGAAACCGTGCAGGAGCCGCTGGTCCAGCGCGCCCGCCTGCCGATCACCATCGCCGAACGGCTGGTCGCCGTGGTCTCGGAAAAGCTCCAGCAGCATCTGGTGACCAACCACGACCTTCCGGCCAAGGTCGCCGCCGACCTGATCCTGCAGAGCCGCGAACGCGCCACCGTCGCCCTCTTCTCCGGGGAAAGCGACGAGGGCGCGCTGGAACGGCTGGTCGCGCAGCTGTCGCGCAGCGGTCGCCTGACCCCGTCGCTGCTGGTGCGGGCGCTGTGCATGGGCGACGCCGCCTTCTTCGAGACGGCCCTGTCCTATCTGGCCAACGTGCCGCTCACCAACGCCCGTCTGCTGATCCACGACGCCGGGCGGCTGGGCCTGAAGTCCATCTACGACAAGGCGAAGCAGCCGCCGGCCTTGCTGCCGGCCTGCCGGATCGCCTTGGACGTGCTGAAGGAAACCCCCTACGACGGCGAGGCGCACGACATCGAACGCCACCGCCGCCGGGTGATCGAGCGCATCCTCACCCAGTACGAGGATCTGGCGGCGGAGGATCTGGACTATCTGCTCGACAAGCTGGGCGACCTCATGCGTGTGGAAACGTAATAACGCCGGCGGCTTCGAAAATTGCTCGCCTTGCAGTTTTCGGTTGTTGTCTCGGGTGGCCCTGGCAACCCTTCATTTGTCGTGGCTTTGAGTTGATCTGATCGTCCGGCTTCGGTCACCTTGGGTGGCCGGTTCAACGGTGCCGTTTTTCGGTGCCCGCTGTTCCTAACCTTTGCTTCTGGCCGCGGATTGCTTCGCCAGAATCTTGGAAGGGAGACGCGGTTGCCTGAAGAGAGCAAGGAACGGGAGGCGGCGGTTCCGGATGGATCCGGTCGCGGCTTCCGGCCGGCGTCGCTGGACGCCGTGAATTTCCTGTTGGCGGACGTGCGGGGGGCGCTCGGCCCTTATCTCAATGTCTTCCTGGTGACCCAGCAGCATTGGAGCCAGTCGGAGGTCGGACTGGTGACCAGCCTCGCCGGCTGGCTCGGGCTTGCCGTGCAGACGCCGATCGGGGCGGCCATCGACGCCACCCACCGCAAGCGCGAGGCCATCGTCCTGGCGCTGGTCGTGCTGGGCGCGGGGGCGCTGTGCATCTACGCGTTCCCGCAATTCTGGCCGGTCCTGATCGCGAACACGCTGATCGCGGTGGTCGGGGACGTGTTCGGGCCGGCGGTGGCGGCCCTGACCCTCGGCCTCGTCCCGCAGCGCCTGCTCGCCCGCCGGATGGGGCGCAACGCCGCCTTCGACCACGCGGGCAACGTCGCCGTGGCGGCGCTCGCCGGGCTGGTCGGCTGGCTGTTCTCCCAGCAGGCCGTCTTTCTGCTGGTGCCGGTGTTCGCGGTCCTGTCGTCGCTCGCCGTCCTGTCGATTCCGGCCTCCGCCATCGACCAGCGCCGGGCGCGCGGGGTGGAGGCTTCGGCGGGTGAAGGGCCGGGCGACGGGGAAAAGGTGTCCGGCATGGGCATCCTGGTCCGTTGCCGGCCGCTGCTGATCTTCGGCAGTTGCGCCTTGCTGTTCCATTTCGCCAACGCGCCCCTGCTGCCGCTGGTCGGGCAGAAGCTGGCCGCGGCGCACCCGGAGTGGGCGACGGTCATGATGTCGTCCTGCATCATCGCCGCCCAGCTCGTCATGCTGCCCATCGCCATCCTGGTCGGGCGGACGGCGGACCGTCTGGGCCGCAAGCCGATCCTGCTGATCGGCTTCGCCATCCTGCCCCTGCGGGCCGTCCTCTACACCCTGTCGGACGACAGCGCCTGGCTGATCGGCGTCCAGCTTCTCGACGGAGTCGGCGCCGGCATCTTCACCGCCCTGACGCCGCTGGTGATCGCCGACCTGATGCGCGGCACCGGACGCTACAACCTCGCCTTCGGGGCGGTCGCCACGATGCAGGGGGTGGGGGCCTCGACCAGCGGCTTCGTCACCGGCGTGATCGTCGACCGTTTCGGCTATTCCGCCGCCTTCCTCACCGCCGGGGCGATGGCCCTGATCGCGCTGGCCGCTCTGTTCCTGGGCCTGCCGGAGACCGCGCCGGGCGGCCCCGCCGAATCCGAGGCGGGAGCGTTGGAGGAGCCCAGCCTTGCCGAATGACCCGTCCGTGAACGGGGACGCTTTCAGAAGGCCCGGGATTCCCTGAGGCCGGCGATGGGCGGGGCGGTCAGGCGCGCGGCGGGCAGGAGGATGGTCACGGTGGTGCCGCGTCCCGGCGCGCTGTCCAACTCCACGCTGCCGCCGTGCAGTTCGGCGAAGCGGCGGACGATGGGCAGGCCCAGCCCGATCCCCTCATGCTGGCGCACCAGGGAGCGCTCGCCCTGGATGAATGGGCGAAAGACCTGATCGGCGATCTCCAGCGGGATGCCGGGGCCGTCGTCATCGACGGTGATGGCGACCATCCCGCCCTGGAGGGCGATCCGCACCGTGACCCGCCCGCCCCGATGGCCGAACTTCACCGCGTTGTCCAGCAAATGGACGATCATCTCCCCCAGGCGGCGATGGTCGGCGCGCAAGGTGACCGGCGGTCCGGGCTGAAGCGTGATGGTCTGGGACTTGGCCCGCGCCTTGGCGCCGAGCAGTTCGATGCAGTGGATCAGCAGGCCAGGCAGGTCGATGGTCGACTCGGCGAGGTCGATGCCGCCGGAGCCGCGGGTGAAGTCCAGGATGTTGTTGACCATGCCGAGCAGCGCCTTGCCGCTCTCCTCGATCAGCCGGACGTAGTCCATGTAGTCGTCGTGGCCGAGCGGCCCGTGCGCCTCGCTGGAGAGAACCTCGGCGAAGCCGATGATGGCGTTGAGTGGGGTCCGCAGCTCGTGGCTGGTCACCGAGAGGAAGTCGAGCTTGGCCCGGTCGGCCTGCCGCGCCGCCTCCAGGGCGGCGCTGAGTTCGGCCGTGCGTTCCGACACGCGGCGCTCCAGCCCGCGGTTCTGCTCGGCCGCGCGCTGGTAGAGCTTGCGGATCTCCAGCACGCTGCGCACGCGGTGCAGCAGTTCCCAGGCGATGAAGGGCTTGGTGAGGAAGTCGTTGGCCCCCAGTTCCAGCGAGCGCCGCCGTGTCTCCTGGTCGGTGTGGGCCGTCAGCACCAGGATGGGCACGAGATCGTCGCCGTACAGGGCGTTGACGCGCTCCATCAGATCGAATCCGCTCATGTGCGGCATCCGGATGTCGATCAGCAGAAGGTCGAAGCGCTGCGCCTCGCACAGGGCGGGAACCCGGCGGGGGTCGGTTTCGCCCCGCACGGCGGTGTAGCCCTCGTGGGACAGGATGTCGCGCACCAGTTCGACGTTCGATGCGTTATCGTCGACGATCAGGATGGCGGCATCCTTGACGTCCCGCGCGAGCGTCGGGTCGAGAGCGCTGCGGGTCATGGCGGTGCCGCCGCTGCCCGTCCGACGCACCTTTGCATGCTGCCCTCCACCTGTGCGCCGCCACCCCGCGGGATTTTACGGGTTTTAGATTAACCTTGCGCACAGGAGACCCGTCAAGGCCGGCGGTGACAAATGAATGCAATATTGCGCTGCGTTAGCGGTATCAAACGAAGAATTCTTTAAATCCTACGACAGTAGTTGGTTTCAGGCGCGCTTTTCCCAACCGCCGCGGTCGTTTTGCTGCCAGTAGGTGAGGGCGTGTCCGGCGGCCTTGCAGATCTTCCAGCGCTCACGCGCCGCCAGCACGGCATCGCCGTCATTGCCGTCGAACAGGTCGCAGACGAGGTCGAAGGAACCCATCGCGGCGCTGGTCACCCCGTCCACCAGGATCAGCACGGTGGCCCCGTTGGGGTTCTCCTCGTCCGCGGTCAGCCAGACCGGCTGGTCGGCGGCGAAGCCGTCGCGCGCGGCGCCATGCGGCAGGAAGGAGGAGGGGTCGTAGGTCCACAAATGCTGATTGAGCGCGTCCACCCGCTCCGGCGAGCCGGCCAGGACGACGGCGCGCCAGCCGCGCTCCAGGACCTTTTCCAGGATCTTCGGCAACGCCTGTTCGAGCGTGCGCCGCTGGAGGTGATAGAAACGGACCTCGGTCATGGCCCCTCATGGAAATTTCCCTCCCCCCTCTGGGGCGAGGGTCAGGGTGAGGGGGATGTGCGTGTCGGTGCGTTCGGCAGAAGCGCACCCCCCTCACCCGCCCGCTTCGCGGGGCACCCTCTCTCCGGAGGAGAGAGGGTGAGAGCTTACTTGCCCTCGTGGTAGCTCGCCACGAAGCGGTCGAGCAGGCGGACGCCGAAGGCGGTGCCGCCCTTCGGGACGGTGGCCGTGTCCTTCTTCGACCAAGCGACGCCGGCGATGTCGATGTGCGCCCAGGGCAGGTCCTCGACGAAGCGCTTGAGGAACTGCGCGCCGACGATGCTGCCGGCCCCGCGGCCCGACCCGACGTTCTTCATGTCGGCGATGTCGGAGTTGATGTCCTTGTCGTAGGCGTCGCCCATCGGCAGCCGCCACAGCGGCTCGCCCACCGACTTGCCGGCGGCCAGCAGGTTCTCGGCCAGCCAGTCGTCGTTGGCGAACAGGCCGGCGTGCTCATGGCCCAGCGCGATGATGACCGCACCGGTCAGGGTGGCGAGGTCGACCAGCAGGCGCGGCTTGAAGGTCTCCTGCGCGTAGGTCAGGCAGTCGGCCAGGACGAGGCGGCCTTCCGCGTCGGTGTTGATCACCTCGATGGTCTGGCCGGACAGCGAGGTCACCACGTCGCCGGGGCGCTGCGCGGTGCCGGACGGCATGTTCTCCACGAGACCGACGATGCCGACGGCGTTGACCTTCGCCTTGCGGGCGGCGAGCGCGCGCATGGTGCCGATGACCACCGCGGCGCCGCCCATGTCCCACTTCATGTCCTCCATCCCGGCGGCGGGCTTGATGGAGATGCCGCCGGTGTCGAAGGTCACGCCCTTGCCGATGAAGGCGAGCGGCCGGCGGTCCTCGGCGTCGGGGGCGCCGTCCCAGCGCATCACGACGACGCGCGGCTCGAAGGCGCTGCCCTGGGCGACGCCGATCAGCGCGCCCATGCCGAGCTTCTTCAGCTTCTTGAGGTCCAGCACCTCGACCTGCAGGCCGACGTCGGTCAGGTCCTTGCAGCGGTCGGCGAGGCTTTCCGGGTTCAGGACGTTGGCCGGCTCCGACACCAGATCGCGGGTGTAGGCGACGGACTCGGCCAGCGGCTCCAGGCGGCCGTAGGCGCGCTTGGCGGTGTCCGGCTCCGCGGTCAGGACGATGATCTTCTTGAGGGAGGGCTTGGCCTCCTTCTTCTCGGTCGTCCGGTACTTGTCGAAGCGGTAGGAGCGGAGCTGCGCGCCGAAGGCCAGTTCCGCCGCGGCGTCGTCGGGCGCCACGGTGCCGCCGTCCGGCAGGTCGAGCAGGACGGACACCTCCGTCTCCCCCGACTTGTCCAGGGCCGCCACGATGGCGCCGCCGACGGCCTGGAGGGTGGCCTCCGACAGCTCCTCCCCCTTGCCGATGCCGACCAGGAGGACGCGGTCGAACTCGACCCCGGCGGGGGCGAGGATGGCCAGCGTCTCCTCCTTCTTGCCGGTGAAGCGGCTGGCCTTCATGGCGCGGGACAGCGTGCCGCCCGTCTTCTGGTCGAGATCCCGCCCCGCGGCGCCGAGCGCGCGATCGGTGGCGACGGTGACGGCGACGGTGCCGGACTTGGGCAGCGCGGGCTTCGCAAAGGCGAACTTCATCGGCTCCTCTCGGGCTCCTCTCGGCTGGGAAGGCGGGCGCGCAGGCGCCGGGGCGGGGGGATCGATCCGCAACCCCCCTGGGATAAAGACCTTCCCGTGCGCCCTGTCAAGGCGCGGACCGGTTGTTTCCCGCGCCCGTCCGCAGTACATAGCCCCGGCACGCCGTGGCGGAAGCCCCCGGCGCGCCGCGTACCGCCCGTCGATCGGCCGGGGAGGCCGGAGCCCATGTATTCATCCGCCACGCTGTCGCGCTACATCGGGCGCCAGTTCGTCACCTGGTTTCTGCTGCTGCTCGGCATCCTGCTGTCGATCATCCTGCTGCTCGACGTCGTGGAGCTGCTGCGCCGCGCCGGAACCAAGCCGGACATCACCTTCTGGCTGGTCCTGCGCATGGCCCTGCTGAAGCTTCCGGAGATCGGCCAGCAGATATTCCCCTTCGTGATCCTGTTCAGCGGCATGTTCACCTTCTGGCGGCTGACGCGCAGCGCGGAGCTGGTGGTGGCCCGTGCGGTCGGCGTCTCGGCGTGGCAGTTCCTGACCCCGGTGCTGATCGCCGCGCTGATGATCGGCGCCGTGAAGGTGACGATGATCAACCCGGTCGGCGCCGTCTTCATCGCCAAGTACAACCAGCTCCAGGACCGTTACCTGAAGCTGAAGTCGAGCAGCTTCGACGTCTCGCGCAGCGGCCTCTGGCTGCGCCAGCAGGAGGCGGGGGAGCAGTATTTCATCCACGCCGACGGGGTGAACCCGCTGTCCTTCGAGATGTCGCAGGTGATCGTCCTGCGCTTCGACACCAACATGACCTACATCGGCCGGGTGGACGCGCCGCGGGCCGTGCTGCGCGACCGGAAGTGGGAGTTGCAGGACGCGACGATCAACCTCGGCAAGAAGGAATCGGAGACGGTCCCGACCTACGTCATTCCGACGGAACTGAACCGGACCACCATCGAGGAGAGCTTCGCCGCGCCGGAGACGATCTCCTTCTGGGACCTGCCGCAGTTCATCCGCACGCTGGAGGCCACCGGCTTCCCGGCGGTCCGGCACCGGCTGCACTACCAGTCGCTGCTGTCGCAGCCCCTGCTTTATGTGGCGATGGTGCTGTTCGCCGCGGCCTTCTCGCTGCGGCTGCCGCGGCGCGGCGGCACCATGACGATGGTGTCCGGCGGCGTCCTGACCGGCTTCGTGCTGTTCGTGATGACCGACGTGATCCGCACCTTCGGCATCTCCGAAACCATCCCGCTGGCCATGGCGGCCTGGAGTCCGGCCTGCGTCAGCGTGCTGCTGGGCACCGCGGCGCTGCTGCATCTTGAGGACGGTTGACGCCGGGTCTGGAGCGGGTCCGACTCAGGCCGCCCGGTCTTTGGACACAATTCCGTTCCAGGATGCCGTCCACGATTCCGTTTACACGCGCCCGGGGGGGCCGTATTAAACGGCAACCACCTCTGGAGTCTGGAGCACCATGCAGAGTTTGCGAGCCGTCCGGTCTGCCTTCGCCGTGGCGACCGCCTGCGCCCTTCTTGCCGCCGGAGCGCCCGCCGCGGCCCAGACGCGGGCTCCCAACGCTCCGAACAGCCCGGCGGGAACGCAAGGTCCTGCGGAACGCATCGCCGCCGTCGTGAACGACGAGGTCATCTCGCTGTCCGACGTGCACGCGCGCATCCGCCTCGCTCTGCTGAACGCCGGTGCCCAGGACAGCGCGGAGACGCGCCAGCGCCTGACCCCGCAGGTGCTCCGTCAGCTGGTCGATGAGCGGCTCCAGCTCCAGGAGGCCAAGCGTCTCGGCGTCTCGGTCCCGTCGAAGGAGATCGACGAGGCCATCGGGCGCATCGCCGAACAGAACCGGATGGGCCGCCCGCAGCTCGAAGCGATGCTCAAGGCCCAGAACGTCCCGCTTTCCACCCTGCGCGAGCAGGTGCGGGCGCTGCTGTCCTGGCAGCGGGTGATGCAGCGCCGCATCCGGCAGGAGGTGGTGATCGGCGACGAGGAGATCGACGCCGTGATGCAGCGCATCAAGGCCAACATCGGCAAGCCGGAGTATCTGGTGGCCGAGATCTTCCTGGCCGTCGACAGCCCCGACCAGGACGAGGAGGTGCGGCGCAACGCCGAACGGCTGGTCGAGGAGGTGCGCCGCGGCGGCAACTTCGCCGCCTTGGCCCGCCAGTTCTCCCAGTCGGCCGGCGCCGCCTCGGGCGGCGACATGGGCTGGGTCCGCACGGGCGAGCTGAACGCGGAGCTGGACAAGACCCTGTCCACCATGCGCGCCGGCCAGCTCTCCTCGCCGGTCCGCACGGCGACCGGCTATCACGTCCTGCTGGTGCGCGACCAGCGGCCCTTCGGCAGCAACGCCTCGACCGCTCCGCCGCCGGCCCCGCCGCCGCGCCCGCGGCCCCAGCCGAAGCCCGATCTGGCCAAGGCCAAGGTCAACATGAAGCAGATCGTCATCCCGGCCCCCTCGAAGGAGGAGCTGAAGGCGGTCCAGGCCCAGGCGGAGAAGCTGCGCAAGTCGATCAAGAGCTGCACCGACTTCGACGAGAAGGCCCGCGCCATGGGCATTCCGGAGTCGGGCGACATGGGCACGCTGCGGGTCAAGGACCTCGCGCCGGGCCTCCAGCAGCTCGCCGTCGGCATCCCGCTCGGCCAGCCCAGCCCGGTGCTGATGAGCCCGGGCGGCGCCGTCATCCTGATCGTCTGCAAGCGCGACGTGCCGATGATCGAGCCGCCGCCGGAAGCCGAGCCGCAGCCGGTGGCCGCTCCGGCCCCGCCGCCGATCGATCCCAAGGACATCAAGATGCCGCCGCGCGAGGAGATCGAGCGCGACCTGATCAACGAGCGCGCCGATCTGCTGGCCCGCCGCTACCTGCGCGACCTTCGCCGCACCGCCTTCGTGGAGATCCGCAACTGATGACCGCGTCCGGCGTCCGGCCGCCGCTCGCCCTGACCATGGGCGAGCCGGCGGGGATCGGCGGGGAGATCGCTCTGAAGGCTTGGTCGATGGCCTGGGCGAAGACTGGGGGGGCGGCCCGCGCGGACGGCGCGGTGCCGCCCTTCGTCCTTCTGGACGATCCCGCCCGCCTGGAGGCGCTCGCCGCCCGGCTCGGCCTGCCGGTGCCGGTCAAGGCGGTCGGCAGCATGGCCGAGGGTGCTGCGCTGTTCGGCGTGGCGCTGCCGGTGCTGCCCCAGCCGCTGGCGGTGCCGGTGACGCCGGGCCGGCCCGACCCGGCCAACGGGGCGGCGGTGATCGCCAGCATCGACCGGGCGGTCGAACTGGTCCGCCGCGGCGAGGCGTCGGCGGTCGTTACCAACCCGATCCAGAAATCGGCGCTCTACGCCGCCGGCTTCCGCCATCCCGGACACACCGAGTATCTGGCCCATCTGGCCGGTCTGACCGAAGAACCGGTGATGATGCTGGCCGCCCAGGATCTGCGCGTCGTGCCGGTGACCATCCATGTCTCCATCCGCGACGCCGTGCCGCTGGTGACGCGGGAGGCGATCCTGCACGCCGGGCGCGTCACCGCGGCGGCGCTGGCCCGCGACTTCGGCATCGCCCGGCCCCGGCTGGCCGTCGCCGCGCTGAATCCCCATGCGGGGGAGGGCGGCGCCATGGGGCGGGAGGAGATCGACATCATCGCCCCGGCGGTCGCCGACCTGCGGGCGGAGGGCATCGACGCGGTTGGGCCGAAGCCCGCCGACACGCTGTTCCACGCGGCGGCGCGCCGCGGCTACGACGCGGCGCTGTGCATGTACCACGATCAGGCGCTGATCCCGCTGAAGACCATCGACTTCGACACGGGGGTCAACATCACGCTGGGGCTGCCCTTCGTCCGCACCTCGCCGGACCACGGGACGGCGCTGGACATCGCCGGCACGGGCAAGGCCGGCGCGTCGAGCCTGATCGCCGCCCTGACGACAGCGGAGGCCATGGCGGCCCGCCGCCGCGCGTAAGCGTCAGAGGCGGACCGCGCTGCTGGAGAAGCGGCTGGCCGAGCTGTGGTCGATGGAGGTCAGCGCGACCGACGCGCCGACGGCGATGACGATGGCGGCGGCGAAGCCGAGCAGCATGGCTTTCATGGGGGGCGCTCCTGGAACCTGAGTCTTCTTGGGGACCGGCCGTGGTTTGGGGGCCGGTTGTGGTTTCGGCGCAAACGCGCCTTTTTCCAAGACCATAAGCGGGGCGGAGCGCGCTTTCAACCACACTCGGGACTCGGCCGGGAACGGCGTGGGCGAAGGCGCGCCTTAAGCCGCGGAGGTCAGCGCGTTGCGCAGCACCTCGGGCGCCACCGGCTTGTGCAGGAGGCGGTGGCCGCTCTGCTGGACCTCGGCGATGCGGGCGGGGTCGGTGTCGCCGGTCAGCACCAGCGCGGGCACCCGCACCCCGCACACCCCGTAGATGTCGCGGATGGCCTGAAGCCCGGTCCGCCCTTCGCGCAGGCGGTAATCGGCGACGATCATGTCGGGGCGCTGGCCGAGGCTGATCAGGGTGCCCACCGCCTCGTCGGCCGACAGGGCGGCCACCACCTCGTACCCCCATTCCTCCAGCATGGTCCGCATGGAGAGCAGGATGATGGCGTCGTCCTCCACCACCACGACCAGCCCCTTCCCGCCGTTGGCGGCGGGAAGGGCGGCGGGGCGGCAGGTCTTCATCACCTGGCGCGGCGCGACCGACGGCACGGTCAGGCCGAAGGCGCTGCCCCGTCCCGGCCGGGAGCGCAGGGTCACCTCGTGGCCGAGCAGACCGGCCAGCCGCCGCACGATGGCGAGCCCCAGCCCCAGCCCCTTGCGCCGGTCGCGCTCGGGGTTGGCAAGCTGGGCGAATTCCACGAACACCTCGTCGCGCTTGTCCTCGGGGATGCCGATGCCGGTGTCGAGAACCTCGATCCGCAGACCGTTGCCGGTGCGGCGGCAGCCGATCAGAATCCGTCCGCTCTCCGTGTAGCGGATGGCGTTCTCCACGAGATTGCGCAGGATGCGCTCGACCAGCGCCGGGTCGCTGCGCGTCCAGGCGTCGGTGGGGACGAGGCGCAACGCGATCCCCACTTCCTCCGCGCGGCCCCGGTATTCGTCGGCCAGGCGCTGGAGCAGCGGGCCCAGCGCGAACTCGGTCACCGCGGGTGTGACCACGCCGGCGTCCAGCCGCGACACGTCCAGAAGGCTGTCCAGCAGGGTGCGCAGGCCGTTCAGCGACTCGCTCATGCTCGCCAGCAGGGGCGAGGCGGGATGGCCGTTCAGCCGGTCGGACAGGGCGTGGGCGAAGAAGAACAGCGACTGCACGGGCTGGCGCAGGTCGTGGCTGGCCGCGGCGAGGAACTTGGTCTTCGCCATGTCCGCCCGTTCGGCGTTGTCGCGGGCGGCCAGGGCTTCCTCGCGGGCGCGCTCCGCCTCCGCCTTGGCGCGGCGCAGGGCGTCCTCCGCCGCCTTGCGGGCGGTGATGTCGCGCATGATGCCGGTGAACAGGCGCTGCCGCCCGTCGTGCCATTCGGCCACCGACAGCTCCAGCGGGAAGAGGGAGCCGTCCTTGCGCCGGCCCTCGACCTCGCGCCCGATGCCGATGATCCGCCGCTCGCCCGTCTTGCGGAAATGGGCCATGTAGCCGTCATGGGCGGAGCGGTGCGGCTCCGCCATCAGGATGCGGACGTTGGCCCCGATGGCCTCTTCCGCGCCGTATCCGAAGGTCGTCTCGGCCGCCCGGTTGAAGGACTGGATGGTGCCGGTCTCGTCGATCACCACGATGGGGTCCACGGCGGTGTCGACGACGGAGCGGTAGCGCGCCTCCTGCCCCGCCGCGCGTTCGGCCGAGCGGCGCCGGTCGAGCAGGACGGAGAGCAGCCCCAGCGAAAGGATCAGCAGCGTCCCGATCCCGGTCCCCACCGCCAGGGACGGGGTGGACAGCACGAAGCCGAGGTCGTCGCCGGCCGGGACGGCGTTCGGACCGGCGGCGTGCCCAACGGCGTTCTCCGCGGCGCTGGCGGCGGCCATGCCGACGTAATGCATGCTGACCACCGCGGCGCCGAGCACCAGCGCGCCGGACAGGCGCTGCATGGGGCTGGCCGTGCGGAAGGCGAGCCAGAGCGCGGCGGTGGAGGCGGCGACGGCGATGATGATCGACGCGACGACCAGAAGCGTGTCGTAGATCAGCGGAACCGGCAGCCGCATCCCGGCCATGCCGACGTAATGCATGGCGACGATTCCGAAACCGGTCAGCAGCCCCGCCGCCGCCAGGGTCGTCCAGCGGCCCCCGCCGTGAGCGACGGCGAACAGCCCGGTCCCGGACACGCCGACCGCCAGGAGGAAGGATAAGGCGGTCAGCAGGATGTCGTAGGACACCGGCACCGGCATGCGCATCGCCATCATGCCGATGAAGTGCATCGACCAGATCCCCGCCCCCAGGGCGAGGGCCGCGGCGCCCAGCCAGCCGTTCCGTCCCCGCCCGGCGTCCCGTGCGTGGGAGGCGAGGTCCAGCGCCACATAGCCGCCGAAAGAGGCGACGACGACGGATAACGCGACGAGGTACGGATCGTAATGGCCGAGCACGATGGGACGCACCGGGAATAGCCGAGGGGAAAGACGCGCAATGGCAGAAATGTTAGATAGTGGAAATCCGCGGCGAACCCAAGCCGGCGAAACGCCCCTGTACGCCTGACGAAAGACCTAATGGCTACCTCGAACGGTGATTCCTCCTCTCGGACTTTGGACCGGAGCGTGAGTCGGAGGCTGGGGGCGCTGCTGCGCCGCGTCGTGCTGCGGCCCCTGCTGACCGTGGCGGCGCTGGTCTATTTCCTGATCGACGCGGTGGCGCTGGAGGCGTTGCGCCCGCTGGCTGCCTGGATCGGGCGCCAGCGCTTCGCCGAACGGCTGGCCGCGCGCATCCGCCGGCTCGGCCCCTATCCGACGCTGGCTCTGTTCGTGATCCCGCTGGTGGTGCTGGAACCGCTGAAGCCCATCGCCCTGTATCTGATGGGGACCGGCCATGCGGTCCAGGGCGCGCTGCTGCTGGGGGGCGTGGAGCTGGTCAAGGTCACCCTGGTGGAGCGACTGTTCCACATCGGCAAGGACAAGCTGCTGACCATCCCGGCCTTCGCCTGGTGCTATGTCCGGGTGGTGCGCTGGCTGGCCTGGCTGGCCGCCCTGCCGCCCTGGCAGGCCGCCAAGCGGGTAATCGGGCGGGTGCGCGCGGCGATTCGCCCGGCGCTGGCGGTGGTCCGCGGCTGGGCGCGGTCGCTGCGGAGCCACCTTCGCGCCGTGTTGAAAAAGGGGTAACCCTGTCCTGCGCTTGCCGCGTCTTACGGACAGCCTCATATCAAAGCGGTTTTGCAGACCGCTCCAAGGCCCACCCGTGCGTTTCTTCTCCCTGATGTTCGCCGTTTTCGTCGCTTTGGCGGCCCCCGCCGCCCTCGCCGCGGGCAAGTCCGGCTCCGTCTCCTCGCGCGAGGCGCGCATGGCCGACTGCGAGGCGGCGGAGAAGGGCGATCCGGAGGCATCCTACCGCATGGCGCGGCGCTTCCTGTTCGGCGTCGGGGTGAAGCGCGACCAGCGGGTCGGCACGGCGTGGCTGCGCGCCGCGGCGTCGCGCGGTCACAAGGAGGCGCGGCGGCTGGTCGCCTATGTGCCGGGCCGCATGGGCCACGTCCGCCCCTGGTGCCGCCCCGGCGCCGCTCCGCTGCGCGAGGCGCTGCCCCCGCCGCCGGAGATCGTCGCGCTGGTCCACAAGACCGCGCCCCAGTACGGGCTGGACCCGGCGCTGGTCATGGCGGTGATCCGGGTGGAGAGCGCCTTCCGCTCCGACGCGGTGTCGCCGAAGGAGGCGGCGGGGCTGATGCAGCTCATCCCCGACACGGCGGAGCGGTTCGGCGTGTCCGACGTCTTCGACCCCGCCCAGAACATCCGCGGTGGCGTGCGCTACCTGCGCTGGCTCTTGGCCTATTTCCAGGGGGACGTTACGCTGGCCCTGGCCGGCTACAACGCGGGGGAGCGGGCGGTGGACCGCTACCGGGGCGTTCCGCCCTACGAGGAGACGCGGAACTACGTGCGCGCCATCCGCCGGCTGTACGATGCGCCGCGCCATCCCTTCGACGCCGCGGTGGCGGAACCGTCGCCCATGGTCGTCCGGCAGGCGGCGGAACTGGCAAGGCCCGGCAAGGGCTGAGAACGAACCAACAGGGGAGGGGCCACCCGTGCCGATGTCCGAACGCAGCTTTCTCGGCCTCAGCGCGGCGGGGTTCCACCGCGTCGCCTACACCCAGTGGGGGCGCGAGGACGCCGCCCGCACCGTGGTCTGCGTCCATGGCCTGACCCGCAACGGCCGCGATTTCGACGCGCTGGCGCTCGATCTGGCCGACCGCTGCCGCGTCGCCTGCCCCGATGTGGTGGGGCGCGGCAAGAGCGGCCGGCTGACCAACCCGACGCTTTACGGCTACCCGCAATATTGCGCCGACATGGCGGCGCTGATCGCCCGGCTGGGGGTGGAGTCGGTGGATTGGGTCGGCACGTCGATGGGTGGGCTGATCGGCATGCTGCTGGCCGCCCAGCCGGACAGCCCGATCCGCCGTCTGGTCGTCAACGACGTCGGCCCCTTCATCCCCAAGGCGGGCTTGCAGCGCATCGCCGATTACGTCGGCAAGGACCCGGTGTTCGAGGATCTGGCGGCGGTCGAATCCTACCTGCGCTTCACCCTGATGGGCTTCGGGCGGCTGCCCGACGAGGCGTGGCGCCACATGGCGGAGCACAGCGCACGGCTGCGCCCGGACGGCTGCTACGGCCTCGCCTACGACCCGGCCATCGCCGAGGCCTTCAAGGCGCAGCCGATGGAGGACGTGGACCTGTGGGCCGTCTGGGACCGCATCCGCTGCCCGGTTCTGGTGCTGCGCGGCGTCACCTCGGACATCCTTCCGGCGGAGACGGCGGAGGAGATGACGCGCCGCGGCCCCAAGGCCCGTCTGGTGGAGTTCGCCCACACCGGCCACGCCCCGGCGCTGATGACCGGGGATCAGATCGCCGCGGTGCGCGATTTCCTGCTGGAGGACTGACGGGGTACTCCGGCGGAAGCGCGGCATGCGGCCCGGAATCCGGCTGGCTATGGCCGCGCTCCTGGCTTAGCATCGGGGCTACGGTTGCGCCGCAACGATGGTCCGGAGGCCCGACGCCATGAGGGGTTTCGCCGCGCTCGTCCTGTTGCTGTCGTTCGTCTCGGGACCGGTCCAGGCCCGCGACGCGCTGGACTGGCTGGCGCGGGAGCCGGTGACCCTGCTCGACTGGGGCATGACCCGGCTGCGCGGCGACCTGCACGACACGGTGGACGGGCTGTCCCGCGATCTGCGGACGGAGGTGTCGCGCAGCGGCGTCTTCTACCGCTTCCAGGACCGGCGGATCGTCGCCTACGCCAACTTCGTCGATCTGCCGCGCAACCGGACCGAGGAGGTGTGCAAGGACGTCTACACCCGGCTGGCCGGCGCGCTGGTCCGCGGCGGCCCGCAGGGGGCGGGCGGGGCGGCCTGGTATCTGGAAAGCGTGTTCAGCCACGATTCGCAGGGCGGCGACCGGCCCCAGGACCTCGGCGACCAGCTGGCCGACAAGGTGATCCTGCAGGTGACCATCGGGCCGAAGCCGTCCCAGGCCTTCGACGACGGGCGGCGCATCACCTGCACGGGCCGTCTCGACGCCACGCCGGAGAACATCGCGCTCAAAAGCGAAGGGTGACGGCGACGCGCGGCTGATGACGGCGGGCCCGCACCGTCCTATAAGTGCGGCCATGACCGACGCCACGCCCGATTCCGCCCCCATGTCCGCCCCCATGTCCGCTGCTTTCGATCCGCAGGCCCTGCCGCCGCTGCGCGAGGTGATCGCCCGTTTCGGGCTGGATGCCCGCAAGGCGCTGGGGCAGAACTTCCTGCTCGACCTCAACCTGACGGGGCGCATCGCGCGCTCGGCGGGCGACATGACCGGCGTGACGGTCGTGGAGATCGGCCCCGGTCCTGGCGGGCTGACCCGCGCCCTTCTGGCGACCAAGGCGAAGCAGGTCATCGCCATCGAGCGCGACCACCGCTTCATCGAGGCGTTGCAGGACGTGATCCAGGCGGCGGACTGGCGGCTGTCCATCGTCGAGGGCGACGCGCTGGAGGTCGATCCCATCGCGATCGCGCCGGCCCCGCGGGCCATCGTGGCGAACCTGCCCTACAACGTGGCGACGCCGCTGCTGATCGGCTGGCTGGGGCGGATCGAGGAGTTCGTCAGCCTGACGCTGATGTTCCAGAAGGAGGTCGCGGACCGTCTGGTCGCCAAGCCGGGCAGCAAGGCCTATGGCCGCTTGTCGGTCATCACGCAATGGCGGTCGGATGCGCGGGTGCTGTTCAACCTGCCGGCCAAGGCCTTCACCCCGCCGCCCAAGGTGGAGTCCACCATCGTCCACCTGACCCCGCGCGCCAACCCGGAGCCGGCGGAGTGGAAGGCGCTGGAGCAGGTGACCGCCGCCGCCTTCGGCCAGCGCCGCAAGATGCTGCGCCAGAGCCTGAAGAGCTTGGGGAACGCGGAGGCGCTGTTGGCCGCCGCCGGCATCGAGCCGACCGCGCGGGCGGAGGAGGTGGATGTCGCGGGGTTCGCGGCGCTGGCGCGGGCGTTTCGCAAGGGGTGAGGTCTCGCCCCCACCCTGACCCTCCCCCGCTATCGCAGGGGAAGGGACAAATCTGCCTCCCTTGCGAAGCGGGGGAGGGAAGAGGCCCGCGGCGGAGCCGTGGGAAGGGTGGGGGCCGTAGGTCGCCTTACAGCGCCGCCTGCACGCTCTGCACGAAGGCCGGCAGCCCGACCTGCCGCGTCCGGCGCAGCCGCTCGGCGCGCAGGATGGCCTGGACCGCGGTGACGCTCTCGTCCACGTCGTTGTTGACGATCACGTAATCATACTCGCCCCAGTGGCTGATCTCGTCCGATGCCTTGGCCATGCGCTGGGCGATCACCTCCGCCGAGTCCTGGCCGCGGGTGTGCAGGCGGCGCTCCAGCTCGGTGCCCGAGGGCGGCAGGACGAAGATGCTGACCAGATCGGCGCGGGCGTTGGCCGCCAATTGCTGCATGCCCTGCCAGTCGATGTCGAACAGCACGTCGCGCCCGGCGCTCAGCGCCGTCTCCACCGCGTGACGCGGCGTGCCGTAGCAGTTGCCGAACACGCGGGCGTGCTCCAGCAGCTCGCCCTGCCCGGCCATGCGGTCGAACTCCGGCATGTCGACGAAATAGTAATGGACGCCCGGCTGCTCGCCGGGGCGCATCGGGCGGGTGGTGACGGACACCGACAGGGTGATGCCGGGGTCGCGGTCCAGCAGGCGGCGCGAAATGGTGGTCTTGCCCGCCCCGGAGGGGGAGGACAGCACGAGCATCAGGCCGCGCCGGGAGATTTTCGCGTTCATGGTCTTCAGCGTCACTCGATGTTCTGGACCTGCTCGCGAAGCTGCTCGATGGAGGCTTTCAGCGACAGGCCGATGCGGGTCAGCTCCACGTCCGCGGACTTGGAGCACAGGGTGTTGGCTTCGCGGTTGAATTCCTGGCACAGGAAGTCGAAGCGGCGGCCGATGGCGCCCCCCTCCGCCAGCATGTCGCGGGCGGCCTGGATGTGGGCGCGCAGGCGGTCCATCTCCTCGCGCACGTCGGCCTTGGCGATCAGGATGGCCGCCTCCTGGGCGAGCCGCTCCTCCGGCAGGGCCGGGGCGGCGTCGAGCAGGGCGGCGACCTGACTGCGCAGCCGTTCGCGCAGGGCCTCGGGCTGGGTGCTGGCGCAGGCGGCGGCGGCGGTGATCAGCCGCTCGATCTCGTCGAGATGGCCGTTCAGCACCGTGACCAGCCGCGCCCCTTCCGACAGGCGGGCGGTCACCAGCGCGCCGATCAGCCGGCCGAGGTCGGCCTTCAGCGCGGCCTCCACCCGGTCCCGCGCGTCGCCCTCGTCCTCCTCCACCGGCTCGATGATGCCGCGGACGGAGAGCAGCGAGTCGAGCCGCGGCGGGGCGGCCCCGGCGCCCTCGATCTCGCGCGCCAGCTCCAGCACCTGGGCGAGAAGCTCGCGGTTGATGCGGAGCTGGGACACCGACTGGCTGCGGGTGACGGTCAGGTTCAGGTTGACGCTGCCGCGGGCCAGCCGCTTGGGGATCTCGGCTCGGGCGGCGGCCTCCAGCGTGTCGAACCCGGCGGGCTGGCGGCAGCGGATGTCGAGGTTGCGCCCGTTGACGCTCTTCACCTCGAAGGTCCAGCTGTAGCCGTCGGCGTGCCCGTCCACGCGTGCGAAACCGGTCATGCTGGAAACAGCGGAGCGTTGGGCGGGCAAAGCGGCCTCGACTACTATTTGTGGGATCGCGGGGCTCAAGTTATAGCGTCGGGCAGCGACGGCAACAAGCGTCAGGGACAGGGGGAAAAGGGCATGCGCGATCCGCGCTCGATCGTCATCACCGGGGCGTCCAGCGGCATCGGGAAGGAACTGGCCTATGCCTACGCGGTTCCCGGCGTCACGCTGGCCCTGAGCGGGCGCGACTCCGCGCGGCTGGAGGCGGTGGCGGAGCGCTGCCGCGCCGCCGGGGCGTCGGTGGAAACCGCGCTCGTCGATGCGGCGGACCGCGAGGCCATGACGGCGTGGCTGACCGCGCTGGACGCCCGCGCGCCGGTCGATCTGGTCATCGCCAACGCCGGAATCTCCGCCGGAACCGGGGGCGGCGTGGAGAGCGCGGAGCAGGCGCGGCGCATCTTCCAGGTGAATGTCGACGGCGTGCTGAACAGCGTCCACCCGCTGCTGCCCGGCATGCGGGCGCGGCGGCGCGGGCAGATCGCCCTGATGGCCTCGCTGGCCGGATTCCGCGGCATGCCCGGCGCGCCCGCCTATTGCGCCAGCAAGGCGGCGGTGCGGGTCTACGGCGAGTCGCTGCGCGGCGATCTGGCGGGGGAGGGGATCGGCGTGACGGTGATCTGTCCGGGCTTCGTGAAAAGCCGGATGACCGCGGTGAACCGCTTCCCCATGCCCTTCCTGATGGAGACGGACCGCGCCGCCCGGGTCATCAAGGGCGGGCTGGCCCGCGACAAGGCGCGCATCGCCTTCCCCTGGCCGATGGCCGCCGCCGTGTGGCTGCTGGCGGCTCTGCCGGTGGGTCTGACGGATGTCCTGCTGCGGCAGGCGCCGCGCAAGGAATGATGTGGAGGATTTAGGGCTTGGCTTTCCAGTAGCCCCAGACGGAGGCCGGCGGGACGTTCAGCGGGGTGAAGCCCAGCCGCTTGCCCTTGACGCCCAGCGCGCGCTGGTTCAGCGGCGACACGAGGCCGTAGGTGTAGAGAACGAAACGCCCGCCTTCGGGCAGGATGCGGAAGCAGGCCTCGACGACCTCCTTCTGGGCGCGCATCGGCAGGTTCAGCATGGGGATGCCGATCACCACCGTGCCGACCTTGCCGACCAGCTCCGGGCCGAGGATGTCGGCGGCCTTGCGGCAGTCGTCATGGACGACGTTGACGTCCGGGTAATGGCCGCGCAGGAAGCGCGACAGATGGTCGTCGATCTCGAAGGTGAAGATGCGGTTGCCCGGAATGCCGCGCTGGAGAAGGGCCTTGGTGATCGCGCCGGTGCCGCCGCCGAACTCCACGACGACCTGATCCGGCCCACAAATCACCTGCTCCCCGATCAGCCGGCAAAGCGCGCCCGAGGACGGTGTAACGGAACCCATGGAAAGGGGATTTGCCAACCAACGCTGGAAGAAAAGCCACGCGGCCGGCGGCGTCTTGCCGCTTTTCTGCTTCTCCGCGACGGTGATTTCCGTTGGTGTCATGATCGGCCTTTCGCCGTTGGCTGTTGAGCGTTTTACCCCGGGGCTAAACAAGCTGGAGCCTCAGGGGGTCCCGAACCTAACAATCCCAGAGCGCACTTATGTCGCATCCCGGGTTCCCCCGCAACCGGCCGCAGCGGCGGGAGCTATGCCATAAACGCGGGATATGACGATGCGAGATGGGGGGGCGTGAGGGCCAGCAGGGTCTGTCCTGCGTAGGACAGGCTGCTGGCGACCAGGGCGAAGAAGACCAGGGCGGCCACGGTGAGGGCGAGGCTGACCGCGACGGCGGCCCCGTCGCGCTCGATCAGGCCCAGGGACAGCAGGACCAGGGCGAATCCGGGCAGCCAGCCGGTCAGCGGCAGCGGCACCACGCAGGTCAGCGACAGCAGCAGCACCAGCACGCCGAACCAGCGCTCCCCGTCGATGCTGGCGAAGCGGCTGTGGCGCGGCTTCAGCATCTTCTCGATGGCGGTCAGCCGCGGCATCGCCTTGTCGATCATCCGGGCGGCGAGCGACCGGCTGACCGAGCGGCGCAGAATCCAGCCGGGCAGGGCGGCGCCGCGCTTGCCGAAGGCCATCTGGGCGGAGAAGAGCAGGATCGGCAGGTCGAACAGGCAGGACACGCCCAGCGGCACCGGCGCGATGGTGGGCAGCGACAAAGCCAGCAGGATGGTGCCCAGCGAGCGGTCGCCCAGCGCCTGGATCAGGTCGCCCAGCGACACCCGCCCGTCCGGCAGGTTGGCGCGGAAGGCCGCCAGGACGTCGGAGGTCCGCTCCTCCCCATGGTCCTGCCGCCCGCGGCGGGCGACGGTCGCGGGGAGCGGGGCCGCTCCGGTGAAGGCCACGTTGCGCGGCACGCTCATACGCCGGCCTCCGCCGCCGCCGATTCATAGGCTTCGAGATGCTCCAGCCACGCCTCCTCGGCGGCGGACAGCTTCTTGTCCACCACGCCGAGGTCGATCTGGAGCTTCCGCAGCTTGTCGCTGGGACCGCTGTAGAGCGTGGGATCGGCCAGCTTCGCCTCGATCTTGCGCTTCTCCTCGGTCAGCTTGTTGACCTGCGATTCCGCGTCGGTGGCCTTCTTCTTCAGCGGGGCGAGCGCGGCGCGGGCCTCCGCCGCGGCGCGGCGCTGGTCCTTGCGGCTGGCCCCGGCGTCCGCCGGCTCGCCGCCCTTGGCGGCGGCGCGCTCGGCCCGCGCGCGGTCGAGCAGGAAGCGGCGGTAGTCGTCGAGGTCGCCGTCGTAGGGCTGCACCGTGCCGTCGGCCACCAGCAGCAGCCGGTCGGCGGTCAGCTCGATCAGGTGCGGGTCGTGGCTGATGAGGATGACGGCGCCCTCGAACCCGTTGATCGCCTCGATCAGCGCCTCGCGGCTGTCCACGTCGAGATGGTTGGTCGGTTCGTCCAGCATCAGGATGTGCGGCGTCTCGCGGCTCATCAGCGCCAGCAGAAGCCGGGCCTTCTCGCCGCCGGACAGGTCGGAGATGCGGGTTTCCGCCTTGCTCTGCTGGAAGCCGAAGCGGCCGAGATGGGCGCGGACCTTCTCCTCCGGCGCCAGCGGCATGATGCGCTGGGTCTGCTGGATCGGGGTCAGCGACAGGTCCAGCTCGTCCTGCTGGTGCTGGGCGAAATAGCCGACGCGCAGCTTGGTCGGGCGCTTCACCTCGCCGGCCATGGCCTCCAGCCGACCGGCCAGCAGCTTGACCAGCGTGGATTTGCCGTTGCCGTTGGCGCCGAGCAGGGCGATGCGGTCGTCCATGTCGATGCGCAGGTTGACGCGGCGCAGGATGGCGCGGTCGCCGTAGCCGATGGTCACACCGTCCAGCGCGATCAGCGGCGGGGCCATCTCGTCCGGCTGGGGGAAGTTGAAGACGACCTCGGCGTCGTCCTCCATCAGCGTGATGGTCTCCAGCTTCTCCAGCGCCTTCAGGCGGCTCTGCGCCTGCCGGGCCTTGGTCGCCTTGTAGCGGAAGCGTTCGACGAAGGCCATCATGTGCTTGCGCTTGGCCTCCTGCTTGGTCGCCATGGCCTGCAGCCGCTCCATGTTGGCGCGGCGCTGCTTGAGGAACTGGTCGTAGTTGCCGGCGTAGGTCACCAGCTTGCCCTGGTCCACATGGATGGTCGTCGTGGGGACCGAGTTCAAGAGGTCGCGGTCGTGGCTGACCAGCAGGATCGTGTGGGGGTAGTTCTTGAGGTACCCCTCAAGCCAGATGGTCGCCTCCAGATCGAGGTGGTTGGTCGGCTCGTCGAGCAGCAGCAGGTCGGGCCGGGCGAACAGCACGCCGGCCAGCGCCACGCGCATCCGCCAGCCGCCCGAGAAGTCGGAGCAGGGGCGGGCCTGCGCGTCGGCGTCGAAGCCCAGGCCGGAGAGGACCTGGGCGGCGCGCGACGGCGCCGAATGGGCCTCGATGTCGGCCAGCCGGGCGTGGATCTCGCCGATGCGCATGGGATCGGTGGCCGTCTCGGCCTCGGCCAGCAGGGCGGTGCGCTCCGTGTCGGCGGCCAGGACGGCGTCGATCAGCGTGGTGGCGCCGCTCGGCGCCTCCTGCGCGACCATGCCGATCTTGGTGCCGGTCGGCACGCCGATGGCTCCGGCGTCCGTCTGGAGCTGGCCGGCGATGAGCTTGAGGAGCGTGGATTTCCCGGTGCCGTTGCGGCCGACCAGCGCCACGCGGTGGCCCTTCGACACGACCGCGGTGGCGCGGTCGAACAGCACACGTCCGCCGTAGCGGAACGTCAGGTCGTTGATGTGCAGCATATCGGCGCCGGTTTACCACGGGGAAACCACGATTTGAAGCGGGACCCGCGGGGCAACCCTTCATGGCAGCCGCGCGGCGGCGCGCGGCGCGGCTCGCGAAGCGGCCTCACGAAGCGGTTGCCGTCGCCGAAAAGCGGCTATATAACCCCGCGCAATCGGCGCCCCGGCCAAACCAGCGGCGCCCATAACGCATTTCCAGCAGGAGCCCACCGCCATGGCCGTCGAACGCACCCTCTCGATCATCAAGCCCGATGCCACCCGCCGCAACCTGACCGGCAAGATCAACGCCAAGTTCGAGGACGGCGGCCTGCGCATCGTCGCGCAGAAGCGCGTCCAGCTGTCCAAAGCCCAGGCCGAGCAGTTCTACGGCGTGCATCGCGAGCGTCCGTTCTTCAACGACCTCGTCTCCTTCATGATCTCCGGCCCGGTCGTGCTCCAGGTTCTGGAAGGCGAGAACGCCATCGCCCGCAACCGCGAGATCATGGGCGCCACCAACCCGGCCAACGCCGCCGAGGGCACCATCCGCAAGGAGTTCGCCGAGTCGATCGAGGCCAACTCGGTGCACGGCTCCGACGCTCCGGAGACCGCCGCGCAGGAGATCGCCTTCTTCTTCGCCGGCATCGAGCTGGTGGGCTGATCGCGGCCCGTCCGCTTCGCAGCCTTGCGCGAAGGGCCGTCCCGACCGGGACGGCCCTTTTCGATTCCGGGCCGATTCACCGCCTTCCGCCCGCAACTTGTCGCCCGCGCCGGGTCACGGCATCGTGGACAGGCGTGGCGAAGTCGAGTATTCGGGGATTCTACCGCTAGGAGTACCCCCGCCATGGAAAATCCCGACGTCAAGCCGATCGTCGCGGCCCTGCTGGAACCGCTGCCGCCCCTCGTGAAGGGCAGGAACGACCTGAGCGATCCGGGCGTGGTGGAACTGCTGGTGCGCGGTTACGTCGACCAGTGCCTGGCGGCCTTCCAGGAGGTGTTGCGCGGCAACGTCGAGCAGGACGCGGCCATCGACGCAATCAACGCGCAGGCGACGGCGCTGAACGCGGTGTTCCTCGGGACCAGCGGCTTCGACACGGTGGTCGTCCACCCCTGGAACGCCGCCGATCAGCTCGGCCAGTTCCTTCAGGACACGATCGGTCTGGATTTTCCGGCGGAGGATTGCGTGCGCGCCGCGCTGATCCACCTCGCGACCCACGTCATGCACGCCATCCAGGGCGGCACCGAGGCGTGGGAGGAGCAGGTGGACGCTCTGGTCGGCGAGATGCGCGACCTGCTGCTCGGCCGTCTGCCGGACGGGGCGTAAGCGCCCCGCCGCGGCCGGTCCGGTCGGCGGCCGGATGGGGCCGCTAGACCAGGAAGATCGCCATGAAGACCAGCACGGCGATCACGCCCGCGGTCGCCAGCGTCATGAAGCGGGTGAAGGCGTGCCAGCCCGCCTCGTGGCGGCGGACGACATCCTCGCTGACCGGATTGTGGCCGTGATCGGTAACCGCCATCGCCCTTTGCCTCCCCTGTTATGGTTCCGGCGGAGAATGTGGGGAGTGCGGACGGTTGCGGCAAGGGTCCCGCTTGCTCAGCGTTACGCCGGCGGGTTGATGAGCGTCGGCAAGTCCGCTGCCGAGTTTGACAAGGCCACCCGGCCGTCCTCGACGCGGGCGCGGCCTTCGGCGATCAGGCGCAGCGCCTGGGGGTAGAGCCGGTGCTCGGCCTGCAGAACGCGGGCGGACAGCCGGTCGGCGTCGTCGCCGGGCAGGACCGGAACCGCGGCCTGGGCGATGATCGGCCCCTCGTCCATTTCCGGGCGCACGTAATGGACGGTGCAGCCGTGGAAGCGCACCCCGGCGTCCAGCGCCCGCTGGTGCGTGTCCAGCCCCTTGAAGGAGGGCAGGAGCGACGGGTGGATGTTGATCATCCGGTCGTGCCAGCGCTCGACGAACCAGGGCGACAGCAGCCGCATGAAGCCGGCCAGACAGACCAGCTCGACGCCCGCGTCGCGCAGGCGCGCGTCCATGGCTTCCTCGAAGGCGCGCTTGTCGCCGGGGAAGTCGCGGTGGCTGACCACGGCGACCGGGACCCCGGCGGAGGCCGCGCGCTCCAACCCGTAGGCGTCGGCCTTGTTGGAGAGCACCAGCGCGATGCCCGCCGGAAAATCCGGGGCGGCGCAGGCGTCGATCAACGCCTGCAAGTTGCTGCCGCGCCCGGAAATCAGGACTCCAACCTTCAGTCCGGATGCCGTCAGGCCGACCATGCCGTGTCCATGCCGGTGACGGTGACGCGGGCGTCGCCGTCCTTGACCGCGTGGACCGTGCCGACGGTGAAGACCGTCTCGCCGCCCTGGGCCAGGATGTCGGCCGCCTGCTGCGCCTTGTCCGCCGGAACCACGACGACCATGCCGAGGCCGGTGTTGAAGGTGCGCGCCATGTCCAGCGGGGTCAGCCCGCCCGTCTTCATCAGCCAGTTGAAGACCGGCGGCAGCGGCCACGTCGACGCGTCGAGCGTGACGCCCAGCCCGTCCGGCAGGACGCGCGGGATGTTCTCGATCAGGCCGCCGCCGGTGATGTGCGCCATCGCCCGCACCGTGCCGGCGCGCACCGCGGCCAGCGTGCTCTTCACATAGATGCGGGTCGGGGTCAGCAGCGCCTCGCCCAGCGTCTTCCCGGCGTCCCAGGGGCAGGGCGAGTCGTAGCCGAGGCCGGATTTCTCCACCAGCTTGCGGACCAGCGAATAGCCGTTGGAGTGCACGCCGGAGGAGGCGAGGCCGAGCACGACGTCGCCGTCCTGCACGGTGGCGCCGGTCAGGGCGTCCTTGCGCTCCACCGCGCCGACCGAGAAGCCGGCGAGGTCGTAGTCGCCCTCGGCGTACATGCCCGGCATCTCCGCCGTCTCGCCGCCGACCAGCGCGCAGCCGGCCTGACGGCAGCCTTCCGCGATGCCGGCGACGATGGCGCGGCCCGCGGCGACGTCCAGCTTGCCCGTGGCGTAGTAATCGAGGAACAGCAGCGGCTCCGCGCCCTGGACGACGAGGTCGTTCACGCACATCGCCACGAGGTCGATGCCCACCGTGTCGTGCCGGTTCGCCAGGATGGCGACCTTCAGCTTGGTGCCGACGCCGTCCGTGGTGGCGACCAGCAGCGGGTCGTGATACCCGGCCGCGCGCAGGTCGAACAGGGCGCCGAACCCGCCCAGCCCGGCGTCGGAGCCCGGGCGCGCGGTGGAACGGGCGAGCGGCTTGATCGCGTCAACGAGCGCGTTGCCCGCATCAATGTCCACGCCGGCCTGCTTGTAGGCGTCGGACGTGTTATTAGACTGGGTGCTGATGGTATCCTCGCTTGGGCTGAGCTATATACCTGGGCCACCTGAACCGGGTCAATTTGGGCCGGGTCAATAGGGAACGGGCCGAACATACTCGAATCGGAAGGCTTTGCAATGCTCCACCGCCGCCATGCGCCGCTGTTTGCGGGCTTCGCCGCCATCACCGTGGCCCTGGCCGTTCCGGCCGGCTCCGTGGACGCGCAGGTGCCCGGCGCCGCTCCACCCGCGGTGGCGGCGCCCGCGGCAACGCCTGGGGCGGCTCCCGGGGGCGCGCCCGTGGTTCCGGCAGCGGACCCCTTCACCGTGTCGGGCGTCAAGGTGGACGTCAGCGCCGCCAACGCCAACGCCGCCCGCGATCAGGCGATCCGCGACGCGCAGGTGAAGGCGTGGGCGGAGCTGTACAAGCGCCTCGTCCCCACCGCCACCTCCGTGCCGCGGGTGTCGGAGATCGAACTCGCCCGGCTCGTCCAGGGCTTCGAGATCGACGACGAGAAGGTGTCGGCGACCCGCTATGTGGGCAGCATCACCGTGCGCTTCCGCCCCAACTCGGTGCGCGAGACTCTGGCCGGCGGCGGCCAGCAGTATGTCGAGCCGCCGGCCCGGCCCTATGTGGTCCTGCCGGTCACCGTCGTGGACGGGCGCCCCGTCCTGTGGGAGGACCGCACCGACTGGCGCGAGGCCTGGGAGGGCCGTCCGGCCGGCGCCTCGCTGGTGCCGCTGGTCGTTCCGGACGGCGAACTGGCCGACATCTCCGCCATCGGCGTGAACGAGGCGCTGTCCGGCGATCCCGAGGCGCTGGCGCGCATCGCCCAGCGCTACAACGCCGGAGGCGTGATCGTCGCCAAGACCGACATGCCGGCGGGCGGGCTCGATCTCGGCCGTCCGCTGGCGGTCGAGGTGACCCATTACACGCCCGACGGCGCGCGGGACCAGCAGACCGTCAACGTGAAGGCCGACATGGCCGACCGGGCCGGCGATTTCCTGACCCGCGCGACGACCTTCGTGTCCGCCGCCATCGACGAGTCCTACCGCCGCGACAACACCGTGGCGAGCGGGCCGGAGCAGTCGACGCTGGTGCGCGTGCCGCTGGCCAGCCTCAACGACTGGGTGGAGACGCGCAAGCGGCTGGGCATGGTCAACGCCGTGACCCGCACCGACGTGCTGTCGATCAGCCGCTACGAGGCGCTGGTCGCGCTGACCCACCGCGGCGACGTGGAGCGGTTGCGCCAGGCGCTGGCCCGCCGCGACCTCGGCCTCGCCCGCACCGGGGCGGTCGCCGCGCCGGTTCCGGTGCCCGTTCCGGGCCAGCCGCTTCCGCCGGTCGCGCCGACGCCGGAATGGCAGCTCCAGGTGCTGGCGAAGGGCGCCGGGGCGTCCCTGGCGCAACCCGCCGCGGCGTCGCCGGCGTCCGTCCCGGCCGCCAGCCCCTCCAGCTTTTCGCCGGCCGCCGCGCCGTCGGCCTATCCCAGCGTGACGCCGGCTCCGATGGCCGCGCCGGGGGCGCCGCCGCGCATTCTGGGCACGCTGCCGGCCACCGGCACGGCGCGCCCCTGACGGCATAGGGCGTGACGGCAAAGGGCGTGACGGCGTTACAGACGGGCCGGGATCGGCCCATGAAGGGGCGCCGGCGCAAGGGACAACGGCAGAAGGCACCGCGGTGAGCATCCCGAACATCATCACCTTCGGCCGCATCCTGGTGGTGCCGGTCGCCGTCTATTTCATCCTGGCCGGGGAGCTGGGGGTCGCCTTCTGGCTGTTCGTCGGGGCGGGCGTGTCCGACGCCGTGGACGGCGCGGTGGCCCGCATGTTCCGCGCCCGCACGGTGCTGGGCGCCTATCTCGACCCGATCGCCGACAAGGCGCTGCTGGTCAGCGTCTACGTCTCGCTGGGCCACATCGGCGTGCTGCCGCTGTGGCTGGTCATCCTGGTGGTGTTCCGCGACCTGATGATCGTCGGCGGGGTGATGCTGCTCTACACGCTGAAGGAGTCGCTGGCGATGCAGCCGCTCTATGTCAGCAAGATCAACACGGCGGTGCAGCTTGCCCTGGCGGCGGCGGTGCTGGCCCCGGCGGGGCTGGGGCTGCCGGACTTCCACCTGTTCGGGCGGGAGCTGGTGCCGCTGCTCATCTGGGTCTGCGCCGCGACGACGGTGCTGTCGGGGCTCGCCTACGTCTACCGCGGCGGCCTTCTGTTCAGCCGGCACGGAGGGGTGCCGTGACGGCGGGCAAGCAGATCCGCTTCTGGCTGATCGGCCTCGGCCTGTTCGTCCTGGCGCTGTGGCTGCTGTCCGGCATGCTGCTGCCCTTCGTGGTGGGGCTGGCGATCGCCTATCTGCTGGACCCGGTGGTCGACCGGGTCGAGCGCTGGCGCCTGCCGCGCTGGCTGGCGACGACGCTGGTGCTGCTGTCCTTCGTCCTGGTCCTGGTGCTGATGGGGCTTCTGCTGCTGCCGCTGGTGCAGGCGCAGGTGTCCCACCTGATCGAGGTGCTTCCCAACTACGCCAACGCCGCGCGGGACCGGCTGATGCCGATGCTCGACCGGCTGGTGCACCGCCTGTCGCCGGAGGATGTGGAGCGGCTGCGCGGCGCCGCCGGCAATTACGCCGGGGACGTCGTCGGCTGGGTCGGACGGGTGCTCAAGCACATCCTGTCGAGCGGGCTGGCGCTGTTCGACGTGCTGTCGGTGATGTTCATCACGCCCATCGTGGCCTTCTACCTGATGCGCGACTGGGACATCCTGGTCGCCAAGGTGAACGGCTGGCTGCCCCTGCACCACGCCGCGACCATCCGCGAGCAGGCGCGCGAGGTGGACGAGACTCTGGCCGGATTCGTCCGCGGGCAGGCGCTGGTCTGCCTCGTGCTCGGGGTGTTCTACGCGGTGGCGCTGTCTGTGGCGGGGCTGGATTTCGGGCTGGTGATCGGGCTGATGGCGGGGCTGCTGTCCTTCATCCCCTATGTCGGCTCGCTGTTCGGATTCGTGTCGAGCACCGGGCTGGCGCTGCTGCAGTTCGACGACCCGTGGCGAGTCGCCATCGTCATCGCGATCTTCCTGTTCGGGCAGGCGGTGGAGGGCAACGTCCTGACGCCGAAGCTGGTGGGCGAGAAGGTCGGGCTGCACGCGGTCTGGGTGATCTTCGCCCTGCTGGCCGGCGGGTCGCTGTTCGGTTTCGTCGGCGTCCTGCTGGCGGTTCCGGTGGCGGCGGTGATCGGGGTGCTGACACGCTTCGCGTTGGGGCGCTATCTTGACAGTCCCTACTACCGCGGTACCCCTTCCTGATGGCCTTCGCCACATGACCTCTGCCCCATGACATTAGCGGCCCAGATCCCGCTCGACCTCGGTCACCGCGCCGCCATGGGCTGCGAGGATTTCCTCGTGGCGCCCAGCAACGCCGAGGCGGTGGCGTGGCTCGACCGCTGGCCGTCCTGGCCGGCGCCGGCCCTGACGCTGTACGGGCCGGACGGTTGCGGCAAGACCCATCTGGGCCATGTCTGGCGGGCGCGCAGCCACGCCCCCATCGCCATGGGCGACACGCTGGACCAGATCGACCCGCACGCCCTGCTGGCCCGCGCCAACGCCGTGGTGGTGGAGGATGCCGACCGGGTGGCCGGCGCGCCGGCGCGGGAGGAGGCGCTGTTCCATCTCTACAACCTCGCCCGCGACTCGGGCGGGCATCTGCTCCTGCTGTCGCGCCGCCCGCCGTCGCGCTGGCGGATGAAGCTGGCCGACCTGCGCTCCCGCATCAAGGCGGCCCCCGCGGTGGGGGTGGAGGCGCCGGACGACGCGTTGCTCGCCGCCGTTCTGGTCAAGCTGTTCGCCGACCGGCAGCTGCGGCCCGGCATGGACCTCATCACCTACCTGCTGGCCCGGATGGAGCGGTCGCTGGAAGCGGCGGGGCGGGTGGTCGCGGCGCTTGACCGCGCCTCGCTGGCCGCGCACCGTCCCCTGACCGTGCCGCTGGCCCGCGAGGTGCTGGCCGGTCTGGAGGCCGGGAAGGGAGGAGACGAGGATGGATCTGGGAATCGCCGGACGCCGCGCCATCGTGTGCGCAGCCAGCAAGGGACTGGGTAAGGCCTGCGCCCTGGCGCTGGCGCGCGAGGGGGTGCAGGTCACCATCACCGCGCGCGGCCGCGACCTGCTGGAGGCCGCCGCCGAGGAGATCCGCAAGGAGACCGGCGCCACCGTGACCACCGCCGTCGGCGACATCGCGACGGAGGAGGGGCGCGCCGCGGCCCTTGCCGCCTGTCCGGAGCCGGACATCCTCGTCAACAACGCGGGCGGCCCGCCGCCGGGCGACTTCCGCGACTGGGAGCGCGACGACTGGGTCCGCGCCGTCGAGGCCAACATGCTGGCCCCGATCTTCCTCATCAAGGCGACGGTGGACGGCATGATCGGCCGCCGCTTCGGACGGATCGTCAACGTCACCTCGGCGGCGGTGAAGGCGCCGATCCCGATCCTCGGCCTGTCCAACGGGGCGCGGGCGGGGCTGACCGGCTTCGTCGCCGGGCTGTCGCGCCAGACCGTGCGCCACAACGTGACGATCAACAACCTGCTGCCGGGGCCCTTCGAGACCGACCGCCTGCGCGCCACCATGGAGGGCGGGGCCAAGGCCAACAACCGCAGCCTGGACGAGGAGATGGACATCCGCCGCGCCGGCAATCCTTCGGGCCGGTTCGGCGACCCGGCGGAGTTCGGCGCTGCCTGCGCCTTCCTCTGTTCGGCCCACGCCGGCTTCATGACCGGGCAGAACGTCCTGCTGGACGGCGGCGCCTACGCGGGGACGCTGTAGGCCGTTTGTCGTTGAGAGGCTTGCCCCCACCCCGGCCCTCTCCCGCTTCGCAGGGGAGGGAGAATGGTTCCCTCCCCTGCGTTAGCGGGGGAGGGTTAGGGTGGGGGCAACGTCACTCTCTCACCAGAACACCGGCCCGTCGCGGAACGCCTTCCACAGCCCCGGCAGCGCCTTGCGGCGCTTGTCGGCCTGCTTGGCCAGCCAGCGGGCGGTGGCGTCGGCGGCAGACCGCTGCTCCGGCCGGTCCGCCGAAAGGCCGCGCAGAAGACCGGCGGCCACCGCGGCGTCGTGCTCCGCGTCCAGCGCGCTCAGGAGGGTGTCGAGCGCGGCGATGAAGGGCACCGTTGCGGTTTCAGCGTAGAGGCCACGGAAGAACTCCGCCGTGTGGCGCAGCTTGCGCAGGCGGCGGCGCAGCCGGTCGCGCGCCGCGGCGTCGCCGCCCTCCAGGTCGCGGCCCGTCTTCAGCGCCCCCGCCTTCAAGGCCTTGGCGTGCTGGCCAGCCAGCCACGGGCCGGACAGTTCGGCCATCGGGCGGTCGAGCTGGGCGCGGACCTCAGGCGCGGCGCCGGTCTGCCACGCTCCGTCCTCCAGCCAGGCGCCGAGCGCCAGGATCAGACCGGTGCAGCGCGGCGACTGGATCGCCTCCACGGCCGCCAGCGCCGGTCCGCGCCGGGCCTCGCGCACCGCGGCGGTCAGCGCGGCGATTCCGTCGGCGGGGGCCTTCTCCGTCGCCGCGAAGGGCGCGATCCCATGGGACAGCAGCACGTCCCAGTCGCGCGCCGGGCCGAGCTGGCGGGAGAACCAGCGGATGTCGTTCCCGGCGCGGCAGGCGTCCGGCACCCCGGCCAGGGGGCGGAACAGCCGGATGGCGGTGCGCAGGCGGCGCAGCGCGACGCGCATCTGGTGCAGCCCCTCCACGTCGCCGCCGGCCAGGGCGCAGGCTTCGTTGGCGAGCAGCAGGCGCAGACCGTGCCGCACGATGTGGCGGAAGGCTTCGGCCACCGTGGTGACCGGGGTGAGGCCCAGCGGTTCCGGCAGGACGGGGGCGGGCAGGCGCCCGGTGACGAGACGGTCGCCGATCTCCGCCTTGCTCTCCGTCCCGATGCGCACCGGCACGCGGCGCTGGAGCGCCAGCGCGAGATCGAACAGACGCCCGATGCGGCCCGACTTCAGCTCAAGCTCGACCTCGCTGATGCGGGCGCAGGCGTTGCCGGCGGTGATCTGCCCCTCGTCCACCGCCACCTCGATGGAGGTCAGGGCGTCCGGGCGGACGAGCAGGGTGGTGCGCCGGAACTCCGTCGTGAACTGCGGCACCAGCGCCGCGCGCGCGTCCTCCGGCACCAGGGCGGCCACGCCTTCCGCGTCGAGCGGCGTCATGTCGGGGGCGGCCGTGGGGATCGTCCAGTCCCACTTCTTGCGGATGGCCACGGCGGCCGAATCGCCGGGGGTGGCGGCGTTGATGGTCTTCAGCGTCTGGACGAAGCGGTCGCCGTCCTGCCGCACCCGCAGGGCCACGCCCCCCAGGAACAGGCGGCGGTCCGGCGTGTCGTAATAGACGGTGCGCAGGTCGCGGACAGCCGGGGCGCCCTCCGCCGCGTCCTTCAGGGCGGGCAGGTCCACGACGCGGGAAAGATCGCGCGGGTCGAGGTGGAGCTTCATCTCCACCTCGCGCACGGCGGACACCGCGGCGGGTGCGGCATTCTGGGGCGCGGAAGACACGGGGGCGACTCCTGCTCGGTTCCGGGCCTGCTCGGTTCGGGGTTGAAATACCCCATTTGCCAAAGGGGCGTTAAGAGAGTTTCCGCGGCAGGATGAAATCGGCCAGCCGTCCCGCCCCGCTGTCCAGGTCGGCCCAGCGGGCCGCTTCGAACAGGAGAACGGCGCAGGCGCCGGTCGGGAACTTCTCCGCCAGCGCCGCGCGGTGCCGCTCGTCGCCGCTGCCGGCCAGCTCGCGGGCGAGGTCGTGGAGGTCCGGGTTGTGGGCGACCAGCATCAGCGACGACACGGACTCGGGCGCGTCGTGCAGCCGTTCCAGAAGGACCCGCGCCCCGCACAGGTAGAGGCCGCGCTCGCGCTCCACAGGGATGTCCGGCGCGTCCATCACCTCCAGCAGCCGGTCGGCGGTGTCCGCGGCGCGCCGGGCGGTGGAGCACAGCACCAGCCCGATGCGCGCCCCGCGCTCCTTCAACTCGTGGCCGACCAGCCGGGCCGCCTTCCGGCCCCGCGGCGCCAGCGGGCGGTCGTGGTCGTCCAGGGAGGGATCGTCCCACGCGGACTTGCCGTGGCGCATGAGATACAGGGTCTTCATCGGGGGTGTCCCTTCCTGTCCGGATCGCGCTCCGGCGGGATGCGCCGGGGGTGCGACTGTTTTCGCAGCGGTATTATCGTGACGGCAGTATTATGCTGTCTGACCCAAAACCGTAACGTAGTTGGGGTAGGTTGCCTGGCCCGTCGACCGCGGCGGGCGGTCCGGTTCGCCCGGACTGTAGCGGCACCACCCATCACGCAAAAGCCCGAGGCTGCTGTGACCGAACTTCAGGACCTGGAAGCGACCTGCATCGAAGCGGACGCGCCGGAGCGCTTCATCAACCGCGAACTCTCGTGGCTGGCCTTCAACCAGCGCGTCCTGGATGAGGCCTCCAACCCGAACCACCCGCTTCTGGAGCGGCTGAGGTTCCTGTCGATCTCGGCCAGCAACCTCGACGAATTCTACATGGTCCGCGTCGCCGGCCTGAAGGGGCAGGTGGCCGCGGGGGTGAAGACCCCCAGCGCCGAGAACCTGACCCCGGCCCAGCAGCTCACCGCGGTGAACCAGCGCATCGTCGAGCTGATGAACGCGCAGCAGACCATGTGGCGCAGCCTGAAGCAGGACCTGCGCGAGGCCGGCATCATGGTGGTCGGCGCCGAGGACCTGACCGAGGGGGAGAAGGACTGGCTGGAGGCCAAGTTCCTCGACGACATCTTCCCCATCCTGACGCCCATCGCCGTGGACCCGGCGCACCCGTTCCCCTTCCTGCCCAACCTGGGTTTTTCGCTGGCGCTGCAACTGCACGAGCCGGTGAAGGGGCGGCATCTTGACGCGCTGGTTCCGCTGCCGGCGCAGCTCGACCGCTTCATCCGCCTGCCGGGGTCGGAGATCCGCTTCATCCAGCTGGAAAAGCTGGTGATGCTGTTCATCGACCGGCTCTTCCCGCCGTTCCAGGTGAAGGCCCACGGCGTCTTCCGCGTCCTGCGCGACAGCGAGATGGAGATCGAGGAGGAGGCGGAGGATCTGGTCCGCACCTTCGAAAGCGCGCTGAAGCGCCGCCGCCGCGGCAGCGTCATCCGGCTGGCCACCGACGCCGGCATGGCCGCCGACCTGCGCGAGTTCCTGCGCCACGAGCTGCGCGTGTCGAACGACGACGTGTTCATCCTGGATGGGCTGATCGGCCTGTCGGACACCCGCCAGCTCATCGTCGACGAGCGGCCCGATCTGGTCTTCCGCCCCTTCAACGCCCGTTTCCCGGAGCGCATCCGCGACTTCGGCGGCGACTGCTTCGCGGCCATCCGCGACAAGGACATCGTCGTCCACCACCCGTACGAGAGCTTCGACGTGGTGGTGCAGTTCATCCGGCAGGCGGCGCGCGACCCGCAGGTCGTCGCCATAAAGCAGACGCTGTACCGCACCAGCAAGGACAGCCCGATCGTCGCCGCGCTGATCGAGGCGGCGGAGGCCGGCAAGTCGGTGACCGCTCTGGTCGAGCTGAAGGCCCGCTTCGACGAGGAGGCCAACATCCGCTGGGCGCGCGATCTGGAGCGCGCGGGCGCGCAGGTCGTCTACGGCTTCGTCGATCTGAAGACGCACGCCAAGGTGTCGCTGGTGGTGCGGCGCGAGAACAAGGCGCTGCGCAGCTACGTCCATTTCGGGACGGGCAACTACCACCCGATCACGGCGAAGGTCTACACCGACCTGTCCTTCTTCACCTGCGACCCGGCGCTCTGCCACGACGCGGCGGTGATGTTCAACTACATGACCGGCTACGCCACGCCGAAGCTGCTGGAGAAGATCGCCATCGCCCCGATCACGCTGCGCCAGAAGCTGGGCCAGCTGATCGACGCGGAGGTCGCCAACGCCGCCGCCGGCAAGCCCGCCCACATCTGGGTGAAGCTGAACTCGCTGGTCGATTCGGAGATCATCGACCAGCTCTACAAGGCGTCGCAGAAGGGCGTGCAGATCGACATGGTGATCCGCGGCATCTGCTGCCTGCGCCCCGGCGTCAAGGGCCTGTCGGAGAACATCCGCGTGCGCAGCATCGTCGGGCGCTTCCTGGAGCATGGGCGGGTCATCTGCTTCGCCAACGGCCACGCGCTGCCCAGCCCGCAGGCCAAGGTCTACATCTCCTCCGCCGACTGGATGACGCGCAACCTGGACCGCCGCATCGAGACGCTGGTGCCCATCGAGAACCCGACGGTGCACGAGCAGGTGCTGGACCAGATCATGGTCGCCAACCTGAAGGACGAGGCGAACACCTGGAAACTCGGCCCGGATGGCGTCTATCATCGGGTGGAGGCTGGTCCGGACGCGTTCAGCGCCCATAACTATTTCATGACGAACCCCAGCCTGTCGGGCCGCGGCAGCGCGCTCAGCAGCAAAAAGACGCCGCCGCGGTTGAAGCTGCGTACGGTCATTTGATTGAGGACATCGGTTGCTTATGACGCCGGCGCAGGAACACACGGTCGCCACCAAGGTCGTCGAAAAGGGCGAGCGGATCGCCGTCATCGACATCGGGTCCAACTCGATCCGGCTCGTCGTCTATGACGCTCTGAAGCGGTCGCCCCTTCCGGTCTTCAACGAAAAGGTCCTGTGCGGGCTCGGCCGCGGGGTGGAGAAGACCGGTTGCCTGAACCCGGACGGCGTGATCCAGGGCCTGGAGGCCCTGGAACGCTTCGCCCTGCTGGCCGCCGGCATGCGCGTCGGGCGGCTGGACGTCATCGCCACGGCGGCGGTGCGCGACGCCACGGACGGTCCGGCCTTCGTCCAGCGGGTCAAGGACCGCACCGGCCTCGACGTCAGCGTCATAAGCGGCGAGGAGGAGGCGCGGCTGTCCGCCATGGGCGTGCTGTCCGGCACCCCCGCCGCCGACGGGCTGGTCGGCGACCTCGGCGGCGGCAGCCTGGAACTGGTGCGGCTGGAGCGCGGCGTGATCGGCGAGCATCTGACGATGCCGCTGGGGCCGCTGCGCCTGATGGAGCTGAACCCCGCCAAGCCGAACGGGCTGGTCCGCGCCATCGACCAGCATCTGGAGAAGCTGGACTGGCTGGCCCGGATGCGCGGCAAGCCCTTCTTCCCGGTGGGCGGCGGCTGGCGGGCCCTGGCCAAGCTGCACATGGAGCATGTGAAGCACCCGCTGCACATCATCCACCACTACACCGTGCCCTTCGCCGAGGCGCGCGACTTCGCCGGGCTGATCGCCAAGCAGAGCCGGTCCTCGCTGGAGAAGATGTCCGGCTCGCGCCGCCGGGTCGACACGCTGCCCTACGCGGCGCTGGTGTTCGAGCGGCTGCTGCGGATGGTCCAGCCCTCCAGCGTGGTGTTCTCGGCCTTCGGGCTGCGGGAAGGGCACCTGTACGCGCTGCTCGACCCGGAAACGCAGCGGCAGGACCCGCTGATCGCCGCGGCGGAGGACTGGGCGCAGCGCTTCGTCCGCATCGGAGACCCGGCCCTGCTGGTGTCCTGGACCGGCAACCTCTTCGCCGGGGAGGACGACGCGGCGCTGCGGCTGCGGCAGGCCTCCTGCCTGCTGAGCGACGTCGGCTGGGCCGAGCATCCCGACTACCGGGCGGAGCACGCCTGCCTGCGCATCCTGCGCTATCCCTTCCCCGGCATCGACCATGACGAGCGGGCCTTCCTGGCGCTGGCCGTCTACGCCCGCTACGCCGGGTCCATCGACGGGCCGGGCACCCCCAACGCGGTCACCGCGGGGCCGCGGGCGCTGCTCAGCGACGCCCAGGCGCGCAAGGCGCTGGTTCTGGGGCTGGCGCTGCGGCTGGCCCACACGCTGACCGGCGGGGCCACCGCGCTGCTGCAGCGCACGGCGCTGAAGGTGTCGGGGGAGCGGCTGGTGCTGACCCTGCCGGACGATTTCAGCGTGCCGGCCGGCGAGACGGTGCAGCGGAGGCTGGACGCGCTGGCCAAGGCACTGAACCGCAAGGGCGAGATCGTGCCGCCGGCCCGGCCCCAGGCGGCGGAGTAGAGGTCTCTCAGCCCTCTCCCCTCTGCGGAGAGGGTGGCCCGAAGGGCCTCTCGCGCTGGCCGAAGGCCAGCGCTGACGGCGGCAGGCGGATGCCTATGGCATCCGCTGAGAGCCGGTGAGGGGGGCGCTTGTGCCGGACGTACCAAAACGCACATCCCCCTCACCCTAACCCTCTCCCCGGAGGGGAGAGGGAGCATAGGGAGTGTTGGGAATAAGCGTGGGCAACAAAAACCGGAAAAGCCCTCACGCCACCTTGGCGTGGGCGATGGCTTCGCGGACGCTCACGCCCTTGCGCAGGATGTTGTCCACGGCGCGGCCCTGCACCATCGTGATGCCGACCTTGTTGGCGTAGACGAGGCTGGACACGCTGTCGCAGCGCGCCAGGATGAACTTGCAGCGGTCCTGCTCCTGGATCCGCTCCATGAAATACTTCTCGAAGGTCGGGTCCATCTCCAGCATGTCGTTGGACCAGAAGATCTTCGCGTAGTCGGCGTTCAGGTATTCCAGGTCGAAGTTCGTCACCCAGAAGGGGTTCAGCCCGTCCACCGCGATCTGGTAGCGGCGGTCCTGGGCGAACTCCACGACCTCGTTGAACAGCGACAGGTTCTCGATCAGGTCGCCCTTGGATATCTCAAGCACCACCTGCCCGCGGAAATCGAGGGGAAGCCGCTCGTCGAACTTCACGAAGCCGGTGGAGATGACCGTGGACAGGTTGATGTTGATGCCGATGCGCCGGCCCCGCATGAAGCTGAGCCCGTGGTTCAGCGCCCGCAGCACCGACTGGTCGAGGTTGGCGGTGAAGTAGTTGAACAGCCACTTGTTGGCCGTGATGTCGTAGTCCGGGCAGAGCCGCTCCTGGAGGAGCTTGATCGAGATGTAGAGCTCGAAATAGGCCATGTCCTCTTCGGCGTTGCGGCCGATGTTGGCGATGGCCTGATTGAACAGGAAGGGCGACAGGTCGAACATCTGCATGGAGCGTTCGAGCTTGGCCATCTCCTCCAGCGTGATCGGCGGCTTCGTTTCGTTGGAGTGGTCGCCGGTCTCGTTCGCCTGCAACTCCTCGATGAAGCGGATGACGTTGATGAAGTTCAACGCCAGTTCCATGATCGAGTAGAGCGAGAATTCCTTGTAGGGGTTGGCCCCGGTCAGCGTCGTCTTGGCCAGGAAGATCTGCTCCACCTTCTGGCAGACGTCGGTGACGCCGGTCAGCTTCAGGCCCTTGTAGAGGATGATGACGTCGCCGTTGGAAATGTTGAAGGACTGCAGATAGGACGCCTTGTTCGCCAGCTCCTGGATGATCGTGCGGACGATCATCTGGCTGGACGGGTCCTTGTCGCGCAGCAGCGACAGATGCATGTGGATCAGCCGCATGCCTTGCAGTTCGGCCTTCGCGGAGCGAAGCAGATTCAGCAGCTTGTCGTTGTCAAATTCGGGCTTCTGGTCCTTCGCGGCGGCGACGGCAGCCTGCTTCTCCGTCGTGGAGAGGCGGACGCGGTCGCGTCCCATGGGTGGTTTGCCGCCGAACCTGCTCATACGCGAAATCCCCCAGGTTGGCACATAGGGCGTGTGCACACCTTATAGGCGAGAATTCCCCCGCGAACCACAGCGCGCCGCTACACGGCATGGATACGGTGCCCGTGACTTATTAGCCATGACCTTTTTTAACAATGCCTTAAAGCGCTGTTAATTGCGATGAAATGTTTCATAATTTTGGCTAAACGTCGCGAAGCTGAGCGTTCCTGTAACGGCCCGGCCGGATTCTTGCGCCATTTTGGAATGATTCCGGATGGGGCCATTTACGGCCCCTCTCCATTGGCGGTCGGAACGATGCGGACACGGCGGTCGAGCACCGCCAGACCGATGCGGCCATGCTTCAGCGCCAGCGCGTCTTCGCCGAACAATTCCCGGCGCCAGCCCTGCATCGCGGGCACCTGGGCCTCGTCGTCCGCTGCGATCGCTTCCAGATCGGCGGCCGACGCGATCAGTTTGGACGCCACGTTGTTCTCTTCGCACTTCATTTTCAGAAGAACGCGGAGAAGTTCAACGATGGGTTGCAGTCCGGGCGGCGGCTCCTCGCGCGGCTCGACGCGGGGCAGTTCGGACTCCGGCAGGTCCAGACCCTTCTGGACGCAGGCCAGCACATCGGCGCCCTGCCGTCCCTCGGCGAAGCCGCGGCCCATGCCGCGGGTGCGGGCGAGGTCGTCCACGCTGGTCGGGGCGTGGGCGGCGATCTCCAGCAGCGCCTCGTCCCGCAGCACGCGGGAGCGGGGCAGGTCGCGGCGCTGCGCCTCGCGCTCCCGCCACGCCGCCAGCTCCTTGAGGACGGCCATGAAGCGCGGCTTGTTGGTGCGCACCTTCAGTCGCAGCCAGGAGCTGTCCGGGTCCACCTGATAGGTGGCCGGATCGGTCAGGACGGCCATCTCCTCTTCCAGCCAGTGGGCGCGGCCGGAGCGGACGAGGCGGCGCTTCAGCTTCTCGTAGGCTGGGCGGAGGTGGATGACGTCGGACAGGGCGTAGGTCAGCTGCCGCTCGGTCAGCGGGCGGTGCGACCAGTCGGTGAAGCGGCTGGACTTGTCGATGCGCGCGCCGGCCAGCTTGGTGACCAGCGTCTCGTACCCCACGCTCTCGCCGAAGCCGCAGACCATGGCGGCGACCTGGGTGTCGAACAGCGGGTGGGGGATCTGGCCGGACAGGTGCCAGAAGATCTCCACGTCCTGCCGGGCGGCGTGGAACACCTTGAGGATGGCCGGGTCCACCATCACGCGGAACAGCGGCGCCAGATCGATGCCCTCGGCCAGCGGGTCGATGGCGACCGCGCCGTTCGGCCCGCCCACCTGCACGAGGCAGAGCTGCGGCCAATAGGTCTTCTCGCGCAGGAATTCGGTGTCGACGGTGATGTAGTCCACCCCGGCCAGCGAGCGGCAGAAGGCGTCAAGGTCTTCGGTGGTCGTGATCAGTGTCATGCGGGCTTCATACACGAGCGCGCGTCCGCGCGAAAGCTCGCCCTTCGGCAACTCTCCCAGCGTGCAGCGGACGCGGATGGCGACTTGACATTCCGGCGCTGTCGGTGTGGTGTGTCGGGCCGCCTTTCCGCGCAGGATTCCGACCTTTTCCAAGGTGTTTCGACCCATGCACCCCTACCGCACGCACACCTGCGGCCAGCTTCGCGAAGAGAACGCCGGTCAGATTGTCCGCCTGTCGGGCTGGATCAACCGCAAGCGCGACCATGGACAGCTCCTGTTCATCGACCTGCGCGACCATTACGGCCTGACGCAGTGCGTGGTCGACACCTCCAACCCGGCCTTCCAGGCGGCGGAGCGGCTGAAGCTGGAATCGGTCATCACCGTGACCGGCAAGGTGGTGAAGCGCACGGCGGAGACCATCAACGACCGTCTGCCGACCGGCCGCATCGAGGTGCAGATCGCCGATCTGGCGGTGCAGGGCGAGGCGGAGCAGATCCCGCTGCAGGTCAACCAGGACACCGACGCCGGCGAGGACGTGCGCCTGCGCTACCGCTTCCTGGACCTGCGCCGCGAGCGCATCCACGAGAACATCCTGCTGCGCTCGCGCGTCATCGCGTCGGCGCGCCGCCGCATGATCGACCAGGGCTTCACCGAGTTCCAGACGCCGATCCTGACCGCCTCCTCGCCGGAAGGCGCGCGCGACTATCTGGTGCCCAGCCGCAACCATCCGGGCAAGTTCTACGCGCTGCCCCAGGCGCCGCAGCAGTTCAAGCAGCTGCTGATGGTCGCCGGGTTCGACCGCTACTTCCAGATCGCCCCCTGCTTCCGCGACGAGGACGCCCGCGCCGACCGTTCGCCGGGTGAGTTCTACCAGCTCGACTTCGAGATGTCCTTCGTCACCCAGGAGGACGTGTTCGCCGCCATCGAGCCGGTGCTGCACGGCATCTTCGACGAGTTCGGCGGCTTCCGCCGCGAGACGCCGCCGGCCATCGACAAGCCGCCCTTCCGCCGCATCTCCTTCGCGGAGTCGATGCTGAAGTACGGCAACGACAAGCCGGACCTGCGCAACCCGCTGGAGATCACCGACGTCACCGCCGTCTTCAAGCGCGACGACGTGGAGTTCCGCGCCTTCAAGCAGACGCTTGAAAAGGGCGGCGTGGTCCGTGCCATCCGCGCCCCGAAGGTGTCCGACAAGCCGCGCAGCTTCTTCGACAAGCTGAACGACTGGGCGCGCGGTCTCGGCGCTCCGGGCCTCGGCTACATCATCTTCGAGGCGGCGGGCGGCAAGGGCCCGATCGCCAAGTTCGTGCCGGAGGCCGCCCAGGCGGAGCTGCGCACGGCGGCGGGCGTGGAGGACGGCGACGCGGTCTTCTTCGTCTGCGACCAGCCCGGCCCGGCGGCCAAGCTGGCCGGCTTCGCCCGCACGAAGATCGGCGAGGAGCTGGACCTGATCGAGAAGAACGCCTTCCGCTTCTGCTGGATCGTCGACTTCCCGATGTACGAGCTGGACGAGGAGACCAACAAGGTCATCTTCAGCCACAACCCCTTCTCCATGCCGCAGGGCGGCCTGGAGGCGCTGAACACGATGAACCCGCTGGACATCAAGGCGTACCAGTACGACATCGTCTGCAACGGCGTGGAGCTGTCCTCGGGCGCCATCCGGAACCATCTGCCGGAGCTGATGTACAAGGCGTTCGAGATCGCCGGCTACCCGCCGGAGGAGCTGGAAGCCCGCTTCGGCGGCATGCTCAGCGCCTTCAAGCTGGGCGCCCCGCCGCACGGCGGCTCGGCCCCGGGCATCGACCGCATCGTGATGCTGCTGGCCGACGAGCCGAACATCCGCGAGGTCATCGCCTTCCCGCTGAACCAGCGCGCGGAGGACCTGCTGATGCAGGCCCCGGCCCCGGTGGATCAGGCGCGCCTGCGCGAGCTGCACCTGAAGCTGGACCTGCCGAAGCCGAAGGTCGCCGCCGAGACGCCGAAGGCCGCCACCTGACGGTCCCGGCCATCCCTTTCCCTTCCCGCTTCGGCGGGAAGGGCAGGGCGGCCAACAAGAAAACCCCCCGTCCGCGAGGCCGGGGGGCTTTTCTTTGCTTCGGACCGGAAAGGCGTCAGGCCGCGACGTTGCCGGCGGGGGCCGATCCGATCATGCGGTAATAGTTGGAATCGACCAGGACGAGGCAGCTCAGCGTCTTCGCGTCGCCTTCATCCTCCGTGCTGACCACGCGGGCGTGCGGGATGCCGAACAGGGTTACGGTCTCCCGCACGCGCCAGGACCGCGCGTTGGTCGCGCCAACGGTCTGGAACACCTGTCCCACCAAAACCTGCTTCTTGGCCATAGGGAAACCCTTCATCCTGCTGTCGGTGCACGCCATGACTCCGTGGAGGCGTGGATGCACCATGCACAGTTTAGGCCAGTTTCCTCAAAATAAGGCAAATTGAATTGTAACGATTTGCGCCAAAGGCTGTGACCTTTGCGTCCGGCGGTCAGCAACCCGACTTCGGCAGCGCCTCCACCTTCTCCAGGATGGCGTTCACGGTGAAATCGCCGTAGTCGATCTGCATGGATTCGGCGACGCCGTTCTGCAGCAGGCGCAGGCTCATCTCATACTCGGGCTGGGCGGAATCGCTCTTCAGCGGGAAGAAGGCCATGCGCACCGGCCACGCCTTCTTGCCCTTCAGCAGCGGGTCGGCGCCGTCCTCCTTGATCGGCGTCCCCGCCCCGATGACCGTGGACACCTCGGTCGCCCCCTCGGAATCGGCGCCGTCGAAGACGACCCGGTTGAAGAAGGTGTCGCCGGCGCTGGCATGGTCGAGCACCGCCAGGGTGTGGGCGGTGGGGAACATGGTGTTGGGGGGCAGCTCCATATCCTGGGGCTCGGGCTTGGAGAAGGCGGCGGTGCCGGTGCCGTCCTTGGCCAGGCGGGCGTCGCCGCGCACCTCCTCGTCCTCTTCCCCGTTGATCAGCTTGCGGACGTTGAAGCGGTAGCGCTGCCCGTCCTTGGCCTCCCACGTCGTGTAGTTGGTGGTCATCGCCATCTCGTCGCCCTCGGCGTAGACGAAGCGGAGCTGGAAGCGCTGCTCCGTCGTCCAGCCGTCGCAGGCGTCGGCCCATTCGAACAGCATGCGGCCCCGCACGTCGCTGACCTTCGAACTGTTGCGGGCGGACAGCAGCGACATCTTGTAGACGGCGCGATGGGGCAGGATGTTCGCCGCCGCCCCGGCCGCCGCCCCCACCGCCGCGCCGGCCGCGTTGGCGGGGGCCGCCTGGGCCGGTCCGGTGGCTGGAAGGGCGGTCAGGGACACCAGGAACGCGCCGAAGGTCGCGCAAAGGGCGAGGCGGGCGGCGGAGCGGCGGTTCTGCAAAGCGACATCCACAGGTGATTGGCAGCGTCGGATGGATTATGGGTGTTTCGGCGTCGGAGCGGAAGGCCCGACCCCCCGAATAAACGGAAGGCTGAGGACAGAAACATGCGCAGCGACTCTCCCGCATCACGGCCCGTCCTCCTGGTGACCCGGCGCCTGCCCGAGGCGGTGGAGGCCCGCGCCGCGCGCGATTTCGACGCCCGGCTGAACCCGGAGGACCGCGCGCTGTCCGGCGCCGACATCGCCGCCCTGGCGGCGGAGACCGGCGCCGGGGGCATCCTCTGCACCGCCGGGGACCGGCTGGACGCCGCGGCCATCGCGGCCCTGCCCGACGCTGTGCGGATCGTCGCCACCTTCTCGGTCGGCACCGACCACATCGACCTCAACGCGGCCAAGGCCCGCGGCCTGATCGTCACCAACACCCCGGACGTGCTGACCGACGCGACCGCCGACATCGCGCTGCTGCTGATGCTCGGCGCCGCCCGGCGCGCGTCGGAGGGGGAGCGGATGATCCGCGCCGACGCCTGGACCGGCTGGACGCCGACCCAGCTTCTCGGCACCCATCTGGGAGGAAAGCGGCTGGGCATCATCGGCATGGGCCGAATCGGGCAGGCGGTGGCGCAGCGGGCGCGGGCCTTCGGCATGACCATCCACTACTCGAACCGGCGCCGCCTGCCCGTGGAGCAGGAGGCCGGGGCCGTCTACCACGCCGATCCCGAGGCGATGCTGGCGGTCTGCGACGTGCTGTCGCTGCATTTCCCGGCGACTCCGGAGACCACCCACTGGCTGAACGCGGATCGGATCGGGCGCCTGCCGCCGGGGGCGATCGTCGTCAACACCGCCCGCGGCTCCGTCGTCGACGACGAGGCCCTGATCGCCGCGCTGGCCTCCGGGCGGCTGGCCGCCGCGGGTCTGGACGTGTTCGAGAACGAGCCGAACCTGCACAGCGGCTACCGCGGGCTGGAGAACTGCTTCCTGCTGCCCCATCTGGGCAGCGCCACGGTGGAAACCCGCAACGCCATGGGCTTCAAGGCGCTCGACAATCTGGACGCCTTCTTCGCCGGGTCGGCGCCGCCGGACCGCGTGGTGTGACGTCGCCGCGAGCGGGCCTGTCGGGAGCCGGACAGGCCGTTTGTTCGAAAGCGGTTCAAAATAGAAAATAAATCAAAAATAGATAAAATTTTCCGTAACGGGCTGTTCTCCAGGCAATTTCTGCCTGGGGGCGGCCTTGCCCGGCAGAAGTTGCCGGGACGAAAGGCCTAGCCTTCTGGATATCCTCATGTGGCACGGCGATTGCTTCGAGTTCGGCGCAGCCAGTGCCGATCATGTGGAGAAAGCCCATGAGCGCCGTCGTGAACACCCAGGACCCGGACGCCGTTTCTGCCGACCATCACGACGGACTGCCTTTCGACCGCGGAACCCACGACCGGCTGCTGCGGATGCCGCCCATGCGCGGCCCCCGAATCGCCCATCCGGTGGTGGCCGTGACCGTCGAGGCGTCGGCCCTGGAGCGCCAACTCGCCGAGGCCCGAGCGACCATCGCCGAACAGCGTGACCGGATCGCCTATCTGGAAAGCCTGTCCATGACGGACGAGCTGACCGGCCTGCTGAACCGCCGCGGCTTCTTCAGTCATTTCCGGCGCGAGATCGCCGCCGCGCGGCGGCAGGGCGCCAAGGGAAGCGGGAAGGGCGGCGGCGTGCTGGTCATCATCGACCTGGACGGCTTCAAGCGGATCAACGACACCCATGGACACATGGCCGGCGACGCCTATCTGCGGCAGATCGCGCGGCTGCTCGTCGGGTCGGTCCGTGAGGAGGATGTGGTGGCCCGCCTGGGCGGCGACGAGTTCGCTCTGTTGCTGACCAAAACCGACGCGGCCTGTGGCGACCTCCGTGCCCGGCAGATCGCCGCTGCGGCGGGCCGCCGCAGCGTGCGATGGAACAACGCCGACCTGCCGATTCGATTTTCCTTCGGGGTGCAACCCTACGGCGCCGACGACCGGGAGGAGGAGGTGATCCGCCTCGCCGATTCCCGGATGTACAGCGACAAGGCCGGGCGCCGCCCGCGCTCCGCGGGACGCAAGGCGGGGCAGCCGACCGGTCACTGCGTGGCGAACCGCCGGACCACCGTCTGAGCCGGGCGCCCTCGCCGAACAAGCGTCGCCGACCGAAGGCATCGGGCAGCCTGTCGCACCCCCCAGGCCGGGCTTGACCGGACGGTCGATCCCACCGCAGCATCTGCACCTTTCCGTCGCAAAGGTGCCTGTCCTGAACACGTCTTCGGGCCGTCCGAATCCCTTCACGTCCCCGTCCGCGATCGGCGGGCCGGCCGCAAGGCCGCCCGATGGAATACAGCCGCACGGCGCTCTCGTGGCGCTGCACAGCGACGGCGAGACGATCCAGGCCTGCAGCGCCAACAGTGCGGATTTCCTCGGTCTGGCGCCGGAACGGCTGCTCGGCCGCGGCGTGGAAGTGCTTGGCCTCCCCGAGCTTGCGGATCTGCTGGCGAAGCTGCGCGCCCTGCCGCCCGACCTGCGGGCGCTGGGGGTGCATGCGTCCGTCACGCCCCCGGGGGGCCGGCCGCTGCCGGCCTTCCTGCACGAGCATGGCGGGCAGGTGATCCTCGAGGTGGAGAGGCCGCCCGCCGGGGTCGAGCGCTGGCCCGCCACGGCGGCACCCGCCGGCCTGCTGCCGGGGATCGCGTCCCTGCGCGGCGTCGCGGCGCTGGAGGCGATGGCGGCTCACACCGCCCAGACCGTTCGCCGTCTCACCGGGATGGACCGCGTGATCGTCTGCCGGTTCGACGAGTCCGGCAACGGGGAGGTGGTGGCGCGGGACGAGGCGCCGGACTGGAGCCACGCCGCGTCGGAACTCCGTCCCGGCGCGACCTTGCCGGCGAGCGCCTTCGACCGCGGGCCGGACGGATTTCCGCGGCTGCGCGTGGTCCTCGACCATTGGGCCGAACCGGTTCCTCTCCTGCGCGTCGACGCGGCGGATCCGCCGCCCGATCTGGCCCACGCGCATCTTCGCAGTCCGCCTGCGGCGCGCCGGGAGTTCCTGCGGCGCATGGGGGCCGGGGCGGCGCTGACCGTGCCGATCGTCCATGGCGGCAAGCCGTGGGGCGTGATCTCCGGCCACCGCCGCCGGCCCCATGGAATGCCGCCGTCCGTCCGGATGTTGGCCGCCATGGCCGCCGACGCGCTCGGCCTGATGCTCGACGCCGCCGAACGCGCGGTGGAACGGGAGCGCCGGGCCGCCCACGCGGCGCGCCAGGCGGAGGCGAACCGGGCCAAGTCCGACTTCCTGACGGGGATGAGCCACGAGCTGCGCACCCCGCTCAACGTCATCATCGGCTATTCGGATTTTCTGCTGCATCCGGGCACCGGTCCGCTGACCGACCGGCAGCGCGACTGCATCGGCAACATCCGCGCCTCCGGCACGCATCTCCTTGAACTCATCAACGATGTGCTGGATCTGTCGAAGATCGAAGCCGGCCATGTCGACCTGAACGACGAGGAGGTGGATGTCGCGGTGCTGGTGGGCGAGGTCTACGCCCTTCAGGAACTGGCGCTGTCCTCCGCCGGGCTGAGCTTCGACGCGCAGTTTCCCCGTCCGCTGCCGCGGCTGCGCGCGGACCGGCGGTCGTTGCGGCAGATCCTGCTGAACCTGCTGTCCAACGCCGTCAAGTTCACCCCGGCGGGCGGGCGGGTCACCATCGACGTGACGCGCACGGAGGAGCGGACCGGGACCGGGCTGCGCATCGCCGTGATCGACACCGGAATCGGCATCGCGGAGGAGCACCGCCCCATCGTCCTGGAACCCTTCCGGCAGGTGCCGGGAGAGCGCATCCGCGGCGGCGCCGGAACCGGCTTGGGCCTGCCCATCGTGCGGTCCCTGGTGGAAGCCCATGGCGGGCGGCTGGTGTTGACCGGCGGGCCGGGGCAAGGCACGCGGATCGACCTGCATTTCCCGGCGGAGCGGGTGATCGCCTGATGGAAACCGTGGAATTCCTGGGACTTCTCGGGATGTGGCGGGCAGCGACGACCATCGCTAACGACAATTTAACCGTCGCGGCGGGACAGTGAACGGGATATACCGGTCTTTCCGGGTGTGGTCGCTGCAAGCCGGAGCGCGGGTGGCACGATGCTCGCGGAACCGAACAGCCCCAAGAAGGCGCCGATGGACGACCGAACCGTGAAGCGTGTCCTGATCGTCGAGGACAACGAGCTGAACATGAAGCTCTTCCACGATCTGCTGGAAGCGCACGGCTACGCGACGCTTCAGACCCGCAACGGGATGGACGCCCTGTCCATCGCGCGGGAGCACCGGCCGGACTTGATCCTGATGGACATCCAGTTGCCCGAAGTGTCGGGGCTGGAGGTCACGCGCTGGATCAAGGACGATCCCGAACTGGCAAGCATTCCGATCATCGCGGTGACCGCCTTCGCGATGAAGGGGGACGAGGAGAAGATCCGGGAGGGCGGCTGCGAGGACTACATCGCCAAGCCGATCTCGGTGACGAAGTTCCTGCAAGCCGTTCAGAAATTCCTTCGTTAACCTTTTACGGGATCGGTCGCACGCTCCATGTCCGCTCGCGTCCTCGTCGTCGATGATGTCCTTCCGAACGTGAAGCTGCTCGCGGCGAAGCTGACGCGCGAGTATTTCAACGTCATCACCGCCAGCAACGGTCCCGAGGCGCTGGAGGCGGTCCGGCGGGAGTCGCCGGACATCGTTCTGCTCGACGTCATGATGCCCGGCATGGACGGGTTCGAGGTGTGCGAGAAGATACGCTCGGACCCCGCGACCATGCACATCCCGGTGGTGATGGTCACCGCCCTGTCCGACGGCGCCGATCGTGTGCGCGGGCTGGAGGCCGGGGCCGACGACTTCCTGACCAAGCCGGTCAACGACGTGGCCCTGTTCGCGCGGGTGCGCTCGCTCGTCCGCCTGAAGATGATGATGGACGAATGGCGGCTGCGCGAGACCACCTCCGGCCAGTTCGGAGTCCTGGAGCCGACCGGCACGCTGCACAGCGAATCCTTCGAGGGCGCCCGCATCCTGGTTCTGGAGGATTCGCGGCTCGATCTGGCCAAGATCGCCGAAACGCTGCAGCGCGACCATGGCCATGTCATGTCCGCCGAAACCTGCGCCACGGCGCTGGAGCGCGCGCTGGGCGACGATCTGGATCTCGTGGTGATCAGCCTGACCCTGATGAACGAGGACGGTCTGCGCCTGTGCTCCCAACTCCGCTCCCACGAGCGCACGCGGCAGGTGCCGATCCTGCTGGTGGTGGAGGAGGGCGACCTGAACCGGGTCGCCAAGGGGCTGGAACTGGGCGCCAACGATTACGTCATCAAGCCGATCGACCGGAACGAGCTTCTGGCCCGCGCGCGCACCCAGATCCGCCGCAAGCGCTATCAGGAGCGGCTGCGCGCGAACTACGAGCAGAGCCTGTCCATGGCCCTGACCGACAGCCTGACGGGAGTCTTCAACCGCCGCTACATCAACGCTCATCTGCCGCGGCTGCTGGAGCGGGCGATCGACAATCACAAGCCGGTGGCGATCCTGCTGTTCGACATCGACCATTTCAAGGTCGTCAACGACAGCTACGGCCACACCGTGGGCGACGAGGTGCTGAAGGAGGTGTCCAACCGCGCCAGCCGCAACCTGCGCACCTTCGATCTGGTGGCGCGGCTCGGCGGCGAGGAGTTCGTGGTGATCCTGCCGGACACCGACGCCGAAGCGGCGCTGTCGGTGGCGGAGCGGCTGCGCACCCGCATCGCCGACACGCTGTTCAAGGTCAGCGCCGACGTGGGCGAGATCCCGGTCACGGTGTCCATCGGCGTGGCGGCCGGCGGCCGGCTCGGCGACACGGCCGAAGGGCTGATCCGGCGGGCCGACGAGGCGCTCTACGAGGCCAAGCGCTCCGGGCGCAACCGCAGCGTCGCCGATCCCCGCGCCAATGCTCTGCAGGCTCCCTGAGCGGGACCCGGAGACGGGGTCGCGAGAAATAGCATCCGGACAAGCAAAAGGCCGCCAGAAGGCGGCCTTTCTGATTTCGGAGCTCCGGGGAAACCTTACTTGATCTTGGCTTCCTTGAACTCGACGTGCTTGCGAGCCACCGGGTCGTACTTGCGGAACGACAGCTTCTCGGTGGTCTTCTTCGGGTTCTTCTTCTTCACGTAGAAGAAGCCGGTGTCGGCCGTGCTCACCAGCTTGATGAGGACGGTGTTCTGCTTCGCCATGATCTCAATCCCGACTAAAAATCCGTGACCCGCCAGCCCGGCGGGGCGGCGTCGTAGCGGGGGAAGATACCCGCTACAGCCGCGATGTCAAGCCTTTGTAAAGTGCCAGGAAGGGCCGATCCGAGTCCTTTTTCCGCCCGCAAATCGGGGCGAAAAACGACTCAGCGCTCGGCCACCGTGTTGGTCGAGGACAGGGCGACCGCGCGCTGATAGAGCGCCGGTTCGGCGAGAAGGCGCAGCGCCACCTTCAGGTCCAGTTCCGGTTCATGCTCCTTCCAGGGGCAGGCCTCGCGCAGGCGGGCCAGCGCCTCCTCGTCGTCGGCGGCGCGGGCGCGCCAGCCGGCGAACTGGGTCATCGGGCGCGCCCGGCCGTCGCGCAGGTCGGACAGCAGGGCGCCGGGGTCGTCCTGGCCGGTGCGGCTGGTGCAGACCGTCGGCTGCACGCCCTGGCGGTGCAGGGTGTAGCCCGCGGGCGTGTAGATGCGGCTCCAGGTCAGGAACAGCTCGCCGTCGTTGGGCAGGCGGGTCACCGTCTGGACGCTGCCCTTGCCGTAGGAGGAGGCGCCGACCACCACCGCGCGGCCCGAGTCCTGGAGCGCCGCCGCCACCACCTCGGCGGAGGAGGCGGAGCGCCCGTCGACCAGAACCACCAACGGCATCCCTTCGGCGATGTCGTCGGGACCGGCCTCGAAGCGCTGGCGGCTGTCGGGATGGCGGCCCTCGGTCGTGATGATCTTGCCCTGGGCGATGAACAGGTCGGCCACCGCGACCGCCTGGTCGAGCAGGCCGCCAGGGTTGCCGCGCAGGTCGAGCACGAAGCCGCGCAGACCCTTGCCGACGCTCTGCCGCGTGGAGAGGACGGCGTCGCGCAGGTTGGAGGCGGTGGCGGCGTTGAAGCGGTCCACCTTCAGCACGCCGACCTGCTCCGACACGCTGGCGTTCACGGTGTTGGGAACCACGCGCTCCCGACGGAGGGGGGCGCGGCGCGGCGGGTTGTTGTCGCGCGCCACGGTCAGCAGGACCATGGTCCCGGTCGGGCCGCGCAGACGGTCGCGCATGTCCGATTCGCTCAGGCGCGCGGTCAGGTCGCCGTCGATGGCCAGAAGCTGGTCGCCGCCGCGGATGCCGGCGCGGTCGGCCGGGCTGCGCGGCAGCACGTTGCGGATCAGGGTGCGCCCGTTCGCCGTCTCCAGCGACAGGCCGATCCCGCCGTACCCCTCGCGCTGGGCGCGCTCGCTGGTGGCGCGCTGGGTGCCGGTGTAGCGGGAATAGCCGTCCAGATCCGTCATCACGGAATCGAGGACCACCTGATAGACCCGCTCCGGGACCGCCTGGTAGAGGGTGGGGGAATAGAGGCGTGCGCGCTCCACGGCCTTGGTGGTCAAGGCGGCCCAGCCGGCGGCGTCGGACAGGGACGGGGCGGCGTACTCGCCGATCAGGCTGCCGGACACGTACAGGCGTACGGTGCTGCCCTGGCGCTCGGCGCGGGCGGTCGGATCGATGGTCGCGAGACCCTTCAGCCCGTCCAGCCCGAGGCGGCCGAAATCGACCTGTTGCAGGTACACTTCGGCGATCTTGCCGTATGCGACGGCGAAGACCTGTTCGCTGATGAAGGCGGCTTCGGTCGCGGCTTCGGCCGGACGGGACAGCGTCCCGCCGAGGCTTCCGAGGCCGACCGCGAGCATGGCAGCCGCGAGCGGGACCGACAGACGCCCGCGCGGCGAAAATCCTCGTTTCCGTATGCCCATGGCGCGCCGTACGCGGCCTCCTTTCCCACAGGCGGACCCGGACGGTCACCCGCCGGATTCGAACGGATAAGGAATAGCACTTCAGAAAAGAGGGCTGGCGGGACAAAAGACGGGGGCGGGACTCTTTGTTGCGGAATGTCCACCACTGTGACTCAGCGGCCACGCTTCCGTTGCTTTTGGGTTGTCCGGCCCGCGAAACGGGCGTTCCGCGGGGGGTGACCAGGGTGGCCGGATTGCAACGGATGATCGGTGGTGCCCGCCATATCCCCGGTGTCGTTCCCCTCGGCGCGGGGCAGGGCGAACAGGGTGCTGCCGGTCAGCGGGTCGGCCTCGATCAGCACCACCTTCACCGCGGCGCCCAGCCGGTAGCGGCGGCCGCTGCGCTGGCCGACCAGCGCGTGGGCGCGCTCGTCATGCTCGTACTGGTCGTCGGGCAGGGTGCTGGCGGGGATCAGCCCGTCGGCGCCGCTCTCGTCCAGCCGGATGAACAGGCCGAAGCGGGTGACCCCGGAAATCCGTCCGCTGAACAGGGCGCCCACGCGGTCGGCCAGGAAAGCGGCGGTGAAGCGGTCGATGGCGTCGCGCTCGGCGGTGGCGGCGCGGCGTTCGGTCATCGAGATGTGCTCGCCGATGTCGGTCAGCCCGGCCATGGCCGCGTCGTCCAGCCCGCCCGGCCCCAGCCCGTGCGCGCGGATCAGCGCCCGATGGACGATCAGGTCGGCGTAGCGGCGGATCGGCGAGGTGAAGTGGGCGTAGCGGTCGAGCGACAGGCCGAAATGGCCGATGTTCTCCGGGCTGTATTCCGCCTGCGACTGGCTGCGCAGGATGACCTCGCTGACCAGCTGCGAGTCCGCCGTGCCGGCGGCGCGGTCGAGGATCGCGGTGAAATGGGCCGGGGTCAGCCGCGGCACCCGCGGCAGCGTGTAGCCGATGCCGGTCAGGAACTCGCGCAGCGTCTCCTGCTTGTCGAGCGACGGCTGGTCGTGGACGCGGAACAGGCCGGGCATGCCCGCCCGCTCCAGGCTGTCCGCCGCCGCGACGTTGGCGCAGATCATGAACTCCTCGATCAGCCGGTGGCTGTCGAGACGCTCGCGCGGCGCGATCTCGGCCACACGCCCGCGCCCGTCCAGCCGGACGCGCCGTTCCGGCAGGTCCAGCTCCAGCGTGCCGCGGCGCTGCCGGGCCGCCCACAGGCGGGCGTAGGCGCCGTAGAGCGGGGCGATGACCGTCTCCAGGAGCGGCGCCGTCGCCTCGTCCGGGGCGCCGTCGCGGGCCGCCTGCACCTGCTCGTAGGTCAGCCGCGCGGCGGAGCGCATCAGGCCGCGCACGAAGCGGTGGCGCAGGAGCGCGCCGTTGCGGTCGATCCACAGATGCGCCGCGACGCAGGCGCGGTCCTCGTGGGGGCGAAGCGAGCAGAGGTCGTTGGACAGCGCCTCCGGCAGCATCGGCACGACGCGGTCGGGGAAATAGACGGAGTTGCCGCGCTCGTAGGCCGCCCGGTCCAGCGCCGAATTGGGGCGCACGTAGAAGGCCACGTCGGCGATGGCGACCAGCAGGTGCCAGCCGCCGTCGTTCGCCGGGTCGGGGTCCGGCTCCGCCCACACCGCGTCGTCGAAATCGCGGGCGTCGGCGCCGTCAATGGTCACCAGCGGCAGGTCGCGCAGGTCCGTCCGTCCGCTCAGGGAGGGCACGGCGGCGTGCGACGCCTCGCGCAGGGCGGCGGGCGGGAACTCGGTGGGCAGCCCGTGGGTGTGGATGGCGATCAGGCTGACGGCGCGCGGCTCGGCCGTGTGGCCCAGCCGCTCCGCCACGCGCGCCTGCGGCAGCCCCATCCGGGATGCCGGCAGCAGGTCGGCCAGCACCAGCTCGCCCGGCTCGGCGTCGTTGCGGTTGGCCGGCAGGACCAGCAGCTCGGTCTTGTTGCGCTTGTCGGTGGGGACGATGCGCCCGCCGTCCGCCGCGGGGTAATAGACGCCGAGCACGCGCCCCACCGTCCCGTCCAGCCGGCGGATGGTGCGGGCCTCGTAGAGCCGGTCGTTGATGCGGCTGAGCTTCGCCAGAACCCGGTCGCCCGCTCCCAGCGTCGGGTGGCCCTTCCGCTCCGGCATCAGGAAGATGCGCGGCGGGTTGCCTTCGCCCGTCCAGGTGACCGGGCGGGCGGTGACCTCGCCGTCCGCGTCGGTGCCGGTCACCTCCAGCACGGCGACCTCCGGCAGCGACTGCGGCGGGGCGACGCGCTTGTTGCGCCCGCGCTCCACGGCGCCGTCGGCCTCCAGTTCCTTCAGCAGTTCCTTCAGCCTCTCGCGGTCGTCGCTGCCCGACAGCTTGAAGGCGCGCGCGATCTCGCGCTTGCCGACCGGAGTCGTGCTGTTGCGGATGAAGGAGAGGACCGTGTCCTTGTCGGGAAAGCTTCCGGGAAAGCTGCCGGAGCGGCGGGAGGTGTCGGTCAAGGGAATCCGTGCCGTGGAGAGTGGACCGCTTAAGTAAGCCCTGGGCGCGGCGAATCCAACCGCAACGCCATGGCTTCGCCGCAAAGACGCGCCAGAACCGTGCCGGGCGTGGCGGGGGCGCATCCATGAGGATACTGCGGAACGGGGTGCTGCTGGCGTTGGCCGTTCCGGCGATGGCTGCCGGGGCCTATCTGCTTGCCGCTGCGGTGCTGTCCCGCCTCGCGGTGGATGGGCAGCCGGCGGCGCGGGAGGGCGTGGAGATCTTCGTCTGCACCAACGGAGTCCACACCGATCTGGTGCTTCCCGCCGTCACGGACGCCGTGGACTGGACCACCGACATGCCAGGCGGCGATTTCCCCGGCGCCGGTCCCGGGACGAGCCATCGCTCCTTCGGCTGGGGGGACCGCGCCTTCTATCTGGAAACCCGCGAATGGTCGGACCTGCGCCTGTCCACGGCGCTGTCCGCCCTGTTCGGCCGCGGTCCCTCGGTGATGCACGTCTACGCGCTGCACAGCCCGGAGGGGAGCCCGGACTGTGGCGCGCTGGTGCTGGGCGAGGGGCAGTACCGCGCCCTGGCGGCCTTCGTGAGCGGCAGCTTCCGCCGCGACGGGGCGGGGCGGGTGATGCCTCTGCCGGGCAGCGGCTATGGAGCGACCGACCTCTTCTACGAGGCGATCGGCCATTACAGCCCGGTCGAGACCTGCAACGAATGGACCGGCAAGGCCTTGCGCGCCGCCGGGGTGACCGTGGGCGCCTGGACGCCGTTCGAAGGCGGTGTCATGCGCTGGGTGCGGTAGGGAGCGGCTGTTGTCCCCTCTCCCCTCCGCTCACGCGCAAACTTCGTTTGCGCTGACGCGACAGGCGGACCTTCGGTCCGCCGAAAGCGGGGAGAGGGTTTAAGACGGCGTTGCCGATGACGAGGGAGAGATCAAGCCCGCTTGCGGGCGGCGGGCTTTTCCTCGCTCGCGTCGGTCTTGGCGTCGGTCTTGTCGGCCTCGGCGGCATCGGCCTTCTTGGTCGCGGCCTTTTTCGGAGCGGCCTTCTTCACCGCGTCCTTCTTGGCCGATTCCTTCTTGGCCGGTTCCTTCTTGGCGGTTGTCGCCTTGGCCTTGGTCGCCTTCTCGGCCTTGGCGGGCGCCTCGGCACCGTCGGCCGCCGCCGGTTCGGCGTCCTTCGGGGCCTTGCCCTTCTTGGCGGCGTCCTTGGCGGCCTTGGCCTCCAGAAGCTCCAGCGCCTGCTCCAGCGTCACGCTGTCCGGCTCCGTGCCCTTGGGGATGGAGGCGTAGACGGAGCCGTGCTTGACGTAGGGACCGAAGCGCCCCGCGCCGGTGGTGACCGGCTTGCCGGTCTTCGGATGGTCGCCCAGCGTCTTGGCGGGGGCCGACGCCTTCTTGGCGGCGCCGGCCAGCAGGTCCACCGCGCGGTTGATGCCGATGGTCAGCACATCGTCGTCCGGCGTCAGCGACTTGTAGACGCTGCCGTGCTTCAGATAGGGGCCGAAGCGCCCGATGCCGGCGCTGATCTCCTCTCCCGTCTCCGGGTGGTTGCCGATGCTGCGCGGCAGGGCCAGCAGCTTCAGCGCCGTGTCGAGATCCACGTCGGCGGCGGCCATGCCCTTGGGGAGCGAGACGCGCTTGGGCTTCGGCGCCTCGACCTTGGCCTTCTTCTTGCCCTTGGTCTTCTTGCCGTCGGCGGGGGCTTCCTCGACCACCGCCTCGGCCGGGGCGGCGGCCACCGGGGGCGGGCCGAGCTGGATGTAGGCGCCGTAGGGGCCGCGCCGGACCGTCACCGGCAGGCCGGTTTCCGGATCGTTGCCCAGCTCGCGCGGGCCTTCCTGCACCTCGCCGTTCTCATCGTTGGCGACGGCGAGCGGGCGGGTGTAGCGGCACTCGGGGTAGCGCGAGCAGCCGATGAAGGCGCCCATCTTGCCGAGCTTCAGGCCGAGCCGGCCCTGGCTGCACACCGGGCAGACGCGCGGGTCGTGGCCCGGCGTGCCGCTGTCGGCGTTGGTCGGGAAGAAGTGCGGCCCCAGCTCCTCGTCCAGCGTGGTCAGGACCTGGGTGATGGTCAGGTCCTTGGTCCCGTCCACCGCGACGTGGAAGGCGCGCCAGAAGTCGCGCAGCACGGTCTTCCAGTCGATCCGCCCGTCGGAGATCTCGTCGAGCTTGTTCTCCAGGTCGGCCGTGAAGTTGTACTCGACATACCGGTTGAAGAAGTTCTTCAGGAAGGCGGTGACCAGACGCCCGCGGTCTTCCGGAATGAAGCGCCGCTTGTCGAGCCGCACGTAATTGCGGTCCTGCAGCACCTGGAGGATGGAGGCGTAGGTGGACGGGCGGCCGATGCCCAGCTCCTCCAGCTTCTTCACCAGGCTCGCCTCGGTGTAGCGGGGCGGCGGCTGGGTGAAATGCTGTTCCGGGCTGATGTCGCCGCGGGCGAGGGCGTCGCCCTGCTCCATGGCGGGCAGGCGGCGCTCCTGGTCTTCTTCGGCGGCGCCGTCGTCGCGGTCCTCCTGGTAGACCTTCAGGAAGCCGTCGAACACCACGACCGAACCGGTGGCCCGCAGCACGACGTCCTTGGACGGCGAGGCGATGTCCACCGCCACCTGATCCAGCACCGCGCTTTCCATCTGGCTGGCCAGAGTGCGCTTCCAGATCAGCTCGTACAGCCGCAGCTCGTCGTTTTCCAGATAGGAGGCGACCTCCTCCGGGCGGCGGAACAGATCGGTCGGGCGGATGGCCTCGTGCGCTTCCTGGGCGTTCTTGGCGGCGGTCTTGTAGACGCGCGGCTGGGCCGGGACGTAGCGCTCGCCCCAATGGGAACCGATCAGGTTGCGGGCGCCCTCGATGGCCTCCTGCGACAGGCTGACGCCGTCGGTTCGCATGTAGGTGATGAGGCCGACGGTCTCGCCGCCGATGTCCACGCCCTCGTACAGCCGCTGGGCGGTGCGCATGGTGCGGGTGGCGCCGAAGCCCAGCTTGCGCGAGGCCTCCTGCTGCAGGGTCGAGGTGGTGAAGGGCGGGGAGGGGTTGCGGCGGCTCTGCTTGCGCTCCACCGTCGCGACCGAGAAGGCCTGCGGGCTGATGCGCGCCACCGCGGCCTCCGCCGCCTCGCGGGCGGGCAGGGCGAACTTGTCGAGCCGCTTGCCGTCGAGCTGGGTGAGCTGGGCCGTGAAGGAGGAACCGCCCGGCGTGGCGAAGCCCACCTCGATGGTCCAGTACTCCTGCGGCTTGAAGACCTCGATCTCCGACTCGCGTTCGCAGATCAGGCGCAGCGCCACCGACTGGACGCGGCCCGCCGAGCGGGAGCCCGGCAGCTTGCGCCACAGCACCGGCGACAGGGTGAAGCCCACCAGATAATCGAGGGCGCGGCGGGCCAGATAGGCGTCCACCAACTCCCGCGAGACGTCGCGCGGGGCCTCCAGCGCGGCCTGGACGGCGCTCTTGGTGATTTCGTTGAAGGTGATGCGCTGGACCTTGGAATCGTCGATCAGCCGCTTTTCGCGCAGCAGCTCCGACAAATGCCAGGCGATGGCTTCCCCTTCGCGATCCGGGTCGGTGGCGAGATAGACGCGCTCGGCCCCTTTGACCGCCTTGGCGATCTCATCGATGTGGCGCTTGGAGCGGTCGCCCAGCTCCCAGTCCATGGCGAAGTCCTCGTCCGGACGCACCGATCCGTCGCGCGCCGGAAGGTCGCGCACATGGCCGAAGCTGGCGACCACGGTGTAGTCCGAGCCAAGGTATTTGTTGATGGTTTTCGCCTTGGCCGGCGATTCGACGATGACGACGTTGCTGCCCGGCAAGAGTCCGCGCCCCTGAAAGTGCCTATCCCATACACCGGCGGTGCGGATCGGGATCAGATCAGGTTCACCTGATTCCCAGGCTGGCGCTGGACACGGCCCGCAAGCTCAAGTTCCAGCACCACGGTCAACACCACCGGAGCGGACAATTGGCACCCGCGGACGAGTTCGTCAATGGCAACCGGCGTGTGACCGAGGTTTTCCAGGATGACGGCGCGCGCCGCGTCAAGGTCCGACTCGGACGGAACGGCGGGGCGGGGGGCGGCGAACAGGTCGCCCTGGCGTTCCCGAACGGCGGGCGGCGACAGGCTGTCCAGCGCCCGCAACACGTCGTCCACCCCTTCCACCAAGGCCGCCCCCTGACGCAGCAGATTGTTGGTGCCGTGGCAGCGCGGGTCGAGCGGCGAACCGGGAACCGCCATCACCTCCCGCCCCTGTTCCAGCGCCATGCGCGCGGTGATGAGGGAGCCGGAGCGCAGCGCCGCCTCCACCACCAGCACCCCCAGCGACAGGCCGGAGATCAGCCGGTTGCGGCGGGGGAAATGGCGGGCCTGCGGCGTGGTGCCGACGGCGCATTCGGCGAGGATCACGCCCTGCTGCACTATGTCGCGGTAGAGTTTCTCGTTCTCCGGCGGGTAGACGACGTCGGCGCCGCCCGCCACCACCGCCGCCGTGCCGGTGCCGAGCGCCCCGGCGTGGGCCGCCGTGTCGATCCCCCGCGCCAGCCCGGAAACGACCAGCAACCCGGCCTCCCCCAGCTCCCGCGCCAGCCGCTCGGCGAACTTCTTGCCGTTCATCGAGGCGTTGCGCGCCCCGACCAGCGCCACCGCGCGCCGTTGCAGCAGATGCGGGTGGCCGAGGGCCGACACCACCGGGGGCGCGTCGTCCAGCGCCGCCAAGGGTTCCGGATAGTCGGGCTCGCAGGAACAGAGCAGGCGGGCGCCGATGCGGTCGTTGGCGGCCAGTTCGCGGTCGATGTCCGCTTTCGGCGCGATGCGCAGCGGCTTGGTCCGCCCGCCGCGCTTGGCGAGGTCGGGCAGCGCCTCCAGCGCGGCGCCGGCGCTGCCGAACCGCTCCAGCAGGCGGTGGAAGGTGATCGGCCCGACATTCTCCGATCGGATCAGACGGAGCCAGTCGAACCGCTCGGCGGCGGGCAGGGAGCGGCGCGGTTGAATCATGTCCCATTTCATACAACCGGCGACGGGGCGCGATCAACACGCAAACGTGTGCGCTGGCCGCATTCCCAAGACCCCGGCACGGCCCTCATTTGCGCCAGAAGGTGAAAAGTCCCTTCTTCTTCGGCGGGGCCTCCGGTTCGGGTTCCGGCTCCGGTTCCGGCTCGTCGTCGAAGGAGAAGGGATCGTCCTCGGCGTCGGCTTCCGCGGTTCCGGTCGGCTCGCTTCCGGCCTTGGGCTCGTCCGGCTCGTCGTCGGTGTCGAAGGAGAACGGGTCCTCGTCCGGCTCCGCGTCCTTGTCCCCGGAAGTGTCCTTGGACGGCTCCTCCGTTTCGTCATCGTCGAAGCTGAAAGGGTCGCCGCCGTCGTCGGAGTCGGTCGCCTCGGCCGTTTCGTCGCCGGCCTTCTCGTCCGTGTCGTCGGTGTCGAAGCTGAAGGGATCGCTGCCGTCCTCGTCATCATCGTCGAAGCTGAAGGCATTGGCGTCACCGCCGCCAGCGGCGTCGTCCTTGGCCGCGTCCTCGTCGTCCTCGTCGTCGTCGAAGCTGAAGGCGGAGAAATCCGAGGATTCCTCTTCATCCTCATCGTCGGCGCCGCCGAGGGCCGTGGCGGCGACGGCGACGGCGCCCGCCGCGGTCTGGCCACGGCGCATTTCCGCCTTGAAGCGCTCCAACTCCTCGCGGAAGCGGTCCTCGGCCTCGGTCCAGCGCTGGCGCTCCTGGTCGAGGGTGGCGAGCAACTCCTCTTCCCGCGCACGGGCGGCGGTGCGCTCCGTGTCGAGCGCCTGGATCAATTCCTCCTGGCGCTGGAGAAGCGTCTCGTGCCGCGTCTCCAGCGTGTCGATGACCTCGCGCACATACTGTTCGAAGGCGTGGAACTGGAGCGCCAGAACGTCCTCGTCGGCGCTGGCCGCCGCCGCGCTGGCCGCCGTCTTCGCAGCCTTGGGCGCCTTGCCCGCCTTGGTCGTCCGCGTCCCGCCGGGCGCGGGCGGCGGCGGGGCGGGGGCAGCGGCGGGGGCTGGGGGCGTGCGGGCACCGGCGGGGGTGGCGCCGTCGCCCCCCAGCCAGCGCGACACCAGGATGTAGGAGACCTGAAGCTCCTCCGCGATGCGGCGGTAGCTCCAGCCCTGGGCGCGCAGCCGTTCGGCCAGACGCTGGCGGTCCGGCTCCTCGCTGGGCGTCGCCGGCCGCGTCGGCAGGGAGGATGTCGGACCGATCCCCTCCGTGGGGGTCGCGACGACGATCACATCCTTCAGTTTCTGGTCGGCCATCGGGTCTCCGCCGTCCTGCGCGCAGGGCGTTCCTTGCCGCGATGCTCGCCGCATTCAGGGCACGCTGTCGATCCGGGACAGGTCCCGGTTGAAGCAGTCTGGGGGGGAAACCCGCCGGACCGGGCCAATTCGCGCCGATCCGGCCCGGTCAGGTCAGTTCCTGGATGTGCTCGACATAGCCGGACAGGGCGGCGATCCCCTGCTCGGTCAGCTCGATGAAGACGCGGCGGCCGTCCTTCTCGTCGGCGATCCGGCGCACCAGCCCGCGGTCGTGCAGTTCGGTGATCCGCCGCAGCGCCGTGGTCTGGGCCACGCCGGAGGCCATGCACAGCGACGACACGGAAATCCGCCGCCCGCGCAGATGGTTGGCCATCAGGTCCAGCAGCATGTCCCAGCAGGGGTCCTCGAACAGCCCCTTCGGGAAGTACTTGTCGCGGGCGACGCGGGATTGCTGGAGCGTCCTCAACACCGCCAGACGCCGGTTCTCTCCCGCCGCGGCGGGGGCGGAGGACGGTGCGGCCGGTGCGGGGACCGGAACCGGGACGGCAACCGCCGGCTGGCCTTCGCGCAACGCCTTCACCGCCTCGATCAGGGCGAGGCCGTGGCGGTAGGCGTCCTCCAGCGCGCCATTCAACCCGCTGTTGCCGGTGGACGGGGGAGGGGCGGGCAGCGGGGCCGCCGCCTGGTGGGCGGCCAGGGCGCGGGCGAGCGCGCCATGGAGCTGGCTGCCGTCCTGCGGGTCGCTGACGAAGTCCGCCGCGCGCAGATGCATGGCGCGGACGACGTCCGCCGCCGTGGCGTTGGGCGCGACGACGATGACCTGGAGATGCCGCTGCACGCTCTTGCGCATCCGCTCGACCAGCGCCAGCCCGTCGAAATGGGGCAGGGCCAGTTCCACCGCCACGATGCCGATGCTGCCGTCCGCCTCCAGCGTGTCGAGCGCCGCGATGGGGTCGTGGGTCACATGGATGCGGTGGCCGTTGCGTTCGAAGGCGTCGTGCATGCCGATGCCCAGCGCGCGGTCCGCGCAGGCGATCAGAATGGACGTCGCCGAAACATGAAGGCCGGCGCTGGTCTGGACCGGACGCACCGGCCACGCCAAGGGTCGCTCCAACTCGATCCGCATCGAAGCCCTTCCCCCGTTGGGTGCATGGAATGCTGTGCTTAAGGATTACCACGCAAAGCAAACCATCATGGATGCAATCATGGTCCAAAATAGAGCGATCAAAAAATGTCTCAAAATTCCGCAAAAATCCGATCGATTAGGCGGAACGGCATAGAGTATCCGGTTTGCGGTGCCGGATGTTCTTCGCCCGATACATCAAAGCCGGTGAATTGCGCCTGCCGGTTGCGGATTGGCCGGTGCTGGAACGCGCGTGGCGCGGTCGGGCCGGAGCGGAGCCATGTCGCAAGGGTCTTCTCCAGACTGGACCCGTCTTGGAAACGGCGGCGCGCGCGATGCGCGTAAGGTGGCCGCACCCCTTGCCGGCACCGGACCCATGCGCCTGACCCTGACGACCAAGATCATTTTGCTGCTGCAGGTGGCGCTCTGTTTCGCGCTGCTCTCCACCGCGGCGCTCTCCTATCTGAAGATGGAGCGCATGGTGGAGGACACCGTGGCGTCCCGCTTCACCGTCGCCCTGCGCGGGCTGGCGGGCGAAGTCGAGGGCGCCGTCAGCCTCGGCGTGTCCATCACCGCCCTGCGCAATCTCGACGCGCTGATCCATCGCGCGATGGCGCGGGACGACCGGATCACCGGTCTGGTCCTCTTCACCGACACGGGCGAGGTGCTGGCGGCGGCGGGCCGGGGAGCGGGACACGGCGGGCCGGTGGGGGCGATCCCCGCCGGCTGGAAGACGGCCTTCGCCCGCGACGGCAAGTCCGACCGGGTGGCCGCCGTCGCCGACGGCGACAGCCAGGCGCTTCTGCTCGGCATCCGCAACGCCTTCGGCGGTGTCGCCGGCGGCGTCGCCCTGACCTATTCGCTGGGCGAGGTGCAGGCGGGGATCCGCGGCACCATCCCGGATCTGCTGCTGTCCGGCGGCATCAATCTGGTGACCGGGCTGCTGGTCACCATGATCGCGGTCTGGCTGCTGCTGCGCCCGATCCAGCGCCGGCTGCGCGAGATGACGGTCAGCATCAACAAGCTGGGCATGGGGGAGCCGCCCAACCTGACCCCCGAGATGGTGGCCTTCGCCCCCGGCCTGAAGGACTTCGCCGACCGCATCCTGGAACAGCAGCAGCACGGCGCGGAGGAGGACCATCCCCAGCCCGCCGGTCCGGCGGAGGCCACGCGCCCGGCGGGAGTCACGCCATGAAGCTGTCCTTCATCCGCCGCCTGAACTGGATGCTGACGGGCGTCGTGTCCGTCCTGATGCTGGTCAGCCTCGCCGTCCAGACCAACCACGTCAACACGCTGTTCCGCCCGCTGATCGAGCCGGAGCTGGCCCGCAAGGCCGAGGTCGTCGGCTCCTACGTGGTGGCGCAGATCGACCGCGCGGTGGCGCTCGGCTTCGAGCTGGACAAGCTGGTCGGGGTGGACGAGCTGCTGTCCGACGCGCTGGCCGCCAATCCGGACGTCAAGTATCTGGCGCTGGAGATCGGCGGGCGCCTTTACGCCTTCTCCGGGACGGAGGAGGCGCGGTCCGGCAGCCGCCTGACCGTCGCCGACACCCCGCCGGAGGGCGAGTCCCCGCAGTTCCTCGACACCGTCCTGGCGCTTGAGGGGAACGGGGAGGCGCGGCTGCACGTCGGCGTCGATTCCGGCTATGTCCGCTCCGCCATGAACGAGGTGGTGTTCGACCTCGGCTCCGTGCTGATCGTCGCCATCCTGCTGAACATCGAGATTCTGCTGCTGGTCGTCGGCTCCTCCGTCGCCGCACCGCTGCGCCGGGTGACGGCGGTGATGAAGCAGGCCGCCGACGGGCATCTCGGCGTGCGCGTCGCCCTGCGCAACCGCGACGAGGTGGGGGAGCTGTCGCGCGCCGTCGACTGGGCGCTGGACAGCGTGCAGCACAAGGCCGACATGTCCGCCTCCGAGCCGGCCATGACCAAGATCGGCATGATGCAGCGGGTGGTGGAGCTGCGCTTCGCCATCTTCATCTTCTCCCTGGCGGAGGAGCTGACCCGCACCTTCCTGTCCGTCTACATCAAGCAGCTGTTCGAGCCGGTGCCCGGCCTGTCGATGGAGATGGTCATCGGCGCGCCCATCGCCCTGTTCATGCTGCTCTGGGCGGTCAGCCAGCCGATCGCCGGCAGCGTGTCGGAACGGCGCGGGCGGCGGGCCGTGTTCCTCGGCGGCGCGCTGCTGTCCTTCGCCGGCCTCGTCGGTTCCGGCCTCGCCACCGACCTCATCCAGCTCATCGTCGCGCGCTGCCTGACCGCCATCGGCTACGCCAGCGTCTTCATCGCCGCGCAGGGCTTCGTCATCGACGCCACCGACCCCAAGCAGCGCGCGCAGGCCATCGCCATGTACGCCGGCGGCATCCTCAGCGCCGGCGTCTGCGGCCCGGCCATCGGCGGCGTGATCGCCGGGCAGGTGGGCTTCCGCACGACCTTCCTGATCTCCGCCGGGCTGGCGCTGCTCGCCGCCTTCATGGCGTGGCAGGTGCTGCCGCGGGTGCGCGCGGCCCAGGCGAAATCCAGCCGCGGCCTGCGTCTGGCCGACGCCGTGCTCTGCCTGCGCAACCCGCGCTTCGTCGGGCTGGCCGTCTTCAGCGCGGTCCCGGCCAAGCTGGGGCTGACGGCGCTGCTGTTCTTCCTGCTGCCGCTGGCGCTGGACGACCAGGGGGTCAGCCAGTCCTGGATCGGGCGCGTGCTGCTGCTCTACTGGCTGCTGATGATCGTGGTGTCGCCGATGGCGGCGAAGCTGTCGGACCGCTCGGGCCAGCGCATCGGCTTCCTGGTGGTGGGCGGGCTGGTCGCCGCCGGGGCGGCGTGGGTGCTGTCGATGCCGGGGTCGCTCGGCACGGCGCTGGCCGGGGTCGCCCTGCTGGGGGTGGCGCACGCCATGCTCGGCGCGCCGCAGCTCGCCATGCTCGCCGACGTCTGCGTCAAGGAGCGGGCGGCGCTGGGCGAGACCACGGTGATCGGCATGTTCCGCCTGATCGAGCGGCTGGGCTCCGTCGTCGCTCCCTTCCTGGCCGGGATGTTCCTGGCCCATTACGGCTACGCCGGGGCGCTGAAGGGCATCGGCGCGGTGCTGGCGGCCTGCGTCGCCGTGCAGCTTCTGCTGAGCACCCTGTTCCGCCCGCGCCCGCCCGCCGCCGACCTTCCGCAGAGGACCCCCGCATGAGCCTGTCCCGCCGCACCGTCCTGACGGGAGCCCTCACCGCCGGTACGCTGGCGGCCGGCGGTCTTCCGGCCTTCGCGCAGCCATCCTTCGGTCCGGCGGCCAGGACTTTCACCGCCGCCAAGCCGGCGCGCATCGTCGTGCTGACCCCGCGCAAGGATGTCGGCGACGTTCTGGGCCTGCGCGACTTTATCGCGTCGAGCGGCCTGTCGGCCACGGTGGAGGTGCGCGAGGTGCCGCAGGCCTCCGCCATGCCGACGCTGCTGCCGGAGATCCGGGCGTCCAAGCCCGATCTGGTGGTGACGGTCTTCACGCCGCTGACCCTGGCGACGGTCGGGCGTTACGACGATCCCGACCCGTCGCGCTTCCTGACCGACGTGCCGGTGGTCTTCACCTCGGTCACCGACCCGGTGGCCTCGCGCGTCGTGCGCGCGCTCGACCGTCCGGGGCGCGCGGTCACCGGCACGCGGCACATCGCGCCGGTCGCGGTTCAGATGAAGACGATGCTGTCCTACCGGCGCTGGAAGAAGATCGCCGCGGTCTACAACCCGGCGGAGGACAACATGGTCGTCGCCGTGCGCGACCTGAAGGAGGAGGCCGCCCGCCAGGGGGTGGAGGTCCACGACGCCGCCCTGCCGCGCGACGCCTCCGGCGCGCCGGTCGCCGCGGCCATTCCCGACCTGATCGCCGACGCCGCCCGCGCCGGGGCGGAACTGGTCTACATCGGGCCGGACACGCTGGTCGCCTCCAGCAACAACGCGGTGGTGGCGGAGCAGGCGCTGGCCCACCGGCTGGCCACCTTCTGCTCCACCGAGCTGCCGATCCGCCGGGCCAACCTGCTGATGGGGCTGGTCAGCCCGGCGGTCAACGTCGGGCGCTTCGCCGGCCTGAAGGCGGTGGAGATCCTGAGCGGGGCCAAGCCCGCCGACGGCATCCCGGTGGAGACGCTGAACCGCTTCTCCCTGCTGCTGCGCATCGGGGCGGCCAAGCAACTGGACCTCTACCCGCCGATGCGCCTGCTCAACATCGCCGAAATCGTGCAGGACGCCTGACATGACGGTCCTCTTATCCCCTGAACAGACGGTCCACACGGGCATGCTGCGCGTCCGGCGCGGCCAGCCGGTCTGCGTTCCCTACCGCATCCGCTTCCTCGGCCCCGCCGACCTGCCGGCGCTGGAGGCCTTCCGCGGCTACATCTTCGGGCAGCTGCCGGACATCGACGCCTATTTCCCCGAAACGCCGGAATTCGCCGGTCTGCATCTGGGCGAGCGCGGCGTGACGCTGGGGCTGGAGGCCGAGGGGCGGCTGATCGGCTGCGCCATCCTGGGCCTGCCCCTGCCGGGCATGCCGGCCTTCGTGGACGATCTGCCGGGCACCCGCCCCGCCGTAACCGCCACCGCCCACATGGCGAGCTGCATGGTCCATCCCGACTTCCGCGGCAACGGGTTGCAGCGGCTGCTGGTGACCCTGCGCACGCTCCACGCTCTGGGGGCCGGGCGCCCGCACCTGTTCTCGCGCGTCGCCCTGTCCAACCCGCGCAGCCTGTCGAACCTGCTGGCGGGCGGCTTCCTGGTGCGTCGGGTGCTGGTCATGCACGCCAGCGGGCGGCTGCGCTACCTGCTGCACCGCGACCTGGGGGCGGCGCCGCCCGCCTGGGTGCCGGGCAGCGAGCGCGTCTTCGCCGTGCCGGAGCTGGACGAGCAGAGGGCGGTGATCGAGGCCGGCTGGGTCGGGCGTTCGGTGGAGCTGGACGGTCCCGTGCCGCTGGTCACCTACGCGCGCCCGGTGGAGGCCGTGCCGGCCCTGTCCGAAGACCCCCTGCCGCAGGACGCCGCGCTGGAGGTCACGCCATGATCGCCTTCCGCAAGACGGCGGTCGTCGTCGATCCCTATTCCACCGGCATCCTTCTGGCGCCGCGCCTGCGCGCGCGGGGCTACGAGGTGGTCGCGGTGCAGAGCCGCCCGGACCTCGCCCCGTCGCTGCTGCGCAGCTACCAGCCTGACGACTTCGCGGCGCACATCCTCCATGACGGTGATCTCGACGCGCTGGCCGAGCGGTTGCGTCCGCTGGCGCCGGCCTTCGTCCTGCCGGGCAACGAGTCCGCGGTGGAACTGACCGACGCGCTGGGCGCCACTCTCGGCACGCCGGGCAACAGCCCGAAGCTGACCGCCGCCCGCCGCAACAAGTTCATGATGATCGAGCGGCTGGCCGCCGCCGGCCTGCTGACCGCCCGCCAGACCATGGCGACCGGCGCCGCCGAGGCGGTGGAGTGGGCGGAGCGGGCGGGCTGGCCCGTGGTGGCGAAGCCGATGGCCAGCGCCTCCACCGACCATGTCTATTTCTGCGACACGCCTGCGCAACTGCGCGCCGCCGTCGACGCCATCCTGGGCAGCCGCGACTTCTGCGGCTCGGCCAACGAGCGGGTGCTGGTGCAGACCTACCTCGACGGCCTCGAATACGTCGTCAACACGGTCAGCCGCGGCGGGCGCCACTATGTCTGCGACGTGCTGCTGTCGGCCAAGCGGACGCTGAACGGGTCGCCCTTCGTCTACGACTACTACCGGCTGCTGCCGCCGGAGGAGCCGGTGGCGCAGGCGCTGATGGCCTACATCCGCCGGGTCCTCGACGCGCTGGAGATCACCGACGGCGCCGGCCATGCCGAGGTGCGGATGACGTCGCGTGGTCCGGCTCTGGTGGAGATCGCGGCGCGCGCCATGGGGCCGGCCGGCTCCACCACCGCCGTCGCGGCGGGCACCGGGCACGATCAGGTTGATCTGCTGGTTGATGCCTTCGACGGGGCGGCGGCGATGGAGCCGCTGCTCGACGGCCATTACCGGTTCCTGGCCGACGCGATGGTCCTCTATTTGCCGGTTCTGGTGTCTGGCCGGGTGGAGGGGCTGCCGGATCTCTCCATTCTGGACGGGATGGCGAGCGTGCGCGGCTACGGCCTCGTGCCGCGGCTGGGGGACGAGGTGGTTCCGACGCTCGATCTGACGCAGGTGCTGGCGAAAATCTATCTCGCGCATCCGGACCGCGCCGTCTTCGAGTGCGACTGGGCCGCCATCCGCTCCCTGGAGGATCGTCTCCAGCCGACCGTCGCGTAGCGTCGGAACGGGCGGGCGGCGATGGCGCATGTCCCTTACGAGCAGCGCTGGGCCGCGGCCCGCAAGCGCTTCGAGGCCGCGACGGCGAAGCACCGGCCGAAGGACGCCAAGGCGGTCGCCGCCGCGCTGAACGGCGAAGCCGCGCTGGTCAAGGCGCTGAAGGCCGGCGACGCCGTCCACCGCGCCGCCACGGCCAGCGACGGGGCCGGTGAGGAGGCGGCGAAGGATCTCGCCGCCGCCGGGAAGGACGCCGTGAAGGCGCGCAAAGCCTATCTGGCCGCGCTGGACAAGGCGCTCGACGAGGATACGGCAATCCGTGGCGACAAGGCCGCGGCGGCGGCCTGCGAACGGGCGTTGAAGGCGCTCGCCAAGGAGCTTGCCGACCTGGAGGCGGCCATCGGCGCGGACGCCGACCGCGCCAAGGCACAAGCCGCCCAGGCCGAAAAGGACGCCGCCTCGTCGGAACGCGCGCAGAAGCGGTGGGAGGCGAACATCAACGGCGCGCTGGCCCGCGCCGCCGCCGGGGTCGCCAAGGTGCGCGCCAAGCCGACGCCGGACACCTACAACGAGCTGTTCCCGGCGCTGGCCCGCGATCTCGCCACCCAGCTCGCCGCGGCGAAGGCGCTGGACGGGCTGCGCGCCGATCCGGACTTCTACCGCCGGAAGCTTGCCCCCTGGGCCGGGCAGGGCGGCGACGGGCCGCCGATGCGCGTGCCGCCCGACTACACCGCCCGCCAGATCACCGACCTCATCAAGGAGTTCGCCACCGTCTGCAAGGGCGTGGTGCAGCTGGTGGGCGGTCGCTGAAACGAGGCGGGGAGCGAAGCCGCCGTTTTGGACCCATTCGGCTCCGGTAGCGGCGGGAGAGGAGCAATCGCCGATTCCGAGGGGCGCGCCCGCCTCCTACCATGCAGGCCGGTAGGGTGAATGTTTGGTTAAGCGGAGGAGCTGAGAGATGGGTGGTCCCCTGAAGCGCATCGACATCCCGGACATCCTGACCCAGAAGGACTGGGACAAGAAGAAGGGCGCCATCGCCAAGATCGCCGGCAAGACCGGCGTCGGCGACGCGATGAAGGCGGTGGACAAGGCGCACGGCGCCATCGACTGGAAGAAGCTGAGCGTGTCGGTGAACGCCCCCAGCAACGCCACACTGGACGATCTCGACTCGCTGCTGGACGAGGCGCGGGCGGAGTACAAGCGCTCGGTCGAGCCGTTGCGCACCCAGCTCCAGAAGCTCCGCGATCTGGCCGAGGCGACGGCGAAGAAGTTCAAGTCGAACAAGCTGATCCCGAAGGACTCCACCGCCCACGCGGAGAAGGTGGCCAAGGCCGCCGACCAGCTCTTCGTCGCCTTCAACCAGTCCTCGCTCGGCGACAAGATTGTCGATGACTACGAGGGCATGAAGGACGCCATCGAGAAGGCCGACAAGGTGCGCGCCAAGGGGCGGGAGATCCTGGAAAAATACATGCTGTCCCTGGCGAAGAAGCTGAAGACGGCGAAGACGGTGGGCGATTACCAGGACCTGTGGAAGGAGGACATCCGTGGCGTCGGCACCCAGTTGCCGAAGATGCCCGAGCTGAAGGCCTTCCTGAAGGACTGGCGCAACATCTCCTCGCAGGACGGCATCCCGGAAACCGACGAGGATGTGAAGAGCCGCTGCAAGGAGGTGATGGCCGTGCTCGCCCGCATGGACAAGCAGATGAAGGCCATGGCCTGACCGCGTTCAGCGCCCCGGCCGATCGGTCGCATTGCATCGGAGCGTCCGGAAGTTCGCCTGTGTTCGGGCGGTTCCGGACGCTCTGCCTATTAGAGGCTTCTGTTGAAATCGTCCTGTCCAGCGGTCAGCGCCAAATATGGGCCGTGTCTTCGATTGAGAGGTTAAAACCACATTTTCTATAGGATTTACGATTGATGAAGCTTGTTGCGAATTTCTGAGTCGTTGTTGCGCCGATGGCCGATTATACTTCGCTGCGTGGCCGGTTTCGGTTTCATGGGGTTTCGGCTTTAAATGCCAGGGTGCATCGGTATTTCCGCAACGACCGTTTTGCGATACCTCTCATGACGGGACTGGCTCGGCACCCCTCGACCTGCGGGTCTGGCCGCGGCCTGTGCCGTGCGCCTGCCGAAGGAATTGTGCCCCGGTGCCTCCGCCGCCTGCCGCCATGCCGTCTCTAACCGCCTTTGTTGCGCGTGTCGCCCGACGGCTGGGCGCGGTTCTGCTTCTCGTTCTCCTTTGCACCGTTCCGGCCCTGGCCACCGTCCTGCCGCAGGCGGAGCGCGGCGTGCTCGATCTGCGCGGCTGGTACGCCGACCTCGACGGGCCGGTCTCGCTGGACGGCGAATGGCTGGTGTCCTGGGACCGGCTGGCCGGCGAGGAAAGCCTGAATCCCCTGCCGGAGCCGGATGGGGCGCTGTGGACGCCCTTCACCCTGCCGGCGATCTGGAACGGGGCCGAGCGCCCGGACGGGCGGGAGATGGGCGGGTTTGGCGCCGCCACCTTCCGCCTGAAGATCCTGCTGCCGCCCGGCATGCCGCCGCTGACGCTGAAGATGCCGCCGGTCAATTCCGCCATGCGGGTGTGGGTGGACGGCCGCTCGGTCGCCGCCGCCGGGGTTCCGGCGCTGGCCGCCGCGCAGGAGCAGTCCTCCTCCGTTTCCCGGTTCGTCACGCTGCATGGCGGGCAGCGGGTGATCGAGCTGGCGGTGGAGGTCTCCAACCACTTCCATTTCGAAGGCGGGATCGGGCGCACGATCTATCTCGACGCCAACGGCGGGCTGTCGCGGCTGTGGCAGCGGCAGTTGATGACGAACGCCGGGGCGCTGATGTCGCTGTCGCTGATGGCGCTGTTCATCGGCGCCTTCCTGCGCCGACGCCTGTCGGCGGCCCCGCTGTTCCTTGTGATGCTGCTGGCCGCCTGCGCCATGCGGCTGATGTGCACCAGCGAACTGCTGCGCGTCTTCTTCCCCGGCGTGTCGGAGGTCTGGGCCTACCGGCTGGAATATCTGCCGATCTACATGTTCTACCCGATCTATTTCCACCTGCTGCGCGAGCTGTTCCCGGGATGCCTGCACCGTGGGGTCGGGCGCGCCATGATGGCGGTCGCGGTGCCCGGCATGTTCCTGGTGCTGGTGACCGAGCCGGCGCAATTCACCCGGCTGCGCGACGTGGCGAGCCTGCTGCTGGTGCTGTCGGCCCTGTATTTCGCGTGGCGCCTCGCCGTGGCCGCCCTGCGCCGCCATTCCGGCGCGCTCCTGCTGGGGGCGGGGGCGCTGGCCTTCCTGGGGGCGGTGGTGCACGACGCGCTGATGTACGCGCATTTCTTCGAGAGCATCGACCTCGTTCCCTACGGCGCGCTGCTGTTCCTGTTCAGCCACGCGCTGGTGCTGGGGCGGCGGGTGGAGACGGCCTTCCTCAACGAGCGCCGGCTGTCGCAGGAACTGGCCGCCCTCAACGAAGGACTGGAGCGCCAGATCGCCGAGCGCACCCGCGCCCTGTCGGACAAGTCCGCGACGCTGGAGCGCTTCCTCGCCAACCTCAGCCACGAGGTCCGGACCCCGCTGAACGCCGTTCTGGGCATGGTGCGGGTGATCCGCCGCGAAGGCCCGACCGGCCAGCTCGACGAACGGCTGCGCGTCGCCGACGAGGCGGGGCGCCATCTCGTCTCCATGCTCGACACCATCCTCGACCTGTCGCGGCTGGAGGCGGGCCGGATGGAGCTGCATCCACAGCCCACCGATGTGGTCGCGCTGGTGGAGGACGCCGTGGCGCTGATGCGCGCGGGCGCCGAGGAGAAGGGCATCGACCTGTCCCTGACGGTCAGCGGGCTGGGGGCGGCGCGCTTTTGGATCGATCCATTGCGCCTGCGCCAGATCGTTCTGAACCTGCTGAGCAACGCCGTGAAATTCACCGAACGGGGCGGGGTGGAGGTGACGCTGACCGTAAGGCCGGCTCCGGCGGACACGGTGGGCGGGACGGTCGTCCTGTGCCTGACCGTGGCGGACAGCGGCCCCGGCGTTCCGCGGTCGGCCCAGGCCATCATCTTCGAGCCTTTCCATCGGTTGGAGGGGGCTCGGCTGGAAGGCAACCGACGCGACGGCGCCGGGCTGGGGCTCGCCATCGTCAACGGGCTCGTGCAGTTGATGGGGGGCGACGTCTGCCTGGAAGGCCGGACGGGCGGCGGTTCCCTCTTCACGGTCTCGCTTCCGACACGCCCGCTTCCCGTCGCCGATCCCTCGCCGGGCCGCGCCGCGCCCATGCCGGTGCCGGGGAGCCTGGACATCCTGGTGGTGGAGGACGCGCCGGAGAATCAGGCCATCCTTCGCGAGTATCTGGCGCCCGGCGGCCACCGCGCCGTCTATGCGGACAGCGGGGAGGAGGCAATGGCGGTTCTGGCCACCAGGACCGTGGACGTCGTGCTGCTCGACATGCGGCTGCCGGGGATCGACGGGGTGGAGGTGACGCGGCGCATCCGCGCGTTGCCGGACGCCGAGCGGGCGCTGGTGCCGGTGATCGCGGTGACCGCCAACAGCTCTCCGGAGGATCGGGCGGACTATCTGGACGCCGGGGTCGACGAGGTGGTGGCCAAGCCGGTGGACCCCGACGCGCTTCAGGACGCGCTCGCGCGTCACGCGCCGTCCGGCTCCAGCGCGTCCGCGCCCGCTCCGTCCTTCGCGGTCCGGCAGGCGCCGCTCGCCAGGGGGCTCCTCCCGGGGGGGCTGTCCAGCGCCGACCGCGCGCGGCTGATGGAGCGCTTCGCCCAGGCCTGCCGGGAGGTGCTGGCGGTTCTTGACGATGCGGAATCGCCGCCCCGGCGCGTGGTCGACGCGGCCCACCGCATGAAGGGCAGTGGCGGCACCTATGGGTTTCCGGAGGTGAGCGCCGCGGCGCGGGCGTTGGAGCGGGCGGCGCAGGCCGTCGAGAACGGGAATGGGGAGGCCGCTTCCATGCAAGGGGATGCGGCGGCGCTTCGGGATCGGCTTCATGCCGCCCTGCGCGCCATCGAAACGGGGGAGGCGGGGCTGACATGACGGCGACAGGGGTTGATGCGACAGAAGGTGGTGCGACAGGGGTTGTCGCGACGGGAGCGGCGGCGGTGGGCGGGGCATCATGAGCGTCGGATCGGAGCTGGTCGGGCGGACCGTGCTGGTGGTCGAGGATTCCCCGGAGACGCAGGATTTGATCGCGACCTACCTGGAGCATCAGGGGCTGCGGGTGCTGCGGGCGGCGAACGGGGCGGAACTGACCGAGCGCATCGCGCAGGACCGGCCGGACCTTGTGCTTCTGGACATCAACCTGCCGGATTGCGACGGGCTGGCCCTGGCCGAGCGGTTGCGGCTGGGGGAAACCGTTCCGCTGATCTTCGTGACCGGGCGCGACAGCCCGACCGACCGCATCGCCGGCCTGTCCCACGGCGGCGACTATGTGACCAAGCCGGTCGACCTGCTTGAGCTGCTGATCCGCATCCGCAACCTGCTGCGCCGCTCCGGGGCGCCCGCCGTTCCGCCCACATCCGTGGAGGCGGCGGCGGGGCCGGCGCCCGACGCGCCGCTGACCTTCCGGGGATGGCGTCTCGATCTGGTGCGCCGCGCGCTGTTCCGTCCCGACGGTTCCTACCTCGCGCTGACGACGGGGGAGTTCAACATCCTGGCGGCGCTGGCGGCCATGCGGCCCAACCCGGTCAGCCGCGAATATCTTCTGGACGTGATCAGCAACCGCGACCCGCGTTCCATCAGCGAGCACACGGTGGACACGCTGATCACCCGGCTGCGCCGCAAGATGCGGCTGGACGACGGCGCACCCTCGCCGATCATTACCGTCCGCGGGGTCGGTTATGCATTGGAATCCGACGATTCTTGACGATAATGATTAATATGCAATAATAAACCGCACGTTACTCCGACAGAAAAGTATCAACGGCCGTTGATACGCGTTCGAACGGGGTAATGCTATACATCACCCAACGAATGATTGACGGTTCCAAGCGGGTACCTGGAAGTGGCGGACGGTTCCGCCGCATCGGGTCGCCGCGCCGGGCCTGACACCGCCGCCGGTCAACCGGCGCGCGATCTGATGCGGGTGAGAGCGGCATGCAACGGTCCCTGGTTTCGCGTTCGGCGGAGCGTCTCGCGCTGACTGGCCATATGGCGGCCGGTCAAACGGCGACCAGTCAAGCGGCACCGAATTACTCGGCACCGGCCTACTCGGCGGCGGCGCCTTCCATTCTGATCATCGGCAACGACAGCGCGGCCATCGCCGGCATCCGCGACTGCGCCCTGCGGCTCGGCCACCGGGTTCAGGACACGCGCGACGTGATCTCGGCGCTGGGCCTGCTCGACGTGGACCGCAGCGTCGGCGTGGTGTTCGTGGACGGCGGGTCGCCCTGGTTCGACGGTCTGGCGCTGATGGAGCGGCTGCACCGCACCCACCGCGGCCTCGCCTGCATCCTCTTCGCCCGCAACCCGGAGGCCGACGACGTGGTGCGTGCCCTCCGTCTGGAGGCGGCCGACGTGGTGACCGACCCGGAGGACGACGCGCAGATCGAGCGCGCGCTGGCCCGTGTCCTGGACAGTGGCGAATTGGGCGCATCGCCGGTTCCGGACTTCCCGGCGGCGATGGACAGCCGCGACGACGCGCTGGAGCAGGCCTACCGTCACGGGCTGGCGCTGGTCGAGACGGTGCGGGCCTTGCGCGGGGAAGCCGCGGCGGCCCGCGTGATGCCCTTCGTCGCGGCCCAGCGCGCGGCCGCCGCACCGACGGCGTCCCCCGCGGCCATCGCGACCGTGGCTCCACCCGTTTGCGAAGCGGTGGCGGACGGCGGTGTGCCGGACAGCCTGGGCATCCTGACGGCGATCCGGCGCAAGCGCGCCGCCCGCGAGAAGTTCTTTCCCAAGGGGCTGTTCGAGGACCCCTGCTGGGACATGCTGCTGGACCTGATGATCAACCATCTCCAGGGGCGGCGGATTTCCGTGTCCTCGCTGTGCATCGCGTCCGGCGTCGCGCAGACCACGGCGCTGCGCCGCATCACCGACCTGCACGACCGCGGGCTGGTCCGGCGCATCGCCGACGACAAGGACGGCCGCCGCGTCTTCATCGAGCTGACCGAAGAAGGCGTGGCCGCCATGGAGCGTTACGTGGAGACGGTCGGCCCGCTGGGCTGACCGTCCGCGGCCCCCGCCTCCGCCTGGCGGGAACAGTCCGGCCAGGGGCAGGCGCAGGAGGGGAAACGGCACTCGTCGCCGTTCACGTCGCTCGCCTGAACGGCGATCTTGTAGCGCAGGCCGTGGGCCGACGGCGTGTCGATCAGGCCGCAGGCCTCGTAGACCTCGACATTGACGCGGGCCGATTGCAGGGCAACCCGCGCGATCTGTTTGGGATCCTTCATCATCGGCGTCTCGGCCTCGCTTCCGCTGCGTCGTCGGGTCCTTCAACGCATGTTCGGCGCCGTTGTGCCAGGGCGTATCGGAAGGACTTCCTTTGGCACGCCCACGGCACCCTTACGGTTCGCGCCACATCGACCGGTAGGCCTCCTCCAGCGAGCGGGCGAAGGCCGGCGCGTCGCACAGCGGGGATTGGCGCAGACGCTCCCGCAGGCCGGCGCGCAGGGCGGCCAGGGCCTCCGGGTCGCCGGCCAGGGCGGCGGTCTTGGCGACGTAGTCCTCCGGGCTGTCCGCCACCAGCCGGTCGGCGAGGCCGAGCGTTTCCAGGAAGCTGACCCCGATGCGCCCAGCCCAGCGGTCGCCGCGCAGGGTCACCACCGGCACGCCCATCCACAGGCTCTCGGCCGTCGTCGTGCCGCCGCCGAAGGGGATGGGGGACAGGGCGAGGTCGATGCGGTTGTGGCTGTGGAAATAGTCCGCCCGCGGCGTCTTCCCTTCCATGCGCAGGCGGTTCGGCGCGATGCCGTGCGCGGCGAACTGGTCGCGCAGGGTCTGCCGCACCCCGTAATCGGCGAACTCCCGCGATTTCAGGAGCAGGCGGGCTTGCGGCAGGGCGGTCAGGACCTGCGCCCACAGCGCGACGGTCGGCCGGGTGATCTTGGCCCGGTTGTGGAAGGCGCCGAGCGTGACCGGACCGCCGCCGAGCATGGGAAGCGGCCCGACCGGCACATCCTCCGCCGGCGGGGTGAAGCACAGATAACTGCCGGGCAGGCGCCAGACCTTCTCGGTGAAGAAGCGCTCCTCCCCCGGCGGCAGGACGTGGCGGTCGGCGATGATCCAGTCCATCGTCGGCAGGCCGGTCGTCCCGAAATAGCCGAGCCAGCTCACCTGGACGGGGGCGGGCCGCCGGGCGAACAGGGGCAGGCGGTTGTTGCCGGTGTGGCCGGACAGATCGACGAGGATGTCGATGCCGTCCCGCCGGATCAGCTCGGCCACGGCCGCGTCGCCCATGCCGACGATGGGGCGCCATCCGTCGGCGGCGGCGCGCAGGCTGTCCGTCACGTCGTCGGTCCGGCCGTTGTTGGCGTAGCCGTAGGCGGTGACCGCCGAGCGGTCGTGCGCCCTCAGGACGCTTTCCAGGAAATAGCCGACGGGATGGCTGTTGAAGTCGCTGGAGACGTAGCCGATGCGCAGCGGACGGTGACGATCGTCGCGGACCGCCGGAGCGGCGACGGGGAGGCCGCCGCCGCTTCGTTCGACCCAGTCGCGGGCGGCGGCGAGGAAGTCGGCGTTTCCGCACTCCGGCAGGTAATGCTGCGCCATCAGGGCGTTGCTGTGCGCCATCGGGAAATCCGGACGGTGCGTCAATGCCGAGCGGTAGGCGGCGATGGCCTGGTCCGGGTGCCCTTGCCCCTTCAGGGTGTTGCCGAGGTTGGACCAGGCCAGGGCGAAATCGGGCTGGAAGGCCAGCGCGACGCGGTAGGCCGCCGCCGCTTCGCCCAGCCGGTCCTGCAGATCCAGGGCGTAGCCGAGGTTGCAGTGGGACTCGGCGTTGGCCGGCGCCGCCTGGATGGCGTCGGTGAAGGCGGCGATGGCGGCGTCGGTCTGCCCGACCTCCAGGAACAGCGAGCCGAGGTTGTTCAACGCCTCCACGAAGCCGGGCTGGAGCGCGATGGCCTGACGGTAGGCGGCGACGCTTTCGTTGGGGCGGCGCTGAAGACGAAACAGGTTGCCCAGCCGGAAATGGACGTCCGCCCGGTCCGGACCGAGGCGCAGCGCCGCCATCAGGGCGTCCAGCGCCTCGTCCACGCGGCCGGCGTCGAGCAGGGACGAGCCGAGATTCAGGCGGTATTCCAAGGCTTCCCGGAAGGACAGGGCGGTGCGGATGCTGGCGATGCCGGAGTCGTGATCGCCCCGCTCGGACAGCAGCACGCCCAGCAGGTGCCAGGCGTCGGGATTCCGCGGCTCACGCTTCAGGATCTGGCGGTACGCCCGCTCCGCCTCGTCGCCCCGGCCGTCGTTATGCAGGGTCAGGGCATCGGTGAGCGAGGGCCGGGGATTGCGGCTGTCCGTCATGGAGCGTCCATCGTGGGAGCGGGCATCGCGGGGAAGGGCGGTGCAACTCGGGGGAGAGTAGACCGCCCGGCCGGGGCGCGTCCACGAAGGAAGGGCAGGTTCTCAGCGGAACAGGCCGGGGACGATCCGGACCATGATTCCCGATCCGGACGCCACCAGAATGGCGTCCGATCCGGCGCGGACCCAGTGATGGCCGCGTGGCGGCCGGTGCAGGTGATAGGCGGCGGGCGTGGCGATGACGTGGCGCCGCGAGGCGTAGGCGGTGGGCAGCCGGTCGCCGGGCTTCCAGTGCCGCGCCGCGCGGTGGACCGGCGGAGTCGGGCGGTGCGATTCAGGACGGCGCAGATCGGGGCGGTGCAGATCGGGGCGGTGCAGATCGGGACCGCGGTGGTCCCGCTCGATCCGCGGCGGTTCGCGGTGATCCGGTCCCCAGCCGGCGGCGGCAGCGTCTTGGGTGCCCAGGCCGGCCAGCACGGTAGCGGCGGTCATGGCGGCGATCAGGATGCGCGACATGGGGGTATCCCTCGTTTCGTCAGGCTGGGATCGTGATCCCGATGCCCCGATGCTGCGCCCACCCTGTTGCCGGCGTGTGTCCGGCGCCCCCCTGTTTGGTAACGGACTGTTACGGTTCAGCCCGGCCCGCCGTCAGCCCAATTCGAAGGTCGTCACCCCGAACAGACGCGCGGTGTCGATGGTTGGGGCGGGGCCGAGATACATGCGGGCCGTTTCGAACTGCGGTGTCAGGCCCAGCTCCTCCGCCAGCAGGACGGCGTCGCGGTTGACCTCCGGAACGTCGAGGAAGATCGGGGCGTCGCCCGCCGTGGCGGCGAGCGCCAGAGCCAGATCGCGCGCCGTGCCGCGGTCGGCGGCGTAGAGCGGGCCGATCTTGCTGCCGCTGTGGCAGGGGCGGATCACCCCGAAGCCCCGCAACTCCCCGTCGACCACGGCGGCCAGCGCGGTGGCGCCGGGCAGGGCGATCCAATTGGACAGGAAACCGGCGCGCGGCGCCGGGAACAGGGCGCGGTCCCACGCCAGCAGCCGGTCGAAGGGCACCGTCCGGGCGTCCACCAGCGCCGCGGCGGAGGAGGTTCCGGCGGGCGGGGCGCCGCCGTAGCGGACGTTGCGGTAGGCCAGCGCGAAGCCGGACTTGCGATAGTTGTCCTGCTGGGCCACCACCCCGTCCAGCCCAACGGTGCAGCCTTCCAAATGCCTCAGCCCTGCCTTCCAGAGGTCCCAGCCGAGCCCGCGCCCGCGCATTCCGGGCCGTACGATGTAGAAGCCGAGGAAGCCGAAGTTCTCGGGATAGCGGACGACGGAGAGGCAGGCTGCCGGCTCGCCGTCCAGCTCCCCGATCAGGAAACCTTCGGGGTCCACGGCGTGGAAGGCTCCGGCGTCGTGCAGGCCGGGGTTCCAGCCCTCCGCCCGCGCCCAGTCGACGGCCAGATCCAGCTCGGCCCGGCTCATCACGCGCACGCGGTAGCCTTCCATGGCGTCCCTCCGGTTCAGGGCTGCGGGGCGGGGGCGAAGCGCGCCATGTCCCCGGCGTAGGGTTTGGGCAGGGGGAAAGCGTAACCGCCGGTCTTGCCGGTGCGCAAGCCCAGCACGGCCAGCCCCTCCACCAGCTTCACCGCGGCGGTGACGCCGTCAACCACCGGCACGCCCATCTCGGCGGTCAGGGCACGCGCCAGATCCGCCATCCCGGCGCAGCCCAGGACGACGCTCTCCGCCCCGTCCTCCGCGATGGCTTGGCGGATGGTTTCGCGCACCCGTTCCACGGCGCCGGACGCCGGGTCCTCCAGCGCCAGCACCGGCACGCCGGCGGCGCGCACCCGGCAGCGCCCGGCCACGCCGTAGCGCTCCGCCAGATGCTCCAGCGCCGGGACGGAGCGCGGCATGGTGGTGACCACGCTGAACCGCCCGCCGAGCAGGGTGGCGGTCTTCATCGCCGCCTCGCAGATGCCGACCACCGGGACGGCGGCGAGGCAACGCGCGGCGTCCAGCCCGACATCGTCGAAGCAGGCGATCACCACGCCGTCGATGCCGGGTGCGGCGCGTTCATGGGCGGCGATGACCTCCAGCAGGCCGGGAACGGCGAGCGCCTCGTCGTAATAGCCCTCGATGCTGGCGGGTCCCATGGCCGGGTTGGCGGCGACGATCTCCGTCCCCGGCGCCGCGACGGCGCGGGCGGCCGCTCCGGCCTTCTCGGTCATCGAGGCGGTGGTGTTGGGATTGACGACCAGGATGCGCATGGCTGGCTCCCTGCGTTTCAAGCGGCGGCGCCGGTCCGCCGCAGACGGCGGCGGCGCAGGATCATCACCCCGGCGAGGAACAGGCCGATCACCGTGAAGGAGAACAGCGTCGTCAGCGTGCCCAGCGCGTAGAGCACCGGCGTCGTGACGTTGGTCGTCATGCCGTAGATCTCCAGCGGCAGGGTGTTGAAGGACCCCGCGGTCATCAGCGTGCGCGCGAACTCGTCGTAGGACAGGGTGAAGCCGAACAGCCCGACGCCGATCAGGCTGGGCAGCAGGATGGGCAGCACGACATGCCGCACCGTCTGCCAGGGCGTGGCGCCGAGGTCGCGCGCCGCCTCCTCGTAGGCCGGGTTGAAGCGGTTGAAGATGGCGAAGACGATCAGCAGCCCGAAGGGCAGCGTCCAGGTCAGATGCGCGCCGAGCGCCGAGCCGTACCAGGTCGGCTCGATGCCCAGGATGTTGAACAGCAGGCCGATGCCCAGGCTGACCAGGATCGACGGCACGATCAGGCTGGCCACCGCCAGATAGAACAGCGCCCCGCTGCCCAGGAAGCGGCGGCGGAAGGCGAAGCCGGCGAGCAGCGAGAACAGCACCGTCAGCACCATCACCGTCAGCCCCAGCGCGATGGAGCGGCGGAAGGAGCCGCCGAAATCGCCCACCGCCTGCTGCTCGAACAGGTTCCTGAACCAGTGGAGGGAGACGCCGTTCATCGGGAAGGTCAGCCCGCCCTCCGGCCCCTGGAAGGACAGGATGGTGATGGTGGCGATCGGCCCGTAGAGGAACAGGACGAACAGCCCGAAGAAGGCGGCGAGCAGGTAGAAGGACAGGCCGCGCCGGGTGCCGGTGCCGGTCATCGCTTACAGCTCCTTGCGGATGTCGACGATGCGCAGCATCGCCACGACCATGATGAGGACGACGGCCAGCAGGACGACGGCGTTCGCGGCGGCGGCGGGGTATTGCAGCAGCGAGATCTCGTTGGCGATCATCAGCCCGATGGAGGCGCTCTGCCCGCCGCTCATCAGGCGCACGGTGATGAAGTCGCCCATCACCAGCGTGACGACGAAGATGGAGCCGATGGCGATGCCCGGCTTGGCCAGCGGCAGGATGACGTTCCACACCACCTGCGCCGCGCTGGCGCCGCCGTCGCGCGCCGCCTCGACCAGGGCGCGGTCGATGCGCATCATCGAATTGAAGATCGGCACTACCATGAACAGCGCGTAGAGGTGCACGAAGGCCAGCACCACCGCGAAGTCGGAGAACAGCAGGAACTCCAGCGGCTGGTCGATCAGCCCGGCGGAGATCAGCCCCGAATTCAGCAGCCCGTTGCGCCCGAGGAAGGGAATCCACGAGATCATGCGGATGATGTTGGAGGTCCAGAAGGGGATCGTGCAGACCAGGAACAGCACCATCTGCCAGGTCGTGGACTGGACGTGGAAGGCCAGGAAATAGGCGACGGTGAAGCCGATCAGCAATGTGATGACCCAGGTCAGCGCCGCGAACTTCACCGTGTTCAGGTAGGTCTTCCAGGTGACCGGCGAGGTCAGCAGCTCCTCGTAGTTGGTCAGCACGAAGTCCGGGTAGATGCGGATGCTGTCGTAGTCCCAGAAGCTGACCGCGACGATGGTCAGGATGGGGATCAGCAGGAAGACCAGGAGAGTCAGCGCCAGCGGCCCGGCCTGGAGATAGGGGACGACCCGGCGCAGCGTGGAACGGCGCACCCCGTCGCCCCGCGGTGCCGCGGACGCGCTGGACGCTTCGGATGGGACGGTGGAGGCGGTCATGGCGCAGGGGTCCGGTGCCGTGGGGGAGTGCGGGGTGTGAGGGAGTCTTGCCCCCACCCTGACCCTCCCCCGCTGGGCGGGGGAGGGAATTTGATGCTCCCTCCCCTGCCCAGCGGGGGAGGGAAGGGGCCCATGCGGAGCATGGGAAGGGTGGGGGCAAACGCAGACGCGCCTTACGCCGCGACGAACTCGTTCCACTTGCGGACCATGTAGCGGTCCTCGTCCATCACCGCGTTCCAGCAGGCCACGCGGCCCATGCGGTCCTGGAACGACCCGCCGTCGCGCACCGCGCCGGCCTTCTCCATCACCTTGCCTTCGGGGCTGAGGATGTCGGTCTTGGCCGGCTGGCCCTCCATCCAGAAGGCCCACTCGTCCGGCGACATGTGCTCCTTCGCGGTGTCGAGCACGGCGGAGTAATAGCCCTGGCGGTTCAGGTAGGCGCCGACCCAGCCCGACAGGTACCAGTTGATGTACTCGTAGGCCGCCTCAAGCTCCAGACCGCTCAGATGCTTGGCGATGCCGAGACCGCCGCCCCAGGCGCGGTAGCCTTCCTTCAGCGGCTGGTAGACGCAGGGGATGCCCTTGGCGCGCACGGCGGCCACGGCGGGCGACCACATGGACTGGATGATGACCTCGCCCGACGACATCAGGTTCACGCTCTCGTCGAAGGTCTTCCAGAAGGCGCGGAACTGGCCGGCCTTCTTGGCGTCGGTCATGATCTTGAGGGTCTTGTCGATCTCCTCCTTGGTCATGTTGCCCTTGTCGCCGTACTTCACCTCGCCCATGGCCTCGCAGACCATGGCGGCGTCCATGATTCCGATGGAGGGGATGTTCAGAATCGACGCCTTGCCCTTGAAGGCCGGGTCCAGCAGGTCCGTCCAGCTGGTGATCGGGCGGCCGACCAGATCGGGGCGGATGCCCAGCGTGTCGGCGTTGTAGATGGTCGGGATCAGCGTCATCCACTGGGTGGCCGACTTGGCGAACTTGATGCTGTCCTTGCCCTCGACGAAGCCGACGGTGTGCGGGGCGGTGCCCTGGGCGACGGCGCTCTCCGGGGTCAGCTTGCCGTTGACGAAGATCGGGACGATCTTGTCGAAGTTCTTGATCTTGGACACGTCCATCGGCTGCATCACGCCCGCCGGGAAGACCTTCTTGCAGATCCAGTATTCGATGTCGGCGATGTCGTAGGACTTCGGCTGGGTCACCGCGCGCTGGGCCACAGCGTCCGAATCGAGCGCGGTCATCTGCAGCGTGAAGCCGAGATCCTCCTTCACCTTGTCGGCGACGGCGTTCAGGTTCGACACGCCGGTGCCGAACTGGCGCAGCGTGACGTTCTTGATGTTCTGCGCCCAGATGGTGGGGAAGCCGGTGATCGCCCCCGACCCGATGGCGACACCCGCGGCGGCGGCGCTGCCCTTCAGCAGCGTGCGGCGGCTGACGCCCGTGGTGGTCCCGGCGGAAAGGGGCGAGCCGGTGCGCGTCTCGGTCATGCTCTGTGCCTCCAGTATGGTCGGTCGGTTCTTGGGGATTCGGTTTTGGGTGTTGGTCGGGAAATCAGGCGACCAGGGGGTGGACGTCGCGCGCCTTCCAGCCCGCGGTCACGCGGTCGCCGATGGCGAGCGGGGCGTCGTAGAAGCGGGATTCGTCCAGCACCACCGCGAAGTCCTCGGCACCCGGCACGTCGAGCGTCAGGTGGACCGACGCGCCGTGATACTCCAGCGCGCGGACGGTGCCTTCCAGCTGATGGTCGGTGCCGTGATCGGAAATGGCAGGCTGGCCGAGCAGGATGCGGTCGGCCCGCACGGCCCGGCGGCCGGCGGCGTCCTCCACCACGTTGTGGCCACCGATGAAGCGGGCGACGAAGGCGGTGCGCGGCTGGTTGAAGACCTCGCGCGGCGGGCCGGCCTGCTCGATCCGGCCCTGGTTCATCACCACCACGAGGTCGGCCAGCGCCATCGCCTCGGTCTGGCTGTGGGTGACATGGACGAAGGTGATGCCAAGCTCGGTGTGCAGGCGCTTCAGCTCCTCGCGCATGCGGATGCGCAGGAAGGGATCGAGCGCCGACAGCGGCTCGTCGAGCAGGAGCACGCCGGGACGGGTGATCAGCGCGCGGGCGAGCGCCACGCGCTGCTGCTGGCCGCCGGAGAGCTGGGCGGGCAGCCGGTCCGCGTACTGGGACATGTGGACGAGGTCCAGCATCTCCCGCGCGCGGCGGCGCCGCTCCTCCTTCGCCACGCCCTTCATCTTCAGGCTGAAGGCGACGTTGTCGGTGCAGTCCAGGTGGGGGAACAGGGCGTAGCTCTGGAACATCATGGCGGTGCCGCGGCGGGCCGGCGGCTCGCCGTTGACCACCGTGTCGCCGATCAGCAGGTCGCCGTCGGAGATGTCCTCGTGCCCGGCGATCATGCGCAGCGTGGAGGTCTTGCCGCAGCCGCTGGGGCCGAGCAGGCAGCAGTAGGCGCCAGCGGCGATGCGCAGGTCGATGCCGTCCACGGCGACGGTCGAACCGTAGAATTTGCGCAGCTTCACCAGTTCGACGGTTGATCCGGCGGCGGTCGATCCGGCTGCGGTCGATCTGGCGGTCATGACCTTCTCCGATTTTGTGCACAATCCGCAGGGCCCGCTGCGGCTGTCGGAGATGTCCGCAAGTTCCATGCCAGCGTGTGAATGGCGGAATCCCGCGCCTTTCCAGCGGCGAAAATCAGCGAATGGTCAGGATTTCGGCGCTGTGGCGCAAAATTGTGCATGGGTGGGCTGTGCCTGATGCATGGGCAGCGCGCGGCCGCCGCGTTTGTCCGCTGGTCCGTTTTGTGCACAATCCGCGGCGAAGGTTTGAACAGCCAGCCATGCCATCATGAAGACTGTCCTGAGCGCCCCCCGCCGCGCCGTCCGCGGGCGGGGGGAGGGGGCGGAGGCCCGCATCGTCCGCAGCATCGGCGACGCCATCGCCGACCGCCGCCTGCCGCCCGGCACCAAGCTGGCCGAGGAGAGCCTGGCCGAGGTGTTCGGCGTCAGCCGGGAGCGGGTGCGCAAGGTGCTGCTCCTGCTGGCGCAGCGGCGCGTGGTGACGCTGATCCCCAACCGCGGCGCCTTCGTCGCCAAGCCCACCGCGCGGGAGGCGCGCGAGGTGTTCGAGGCCCGGCGGGTGATCGAGCGCGCCGTGGTGGAGGCGCTGGAGCGCAGCCCGCGCCCGCTGCCGGACGAGATGTCGGCCAAGCTGCGCGCCCATCTGGCGCAGGAGGAGGAGGCCGACCGGGCCGGCGACCGCATGGCGCTGATCCGCCTGTCGGGTCAGTTCCACCTTCTGCTCGCCGACTTCGCCGGGAACGCGACGCTGGCCGGAATCCTGGCGGACCTGATCGACCGCTCCAGCCTCGCCATCGCGGCGTTCGAGCGGCGGTCCGCCCATTCCTGCTCCGCCACCGAGCACCGGCGCTTCGTCGAGGCGCTGGAGTCCGGACCGCCCGGCGCGGCGCTGCGGCTGATGATGGAGCATCTCGACGAGGTGGAGCGGCAGCTCGACCTCGATCTGCGGCCGGATGGCGCGGTCGATCTGAAATCCGTTTTCGCGGATCGGCCGGCGGGCCGGACGTAAGGGCCTGTCCGAACGGCCGGAGGATAGCCCGGCCCTATCGACCGCATAGGGACAAAGGGCTGCTTCCGATGGGTTCGGCTCGCTATTATGCTGCCCGCCGCGACATCGAGGTGACCGACATCATGCAGCCCATTTCCAAGCCCGCCGACCATCTGCCGGTTCCCGCGCGCCGCGTCGGTGTGCTTCTGATGAATCTCGGAACGCCCGAGGCGACCGACTACTGGTCGATGCGCCGCTACCTGAAGGAGTTCCTGTCGGACCCCCGCGTGATCGAGGTGCCGAAGGCCGTCTGGTGGCCGGTGCTGAACGGCATCATCCTGACCGTGCGTCCGGGCAAGAGCGGCCATGCCTACAAAAGCATCTGGAACGAGGAGCGCAACGAAAGCCCGCTGAAGAGCGTCACCCGCGCCCAGGCGGAGGGCGTCGCGACGGCGCTGGCGGCGCGGCACGGCGAAAGCGTGGTGGTGGACTGGGCCATGCGCTACGGCCAGCCGGCGGTCGGCCCGGCGATCCAGCGGCTGAAGGACCAGGGCTGCGACCGCATCCTGCTGTTCCCGCTCTACCCGCAATATTCAGCGACCACGACGGCCACGGCCAACGACCAGGCCTTCCGCCAGCTGATGACCATGCGCTGGCAGCCGGCGGTGCGCACCGTCCCCGCCTACCACGACGAGCCGGGCTACATCGAGGCGCTGGCGCGGTCGGTGGTGCGGCACATCGCGGCGCTGGACCACACGCCGGACGTCCTGCTGGCGAGCTTCCATGGCCTGCCGAAGGCCTATCTCGACCGCGGCGACCCCTATCACTGCTTCTGCGTGAAGACCGCGCGCCTGCTGGCCGATCGGCTGGGCTGGGAGGCGGGGCGCGTCCAGTACAGCTTCCAGTCGCGCTTCGGCAAGGCGGAGTGGCTGAAGCCCTACACCGACAAGACGGTCGAGGAGCTGGCCCGCGCCGGCAAGACGAAGATCGCGGTGATCGCGCCGGGCTTCTCCGCCGACTGCGTGGAGACGCTGGAGGAGATCCAGTTCCAGGTGAAGGACGCCTTCATGGCGGCGGGGGGCGAGCGCTTCACCTACATTCCTTGCCTGAACGACCATCCCGACCATGTCATTTTCCTGGCCGACCTCGTCGAGCGCGAGCTGGGCGGCTGGGTGGACGGCGCCGGGTCGCGGGTGGCCCGCGACGCGGAGGACCACGTCACGGCGTGACCCCCTTCTCCAAAATGGAGGACCGCACCGGCGGAAAGGGTGGGTTGCCGTGGCGGCCCGGCTTCCCCATGCTGGCGGACGGACACACTGGACGATGGTTGGGAGGATGCGGGGGATGCGGCGTGTGGTTCGGGCGGTGGCCGCCCTGGCGCTGGGAGCGCTGCTGACGGCGGGGAGCGCCGCGGCGGCGGACAAGGTCCGTGTCGGATCGAAGCTGGACGCCGAAAGCGGCCTGCTCGGCACCATGATCCTTCAGGTGCTGGAGGCCAACGGCATCCCGGTGGAGAACAAGATCCAGCTCGGCCCCACCCGGATCGTGCGCAGCGCCCTGCTGGCCGGGGAGATCGACGTCTATCCGGAATACACCGGCAATGGCGCCTTCTTCTTCAACCTCGACAGCGATCCGGCCTGGAAGAACGCCGCCGCCGGCTACGAGACGGTGAAGCAGCTCGACCGCGACAAGAACAACATCGTCTGGCTGGCCCCGGCACCGGCGAACAACACCTGGGCCATCGCGCTGCGCCGCGACGTGGCGGCGCCCAACAACCTCGCCACCATGGAGGATTTCTCGCGCTGGGTCGGTGCCGGCGGCACGGCGAAGCTCGCCGCCTCGGCGGAGTTCGTGGAAAGCCCGGCGGCGCTGCCCTCCTTCCAGAAATCCTACGGCTTCACGCTGAAGCCCGACCAGATCCTGGTGCTGGCCGGCGGCGACACGGCGGCGACCATCCGCGCGGCGGCCGAGGGCACGTCCGGCGTGAACACCGCCATGGTCTACGGCACGGACGGCGCCATCGCCGCTCTGGACCTCGTGGTCATGAAGGACACCAAGAGCGCGCAGATGGTCTACGCGCCGGCCCCGACCATCCGCGACGGCGTGCTGGACGCCCATCCGAAGATCCGCGACCTGCTGGACCCGGTCTTCAAATCCCTGGACACCGAGACCCTGCGCGGTCTGAACGCGAAGATTTCCGTGGAGGGGCAGGACCCGCGGACGGTCGCCACGACCTATCTGAAGTCGAAAGGCTTTCTGAACTGACGGGATGGCCCGCTTCCGTCTGATCCACAACCGCGTCGCCCTGCTGCTCGCCGCCGTCACCGTGGCGGCGGCGCTGGCCTTGCCGTTCCTCGCTTTCGCGCCGAACCGGCTGCTGTCCGGAAAGGCCATCGCGTTGAGCGCGGTGGCGGGCGCCGGATGGAGCGGGACGGCGCTGCTGCCGGTCGCCCTGCTGCTGGCCGTGCCGTTCCTGCGGACAAGCCGGGCGGTGAATGGCCTGTATGTCGGGGCGGGCGTTCTTGCGGCGGCGGGGCTGGTCTGGCTGGCCGGGCAGCACGCCGCCTTGCTCGCCGCGACGGCCAGCCCGGCGGCGCGGACCTCCTTCGGGGCCGGCTTCTGGGTGATGGAGGCGGCGGCTCTGCTCGCGGTCCTCGACGGGGTGCGGCGGCTGGGGCTGGGTCCCGCCGGGCGGATCGCCGTGGGCGCTCTGGTGGCGGCGCTGATCGGCGGGCAGTTCGCCGCCGGGCATCTCGACCAGCTGTCGATCATGAAGGAATACGCGAACCAGCGGGACGTCTTCGCCGGGGCCGTGCTGCGCCACGCCGCGCTGGTCGCCGCGGCCCTGGTGCCGACCCTGCTGATCGGCGTGCCGCTGGGCGTCGCGGCGCAGCGTTCGCCCGCCGTGGGGCGGCTGGTCTTCCCGGTGCTGAACGTGGTGCAGACGATCCCATCCATCGCCCTGTTCGGGCTGCTGCTGGCGCCGCTGTCGGCGTTGGCCGCCGCCTTTCCGGGGCTGGGGATCGGCGGGGTGGGGCCGGTGCCGGCGGTGATCGCGCTGACGCTCTATTCGCTGCTGCCCATCGCGCGCAACACCGCCGCCGGGCTGGCCGGCGTGCCGGAGCCGGTGCGGGAGGCGGCGCGCGGCATCGGCATGACGCCGCGCCAGGTCTTCTGGCGGGTCGAGGCGCCTCTGGCCCTGCCGGTGTTCCTGTCCGGCGTGCGGATCACCCTGGTCCAGGCGGTCGGGCTGGCCGCGGTGGCGGCGCTGATCGGCGCCGGCGGGCTGGGCGCCATCATGTTCCAGGGGCTGTTCGCCAACGCGCTGGACCTCGTGCTGCTGGGGGCGGTGCCGGTGATCCTGCTGGCCGTCGCCGCCGACGCGGCGCTGAAGCTGGCCTCGGCGCTGGCGCTGTCGCGACTCGGGAGGACGGCGGCGTGATCGCCTTCGAGGGAGTGACCAAGCGGTTCGGCGCCTGGACCGCCGTGGACGACCTGTCCCTGACCGTGGCGGCCGGGGAGTTCCGCGTGCTGATCGGGCCGTCCGGCTCCGGCAAGTCGACGGTTCTGCGGATGATGAACCGGCTGATCGCGCCGGACGCCGGGACGATCCGGGTGGAGGGGGAGGACATCGCCCGCCTGAAGCCGGAGGCGCTGCGCCGCCGCATGGGCTACGTGATCCAGAGCGTAGGCCTGTTCCCGCACTGGACGGTGGAGCGCAACATCGCCGCCGTGCCGGACCTGCTCGGCTGGCCGAGGGCGCGGGTGCGCGACCGGGTGACGGAGCTGCTGACCCTGCTGAATCTCGATGCGGAGCGGTACCGCGGCGCCTACCCGCACGAGCTGTCCGGCGGGCAGCAGCAGCGGGTCGGCGTCGCCCGCGCGCTGGCGGCGGAGCCGCACATCCTGTTGATGGACGAGCCGTTCAGCGCGCTCGACCCGATCACCCGCGGCGCCTTGCAGGCGGAGATGGCGGCGATCCACAAGGCGACCGGGACCACCATCGTCTTCGTCACCCACGACATGGACGAGGCGCTGGCGCTGGCCAGCCGGATCGCCGTGCTGGACCGCGGGCGGCTGGTGCAGACCGGCACACCGATCGACATCCTGACCCAACCGGCCGACGACCGCGTGCGCGATCTGGTGGGGCGCGAGGATTGGGGGCTGAAGCGGCTGGCGGTGGAAACGGTGGCGGAGCGGCTGCGCCCCGGCGAGACGGCGCCCGGCGATCCCCTGGCGGCGGGGGCGTCGCTGCGTCAGGCGCTGGCCGCGATGGTGGCGCGCGGCACCGACCGGCTTCCCGTGGCGGACGGGCAGGGGCGCCCGATGGGCGCGCTCCACCTCGCCGACCTGCTGCGCGGGCCCGACCGGCCGTGAGCCGCCTGCGGAGTCTGCTGACGGACCGGCTGGCCTTGGGGCTGCTCGTCCTGGCGACGCTGGTTCTGGGGATGCCGGCGCTGAAGCCGCTGTTCGCCGCAGCCTTCCCGGCGCTCGACCGGCCCCTGTACGAGGCGGACGGCTTCCTCGCTTTGACGCTCGACCATCTGGCGCTGGCCGGCGGGGCGAGCCTGATCGCCGTGCTGCTCGGCGGGGCGGCGGGCGTCGCGGTGACCCGGCCCTTCGGCCGGGAGTTCCGCGGCGTCCTCGACGCGGTGGCGGCGATGGGCCAGACCTTCCCGCCGGTGGCGGTGCTGGCCGTCTCGGTCCCCGTCCTCGGCTTCGGCCCCGCTCCGGCGCTGATCGCCCTGACGCTCTACGGGCTGCTGCCCATCGTGGAGAACACCGTGGCCGGTCTGGAATCGGTGCCGGAACCGGTGCGCGAGGCGGCGCGCGGCATGGGCATGGGGCCGGGCGCGCTGCTGTGGCGGGTGGAGCTGCCGCTGGCCGCCCCGGTGATCCTGGCCGGGGTGCGGACGGCGGCGGTCGTCAATCTCGGCACGGCGGCCATCGCCTCCACGGTCGGGGCGAAGACGCTGGGCCTGCCGATCATCGTCGGGCTCAACGGCTCCAACCCCGCCTACGTCATCCAGGGGGCGGTGATCGTGGCCGCCCTGGCGGTGGTGCTGGACGCCGGCTTCGACCGGCTGGCGGCGCGGCTGACCCGCTGGAGGCCCGGTGCTGTGTAAGGGTCATTTGTAGCCGAGCTTGCGCAGGGCCGTCTCGTCGAGCTTCCTGGCGCGCGGCAGCGTGTCCTCGTTCACGACTTTCAGCACATGCGTCCGGATGCTCTTCAGGGCGTCCGTGTAGGCGCCGCTGTCGATCCCGTTGAGAAAATCATTCCGCAGATGGTCGTCGATGTTCAGGCCCTTGGCGCTGTTCTGGTTGATGAACACCTTATACAGCTTGGGAGCGTTCTTCTGATCGACACCCTTGCGGGTGATCGAGAGGAACTCGATGTTCTCGCCGGTTCGCCCCTGCTCGGCGACGGCGTGCAACAGCAGCGTCAGCTTGTTGCTTTTCAGGATATCCTCGATTCCCTTCTTTTCGAAGGGGTTGACGAACGGACTGTCCTTGGCCTGCGCCTTCTGGTCCGCCTTGCGTTGCTTTTCATAGGCGGCTTCGTCCTTCGCCAAGCGGGCGCTGATGTCCTTGCGGTCCTTGGCGATGGCCTCCTCGAACGTCTTGATGAGCTTGGCCGTGACGCCCGGCACCGATTTGGCGAAAGTGAGGGCCTTCTTCGCCACCGTGGCCTTCGGGTGAGCCTTCGTCAGAACGTCCAGATCCTTCGCGGCCTCCGCGGCCAGAGTGCCGACGGTCTTCAGCTTCCGGAACATGGGGGTGATGACCTTGGCCACCTCGGCTTCGTAGGTGCTGATGACGTCGTCGTCCAACGGCTCCGGCTTGGCGAGGGGTTGCAGCATCACCCGGTTCCAGGTGATCGACTCGTACGCCTTTTCCGCCGCGGCAAGTCCCTCCAGGAACTTCACACAGGCCGGGCGGTCCTGGCAGGTTCCCAAGTTGGCCGCCGCGACGCGTGGAATGAGTTCGTCGGGGTATCCCATAATCTTCATGGCCTGCGCCTCCCTGCCGGTTTGTGGGGGAGAGCCTGCCGAACGGGCTTGGGCGGAGCAATTCGAGATCGGTCGGATTGACGGGAGAATCCGGTGCGATCTGCACCTTTGCGGACCGATCCCGCGGCGGGGGGCTCTTCCCCCGCCGCGGGACGGCGCCGCCTCACTGCGGCGGGATGCGCAGGACCTGACCGGGATAGATCTTGTTCGGGTCCTTCAGCATCGGCTTGTTCGCCTCGAAGATGGCGGCGTAGCGGTTGGGGTCGCCGTAGACCTTCTTGGCGATGGCGGACAGCGTGTCGCCCTTCTCCACCGTGTGGAACCGCGTCTGGCTGGCCGGCTGCCCGGTCGGCGGCGCGGTGGGCTGATCCGGGCCGCCCGCCCCCTGGTCCTTGGCGATGACCGCGGTCTGGTCGTCCACCCGCGACACGCCCTTCACGTTGCCGAGCGCCACCGCGATCTTCTCCTTCTCCTCCTGCGAGGCGGCGCTGCCGCGGACGGTCACCGTGTCGTCGGCGACCTGGATGTCCAGCCCGTTCGTCGGCAGGCCGACCTGCGTCAGGTGGGATTTCAACTCATCGGCGGTCGGGGCGTCCGCGTCGCCGACCTTTTCGCCATGATCGCGGCGGAAGAAATCGAACAGGCCCATCATGTCCTCCCTCGGTTGGTCGCCATGGTGAAGCGATCCCGGACAACATCGCTGCGGCCCGCTGGTTTCACGCGCGGAGGAGGGGGGGCGGAACGCCGGGCTTCGCAGGCGCGTTCGACTTCCCAAATAAGGCCATGGAACCCAAATAAAGCCATAGAGAATGACGCCGAAAGGGGAGAGGATCACCCACCCCCTTGCGCAAAGGAGCCGCCGATGAACCCGTCCGACGACTGGCGGATTCCGCCGCAATTCCAGCCCGACCCGGATGATCTGGCCTATGACCTGGACCGGGCGCTGTCCGCCGTGGTCGGGCTGCGGGCCAGCGTGCCGGACGACGCCTACACCGCCGGCGTGCTGGGGACGGAGCGCGCCGGGCAGGGCGCGGTCATCCGCGAGGACGGGCTGGTCCTGACCATCGGCTATCTGATCGCGGAGGCCGAGGAGATCTGGCTGACCACCAACGACGGGCGGGCGGTGCAGGCGCATGTCGTCGCCTACGACCACACCAGCGGATTCGGGCTGGTGCAGGCGCTGTCGCCGCTCGGCGTGCCGGCGCTGATGCTCGGCTCGTCGCGCCATGTGCAGTTGGGCGACCCGGTGGTGGTGGCCGGGGCCGGGGGGCGCGAGCGGTCGATCGTCGCGCGGGTGGTCGCCCGGCAGGAGTTCGCCGGCTACTGGGAATACATGATCGACGACGCGCTGTTCACCCTGCCGGCCCATCCGAACTGGGGCGGCACGGCGATGCTGGGGGCGGGCGGCGAACTGCTGGGCATCGGCTCCCTCCAGCTCCAGTACCGGGCCGAGGAGGAGCGCGTCCTGCCGCTCAACATGAACGTGCCGATCGACCTGCTGAAGCCGATCCTCGACGACCTGATGACCCGCGGCAAGGTCGGCGGCCCGCCGCGCCCCTGGCTCGGCCTCTACGCCACGCAGGACGAGCGCGAGCGGGTGGTGCTGGTCGGGCTGGCGGGCGACGGGCCGGCGCAGCGGGCGGAGCTGCGGGCCGGCGACGTGGTGCGCGCCGTCGCCGGGCAGCCGGTGGGCTCGCTGGCCGACTTCTACCGCGCCCTGTGGAACCTCGGCCCGGCGGGGGTGGACGTGCCGCTGACCCTGGAGCGGGAGGGCGACGTGTTCGACATGCGCGTCGGCTCCAGCGACCGCGAGCGCTTTCTGAAGGCGGCGCGGCGGCACTGACACGCCCGTTCTTGCGGCGATTTTGTGCGACACTGGCGCCTCAGAACCAAGAAGACGGGTTGGAGAGCGCTTTTATGGACGACTTGATGAAGGGGGAACCGGCCTCCGGCTTCCAGACCCTGCTCGGCTACACGCTGGTGCGGTGGGACGAGGGCGTGGCGGAGGTGGAGCTGACCATCGCGCCGCAGCACCGCAACCGGGGTGGCGTCCTGCATGGCGGCGCGTTGATGACCCTGCTCGACACCGTCATGGGATTCGCGGCGACCCATTGCACGGTGCCCGGCCATTCCCGCCGGGTGGTCACGCTGTCGCTGTCCTCCAGCTTCCTGGGTGCCGTGGCGGAGGGCACGGTGGTGGCCCGCGGCACGCTGCTGGGCGGCGGGCGCAAGATCGTCGGCTGCCGGGGCGAGGTTCGGCGCAAGGATGATGGCGCGCTGCTGGCGTCCGCCGAGGGAATGTTCAAATATTCTCCGGGAAGTGAAAATCCGGAGGGAACGCCCCGATGACCGAGAACACCAACAATAAGAAGACTGGTTTGGACATTGCGCAGGACGGCCGCGTGCTGCGCCTGACCATCAACGACCCGGCCACCCGCAACTCCATCGGCCCGGCGCTGATGGAGGCGGCCCGCGCCGCCTTCGACGCCGCGGCGTCGGACGCGCGCGTCGGGGCCGTGGTGCTGACCGGCGCCGAGGGAGCCTTCTGCTCCGGCGGCAACCTGAAATGGCTGAAGGAGGCGCGCGGCGGCGACCGCGAGTCGGTGCGGGCGGGGGTGGAGAGCTTCCACGCCATGATCCGCAGCCTGCGCGCCTGCCCGAAGCCGGTGATCGCCGCGGTCGAGGGGCCGGCGGGCGGGGCGGGCTTCCCGCTGGCGCTGGCCTGCGACCTGATCGTCGCGGCGGAGGATGCGGTCTTCACGCTGTCCTACATCAAGGTCGCGCTGACCTCCGACGGCGGCGGCACGGCGTCGCTGGCCCGCGCGCTGCCGCCGCAGCTCGCCGCGGAGATCCTGTTCGAGGGTGGGCGCGTGGCGGCGCCGCGTCTGGCGCAGCTCGGCCTGATCAACCGGCTGACCGCCCCCGGCGGCGCGCTGGCCGAGGCGACGGCCTGGGCGGAGCGGCTGGCGAATGGCCCGACCGCGGCGCTGGGCCGCGCCAAGGGGCTGCTTGAGGTGGCTTACGGCGGGCTGGCGGAGCAGCTCGACCGCGAGCGCGACGCCTTCGTGGAGTCTCTGTTCAACGACGAGGCCGGAGAGGGCGTGACGGCCTTCTTCGAGAAGCGGGCGCCGGTGTTTCCGAAGGGGTGAGTGCGAGCGTGGGGCCCCCACCCCGGCCCTCCCCCTCTGGACGGGGGAGGGAGCTTGATCCCCTTCCCTGCGCCAGCGGGGGAGGGTTAGGGTGGGGGTCCTGCTCAACCACCTCACCCCACTTTCCACTCCGTGTGCACCATGCCCGGGCGGTCCGTGCGCTCATAGCCGTGGGCGCCGAAATAGTCGCGCTGGGCCTGGATCATGTTGGCCCACAGCCGGCCGCTGCGGTAGCCGTCCCAGTAGGACAGGGCCGAAGCCATCGCCGGAACCGGCACCGCGGCCAGGGTCGCGGCGGCCACCACGCGGCGGAAGCCGGCGTCTCCGCGGGTCATCAGACCGGCGATGTCGGGGTCCAGCATCAGGTTCGGCAGTTCCGGCGCGCGGTTCAGCGCGGTCAGGATGCGGTCGAGCAGGCGGGCGCGGATGATGCAGCCGCCGCGCCAGATGCGCGCCACCGCCGCCAGATCGACGTCCCAGCCGAACTGCCGGCTGCCCGCCGCGATGACCGCGAAGCCCTGGGCGTAGACCGCGATCCGTCCGCCGAGCAGCGCGTCGCCGACCGACGCGACCAGATCCTCGCGGGACGGGGCGTGGGGAATGGCCAGGGCCTCGGCGGCGCGCACGCGCTCGTCCTTCAGGGCGGACAGGCAGCGGGCGTGCACGGCCTCGGCGATGGTCGGGGCGGGCATGCCCAGCTCCAGCGCGGTGGTCGCCGCCCAATGGCCGGTGCCCTTCTGGCCGGCGGCGTCGCGGATGACCTCAAGGATCGGGGCGCCGGTCTCGCCGTCCTTCGTGCGCAGGATGTCGGTGGTGATCTCCATCAGGTAGGAGGCCAGCTCCCCGCCGTTCCACTCGGCGAAGATGTCCGCCAGACGCTCGTAGGAGCAGCCGCCGATCTCGCGCAGAAGATGATACGCCTCGGCGATCAGCTGCATGTCGGCGTATTCGATCCCGTTGTGGATCATCTTCACGAAATGGCCCGCCCCCTCCGGCCCGACGCGGGCGAAGCAGGACTCGCCGTCCGGGGCGCGGGCGGCGATGGCGGCGAGCAGCGGGGCGACGGGAGCCAGCGCCTCGGCATCGCCGCCGGCCATCAGGGCGGGGCCGCGGCGGGCTCCCTCCTCGCCGCCCGACACGCCCAGCCCGACGAAGCGCACGCCCGCCGCGGCGGCGAGCGCGGCGCGACGGTTGGTGTCGCGGAAATGGGAGTTGCCGCCGTCGATCAGCACGTCGCCCGGCGACAGGCGGGGCAGCAGGGCCGTCGTCAACTCGTCCACCGGGGCGCCGGCGGGCACCATCATCAGGATCGTGCGCGGCGCCTTGAGCGCGCCCAGCAACGCCTCCACCGACGCGCAGGGGACGGCGTTGCCCACCTGGGCGGCGAAGGCGCCGCGGCGGCCCTCGTCCAGGTCGTAGCCCGCCACCACGGCCCCGTGGTCGGCCAGATTGGCGGCGAGGTTGCGTCCCATCACGCCCAGGCCGAGGACGGCGATGTCGGCCGAGCCGACGGCGGCGGTTTCCGCTCTGGTCCCGGTCGCGTTGCCCTGCACCATTACGACGAACTCCCGTACATTCTCTTTGAAGAACCCCCGCGGCGCGGGGGGCGGTTGCGGTCTCTCAAGTGGTCTCGCGGACCATCAGGCGAAAGCCCAGATCCACGCGGCGCGGATTTTCCAGGCCTTTCGGCGTCCGGTCCGCCATGCCCGCGATCAGCAGGCGGGCCGCCTCCACGCCGATCGCACGCCGGGGGGTGGCGACGGTGGTCAGCGGCGGGACGGTCCAGGCCGCCCCCGCCAGATCGTTGAACCCGGCGACGGCCAGCCGCTCCGGCACCGGAATGCCCAGCCGGGCGCATTGGAACAGCGCGCCCTGCGCCAGATCGTCGTTGCACAGGAACAGCGCGTCGGTGTCCGGATGGGCGGCCAGCGCGCGCTCCAGCAGGTCCGCGCCCAGCGCGACGGAGGTGGCGTCCGGCACCATCAGCTCCAGCGCCGGGTCGTGCCGCCCGGCGTCGCGCAGCGCCTGCCGCCAGCCGTCGCAGCGCTGGCGCGTCCGCGGGTCGAGCTGCCCGGCGATCAGCCCGATCCGCCTCCGTCCCCGCGCCGCCAGATGCGCGCCGACGGCGTAGCCGGCGTCGAACTGCGAGAAGCCGACCGTCTGCACCGGGCAATCGCCATGCCCGCCTTCGGCGATCAGAACCCCCTCCACGCTCAGATCCATGGTGTGGACGACCGGGATCGTCAGGCCGCGCAGCAGCTCCCAGGTGCCCGGCGTGTGGTCGAGCCCGCTCAGGATCACCCCGTCCGGATCGTGGGCGAGCTGCGTGCGCAGCACGCGCTCCTCCGCCTCCGGGCCGTAGCCGGTGATGCCGATCAGCGGCTGGTAGCCCTGCGGGCTCAGCGTCTCCTGCACGCCGGCCAGCAGGTCGATGAAGACGGCGTTGGTCAGGGAGGGGATCAGCACCGCCACCGTCATCGTCCGCGCCGAGGCCAGCGCCGAGGCCACGCGGCTGGGCACGAAGCCCAGGCGGCGGCTCGCCTCCTCGACGCGGGCGCGCACCTCCTCGCTGACCGTGTCGGGCCGGCGCAGGGCGCGGGACACGGTCATGGCGCTGACCCCGGCGGCGGCGGCCACGTCGGCCATGGTGGTGCGTCCGCTGCGCGAGGATCGGGGTTTACGGGTGGTGGCGGTCATAAGCGTTCCAATTGTCCGGCGGCCATTATCCCGCGCCGGATTGGGCTTTACAAGCCTCGTTTGTTAGCGGTAACATCCGCACCTCTCCCCCCTTGTTCTGTTTTAAGGATCGATCGGCATGAGCGCTCTTTCGTCCCCTGATGTTACCGCTAACACAGGCGGGCCGGTGGATGCTGTGGTGGTGATGGGCGTGGCCGGTTGCGGCAAGACCTCGGTGGGGAAGGAGCTGGCCCGGCGGCTCGGCTGGCAGTTCCTGGAGGGCGACGGCTTCCATCCGCCGGAGAACATCGCGAAGATGTCCGCCGGCATCCCGCTTCAGGACGAGGACCGCTGGGGCTGGCTGGACACCATCGCCGCCCACATCGCGCTCGCGCGGGACGCGAATGCGCCGATCGTCGTGTCCTGCTCCGCGCTGAAGCGGCGCTACCGCGAGCGGCTGAGCACCGGCGGGACGCGCGTTCTCTTCGTCCATCTCGACGGCGATCGGGACACCATTCACGCCCGCATGGCGCTGCGCTCCGGCCATTTCATGCCGACCGCGCTGCTCGACAGCCAGTTCGCGGCGCTGGAGCCGCTGGGGTCCGGAGAGTTCGGCATCGTGTGCAACATCGACGCCAGCCCGACGGAGATCGCCGCCCGCGTCGCCGCCCTGGTCGCCCCCGCCGCCTGACCCTTCTTCCGTCCGGAAAGACCGCGCCATGAGTCTTCACCCCGTCCTCGACGCCGTCACCCGCCGCATCCGGGAGCGCAGCGCCATCTCCCGCGCCGCCTATCTGGAGCGGCTGCGGGCCGCCGCGGCGCAGGGGCCGCGCCGTCTGGCGCTGGGCTGCGCCAACCGGGCGCACGGCTTCGCCGGCTGCACCGCCGCGGAGGACAAGGCGGCGCTGCGCGGCGGCTCCACGCCGGCCATCGGCATCGTCACCTCCTACAACGACATGCTGTCCGCCCATCAGCCCTACGGGGACTACCCGGAGCGGCTCAAGGCGGCGGTGCGCGCGGCGGGCGGCGTGGCGCAGGTGGCGGGCGGCGTGCCGGCCATGTGCGACGGCGTCACCCAGGGCGAGCCGGGGATGGAGCTGTCGCTGTTCTCGCGCGAGGTCATCGCCATGGGAACGGCGGTCGCCCTGTCGCACGGCACCTTCGACGGCGTGCTGTGCCTCGGCGTCTGCGACAAGATCGTTCCGGGTCTGCTGATCGGCGCGCTGTCCTTCGGCCATCTGCCCACCGTCTTCGTGCCCGCCGGGCCGATGCCCTCCGGCCTGCCCAACAAGGAGAAGGGGCGCATCCGCCAGCAATACGCGGAAGGCAAGCTGGACAAGGAGGCGCTGCTGGCGGCGGAGGCGGCGTCCTACCACGCGCCGGGCACCTGCACCTTCTACGGCACCGCCAACTCGAACCAGATGCTGGTCGAGATGATGGGGCTGCATCTGCCGGGGGCGAGCTTCGCCAACCCCGGCACGGCGCTGCGCGACGCGCTGACCGACGCGGCGGCGCGGCGGGTGGTGTCCCTGCGCACGCCCATCGGCGAGATCGTCGACGAGCGCGCCATCGTCAACGCGGTGGTCGGGCTGCTGGCGACCGGCGGCTCGACCAACCACACGCTGCATCTGCCGGCCATCGCGGCGGCGGCGGGGATCGCCCTGACCTGGGAGGATTTCGCCGACCTGTCGGCGGTGGTGCCGCTGCTCGCCCGCGTCTACCCGAACGGCAGCGCCGACGTGAACCACTTCGAGGCGGCGGGCGGCATGGCCTTCCTGATCGGGGAACTGGCCGACGCCGGGCTTCTGCATGGCGACGCCGCCACCGTGTGCGAGGGTGAGGGGATCGCCGCCTACCGCCGCCCGCTGCGGCTGGAGGGGGACGAGCTGGTCCGCGGCGCGCCGGTCCGGGAGTGCCTCGACCCCGCCGTGCTCGCTCCGGTGTCGTCGCCCATGGCGGCGGAAGGCGGATTGCGCGTTCTGGGCGGGCCGCTGGGGCGCGCGGTGGTCAAGGTCTCCGCCGTGAAGCCGGACCACCGCGTGATCGAGGCGCCGGCCCGCGTCTTCACCGACCAGGAATCGGTGCAGGCGGCGTTCCGTCGCGGCGAGCTGCACCGCGATGTCGTGGTGGTGGTGCGCTTCCAGGGGCCGAAGGCCAACGGCATGCCGGAACTGCACAAGCTGACGCCGCCGCTGGGCGTGCTCCAGGATCTCGGCTACCGGGTGGCCCTGGTGACGGACGGGCGGATGTCCGGCGCGTCGGGCAAGGTCCCGGCGGCGATCCACGTCACGCCGGAGGCGGCTGCGGGCGGTCCGCTGGGGCGGGTGCGGGACGGCGACGTGCTGCAGCTGGACACCGAGCGCGGCACGCTGGAGGTGCTGGTGGACGGTGCTGTGTGGGACGCGCGCCCGCTGGCGGACGCGCCGGCGGACGCCGGTGTCGGCTGCGGGCGGGAGCTGTTCGGCGTGTTCCGCCGGGCGGTGGGCAGCGCCGAGGCCGGTGCGTCGGTGTTCGGGTGAGGAGTGATCCTATTGCGGATTCCCTCTCCCCTCCGGGGAGAGCGTCAGGGTGAGGGGGGTGCGCTTGTGCCGGACGTAGCGCCATGCGCATCCCCCTCACCGGCCCTCCGGACCACCCTCTCCCCGGAGGGGAGAGGGTTATTAAAGCTGTCCCGGCAGAGGCCAGCGCAGTCCGATCACTTCACGGTCAGTTCATACGTCCCCATCGTCCCGTACACGGCGACCGACGTGCTGCCCGCCGGGACCATGACGGTGCCGACGTGCGACCCGGTGGTCACCACGTCGCCGGCCTTCAGGCCGCCCAGGCCGACCGCACCGGTGTTGGCCATCCACACCAGCAGCCGCACCGGCTCGCCCGCGGAGTTGCCGGCGACGGTCTCGGCCTTCGTCTCGCCGTCGACGACCAGGGCGACGCGCTCCTTCAGCGGCTCCAGCGAGCGCCAGTCGGCGATGGCCGGGCCGACGACCAGGGCGCCGTGGTTGAACTGGTCGGCCATGTGGCTGAGCCCGTTCTGCGAGCCGAAACCGGCGAAGCGCGTGTCGACGATCTCGAAGGCCGGATGGACGGACTCGACGGCGTCGAGCACCTCCTCGCGGCTGTAGGGCTCGGCGCGGGGCGGCAGGTCCTTGGCGAACTTGTAGGCGATCTCCGCTTCCATGCCGATGACCTGATAGTCCGCGGCGGGGAGCGTCGTGGTGTCGAAGAACAGCGTGTCGGCGTGGATGGGGGCGCGGAACGGCTCCGACTCCGGGGTGCGGGCGCCGACCTTCCAGGCGACCACCGGGCCGAGGCGGCGGGCCACGGCGTCCTGGATGGCGTAGGCCTCGGCCTCGCTGGTGGGGCGGGTCGGCAGGGCGGACAGCCAGTTGCGGGTCTCGCGCGCCTGGATCAGGGCATCGACGGAGTCGCTGAATGCGGAATCGTTCATCTCTTCGGGCCTTCGCTTTTCTTCGGTTATTGGTGCTTGTCGGGTTGGACTCTCATGGCGCCGCAGGACTCGCGGATGACCAGCCGGGCGGGCAGGATCACGCGCTCCGGCGCGCCCTGCGGGTCGGCGATGCGGCGCAGCAGCAGGCGGGCGGCCTCCTGCCCGATCTGGCGGGCGGAGGTGGCGACTGTGGTCAGGGCGGGGCGGCTCATCGCCGCTTCGATGACGTCGTCGAAACCGGTCACGGCGATGTCCCGTCCCGCCCGCAGACCGCGGGCCTCCAGCCCCAGCATCACGCCGAACGCGACCAGATCGTTGTAACAAAGCATCGCGGTGGGCGGGTCGGCAAGGTCCAACAGCGGCCCCACCGCGTCCAGCCCGCCGCGCCGGGTGGCCGGGCAGCGGACGACGAGGTCCGGGGTCAGGCCGTGGCGGCGCAGCGCCGCGGCGAAGCCGACGCGGCGCCCGGCCGACGCGGAGTGGGACAGGTTGCCGCCGACGAAGGCGATGCGGCGATGGCCGATCCGCAGCAGATGCTCGGTCACCATCTCCATGCCGAACTCGTAATCCACCCCGGCGTAATCGCCTTCGCGGGCGGAGATGAAACGCAGCGCCTGGACGACGGGAAGCTGCCACTGGCGCAGCCGGTCCAGCAGGGCCGGCGACGTGCCGGCGGCGGGGCAGATGATCACCCCGTCCACATTCTGCTCGCGCATGCGCTGGAGGTAGCGGTCCTGCCGCTCCCCCGATTCCGCGGTGTTGGCGAGGAAGGCGACGACCCCCCGCTCGCCCAGAACGTCGTCCACCCCGGCGGTCAGCTCGCCGTAGAAGGAGTTGTTGATCTCGCAGACGAGCAGCCCGACGGTGTCGGTGCGGGCGGCGCGCAGGGTCGCGGCGCCGCGGTTGTAGACGTAGCCCAGGGCCTCGATGGCGGCCTGCACGCGCTCCCGCGTCTCGGCGGCGACCAGCGGGCTGCCGCGCAGGACGAGCGAGACGGTGGACCGCGACACCCCGGCGTGGTGTGCCACCTCCGTCAGGGTGATGCGGGCCGGTCCGCCGCGCTCGTCCAGAATGGTCATGGACGGTCCATTCAGACGACGGCGGTCGGCAGCGGCTGGCCGGCGAAGAAGGCGGACAGGTTCGCCAGCACCAGATTGCCCATGGCCATCCGCGTCTCGACCGTGGCGCTCGCCTGATGCGGCTGGAGCACGACATTGTCCAGGCCGAACAGGGCCTCCGGCGCGTGCGGCTCGTTGGCGAAGACGTCCAGCGCGGCCCCGCCGAGGCGCCCGTCGGTCAAAGCGGCGACCAGTTCCGGCTCGTCCACCACGGCGCCGCGGGCGACGTTGACCAGCAGCCCGTCGGGACCCAGCGCCTCGATCACCGCCCGGTTGACCATGTTGCGGGCGTCCGGCCCGGCGGAGGCGGCGACGATCAGGATGTCGCTCTCCCGCGCCAGATCGACCGGGGAGGCGACGAAGCGGTAGGGCACGTCGCCGCGCGGCTTGCGGTTGGTGTAGGCGATGTCCATGCCGAAGCCGGCGGCGCGCTGGGCGATGGCCATCCCGATGCGGCCCAGACCCAGGATGCCCAGCCGCTTGCCGGTCACCTTGCGGGCCAGCGGCAGCCCGCCGCCCGGCCAGCGCCCGGCGCGCACGAAGCGGTCGCCGACCATCATGCGGCGCGACCCGGCGATCATCAGCCCGATGGCGAGATCGGCCACGTCGTCGGTCAGCACGTCCGGCGTGTTGGTGACGCGGACGCCGCGGTCCGCCGCGTGCTTCAGGTCCACCGCGTCGGTGCCGACGCCGTTGATCGCGACGATCCCCAGGCCGGGGCAGGCGTCCATGATCGCGTTGCTGACGCCGGTGCCGCCGCCGGTGACGACGGCGCGGACGCGCGGTCCCACCTCGGCGATCAGCCGGTCGCGGTCGGGCGCCCCGGCGAGGCGGTGGACGGTGTAGCCCGCGTCCAGCGCCGCCTCGATGTCCGGCATCATGGATTCGACGAGGAGGATCTCCGGCTTCATCAAACGCTGTCCTTAATGGGGAAGACTCAGTGGGTGAGGATCTGGCCGAGGAAGTTGCGGGTCCGCTCGGACCTCGGATTGGTGAAGAACTCGGCCGGGGTGGCCTGCTCGACGATCTCGCCGCGGTCCATGAAGATGACGCGGTCGGCGACCGACTTGGCGAAGCCCATCTCGTGCGTGACGCAGAGCATGGTCATGCCGTCCTCGGCCAGCCCGATCATGGTGTCGAGGACCTCCTTGACCATCTCGGGGTCCAGAGCGGAGGTCGGCTCGTCGAACAGCATGACCTTGGGGTTCATGCACAGCGACCGTGCGATGGCGACGCGCTGCTGCTGGCCGCCGGAAAGCTGGCCGGGATACTTGTCCGCCTGCTCCGGGATGCGCACGCGGGCCAGATACTTCATGGCGATGTCGCGCGCCTCCTGCTTGGAGGTGCCGCGCACCCGCATGGGCGCCAGCATGCAGTTCTCGACCACGGTCAGGTGGGGGAACAGGTTGAACTGCTGGAACACCATCCCGACGTCGCGCCGCACCTGATCGAGGTGGCGATGGTTGGCATCGATCGTGACGCCGTTGACGGTGATCGTGCCCTTCTGGTGCTTCTCGAGCTGGTTGATGCAGCGGATCAGCGTGGACTTGCCGGAGCCCGAGGGGCCGCAGATGACGATCCGCTCCCCCTTGTGGACCTCCAGCTCGATGTCCTTCAGCACATGGAAGCTGTCGTACCATTTCTGGACGCCGGCCATCCGGATGACGACCTCGCCGCTGACCGGCCGCGGCGCGGGGACGTCCGTGGTATCGTAAGCCGAGGCCATGGGGGACTCCTCCTGCTCTGTGTAAGCCCTCTCCCCAGAGGGGAGAGGGCGTTAAGCCGTTACGACTTGGTCAGCGGGGGCAGGTCGGTGCCCAGCCACTTCTTGTGGACCTCGTTCAGCTCGCCGTTCGCCTTCGCGGTCTCGATGAACTCGTTGACCCACTTCAGCAGGGCGTCCTGGCCCTTGCGCATGGCGATGCCCTGGACCTGACGGTTCAGCACGAACTTCATCTCGTAGTTCGCCTGCGGGGCCAGCTTCTTGATCTCCTTGGTGACCACGTTGCTGAGGCCCAGCGCGTCCACCTGACCCGACAGCATCGCCTGCACGGCGCTGGCGTCGTCGTCGAAGCGCATGATGCGCGCGTCCTTCGGCGCGACGGCGGTCAGGGCGTTGTCCTGGGTGCTGGCGCGGGCGACGCCGACGCGCTTGCCGGACAGCTCCGCGGCCTCCTTGATCTTGGTGTTGGCCGGGGCGACCAGACCGATCTCGATGGCGGCGTAGGGCTCGGAGAACTGCACCTGCTCGGCGCGGGCCGGGGTGATGCCCAGCGAGGCGACCAGCAGGTCGACCTTGTTGGTCAGCAGGTAGGGGATGCGGTTCGGGCCGGTGACCGGAACGATCTCCACCGGGACGCCCATGTGCTTGCCCAGCAGCTTGGCGACGTCGGCGTCGTAGCCGTCCGGCTTGCCGTCGGCGGTGGTGATGCCGAAGGGCGGGAAGTCCACCAGCATGCCGATGGTCAGCTTGCCCTTCGACTTGATCTCGTCGACGGTCTGGGCGGCGGCGGGAGCGGCCAGGGCGACGGCTGCGGCCATCATGGCGCCGGCGACGGCGAGGCGGCGGGTGATCGACAGGGTCATTGGGGGTTTCCTCACGGTTCTTATGAAAGAAGGGTCGGCGTTGGGCTTAGCGGCTGGCGAGGGCGTAGCGCCGCTCCAGACGGGCGCTGAGCAGCGACAGCGGCCAGCACATCAGGAAGTAGAGCACCGCCACAATGCCGAACACCAGGAAGGGCTGGAAGGTGGCGTTGTTGACGATCTGCCCGGCGCGGGTCAGCTCGGTGAAGCCAATGATGGCGGCCAGCGACGTGCTCTTGATCAGCTGCACGAGGAAGCCTACCGTCGGCGGCACCGCGACCTTCACCGCCTGCGGCAGGATCACGTAGCGCATCAGCCCCGGATAGCGCAGGCCGAGCGCGGAGGCGGCCTCCCACTGGCCGCGCGGCACCGCCTGGATGCAGCCGCGCCAGATCTCGCCGAGGAAGGCGCTGGCGTTCAGCGTCAGGCCCAGAGCGGCGGCGGCCCAGGGGTTCAGGTCGAGGCCCAGCACCGTGGCGCCGAAGAACACCAGGAACAGCTGCATCAGCAACGGCGTGCCCTGAAACAGCTGGATGTAGCCGGTGGCGGCCAGCCGCAGCGCCTTGATGTCGGACGTGCGGGCCAGCGCGATGACCAGACCGACCGTGGCCCCGCCGATGAAGGCGATGGCCGACAGGGCCAGCGTCCACTGCATGGCGCTGAGGAGGAAGAGGAACTCGTTGTAACTGAAGGCGCGGATCATGGCTCGGCCCTCCCTCAGCGCCGGTCGGTGTCGTAGGCGAAGGCCAGCTTGTAGATGCCGGCGAACAGCGCGGAGAACATCATCGCCAGCGCCAGATAGATGCCGGTGACCACGATGTAGATTTCGAAGCTGCGGAAGGTCTGCGACTGGATGTTGTTGGCGACCGAGGTCAGCTCGTCCGCCGAGATCGCCGAGACCACGCTGGAGCTGAGCATCAGCAGGATGAACTGGCTGGTCAGCGCGGGGTAGACGGTGCGCAGCGCCGGCTTGATGACGATGTAGCGGAAGACCTGCAACGGCTTCAGCCCCAGCGCCAGCCCGGCTTCGATCTGGCCCTTTTGGATCGATTCGATGCCGGCCCGGATGATCTCCGTCGCGTAGGCGCCGACATTGACCACCATGGCGATCAGGGCGGCGAGGTCGGGCGACAGCCGGATGCCCATGGTCGGAAGGCCGAAGAAGATCAGGAAGATCTGCACCAGGAAGGGCGTGTTGCGCACCACCTCGATGTAGGCGTTGATGATCCAGCGGACCGGCTTCGGCCCGGACGTCTTGCCGAGCGCGCAGAGAATGGCGACGATCAGGCCGAGAATCATGGCGCCGATCGACAATTGCACGGTCAGCCAAGCGCCCTGGAGCAGGTAGTCCCAGGACTCGATGACCGCCTTGAAATCGAAGGTGTAGTTCACGGGCTTTCCCTCCGCTTCCGGACCGGCCGCAACCAGACCGGGGCGCTGCGCGCCGCCGGCGGACGGTCCCTGTGCGGGATTCTCGTTATCGGCCTCTCGTCGTCCGGCGAGCCGTGGCGATGCCTCCGGCGCCGGATGTTGGGCGGAGCCTATTTGGATCGATCCAAATGCGCAAGGCGGAAAACGCAGCGCTGCGAAAATTAATTCGTGCAGCCAACAATTATCCCGCGAATTTCCCGATAGGCTGCTCCACCGCGATGGTGCGTCCACGAACGGACGCTTGCGCCGCGCCGCGTCTTGACGATGATCAAGGTGGAAGAGAACCGCGCACCGGACTATCCGGGGTGATATGACGCGGTGCCGCCCCTGGGGGCGGTCCCCAAGGGAGAAGGATTGTCGCATGGACTGCTTCGCCGGCCCCGGCCCCGCCGCCCCCCTCCCGCTGGACGAGGCGCTGGCCCGCGTGCAGCGGACCTACGGCGCGGTGACGGAACCCGAGGAGGTGCCGCTGCGCGCCGCGCTCGGCCGCATCCTGGCGGAACCGGTGACGGCGACGGTGAACGTGCCGCCGGTCGCCGTCTCGGCGATGGACGGCTGGGGATTCGGCAAGGCGAACGGTGCTGAATCGGGCGATTTCCGGCGGCTGGCTGTGGTCGGGCGCGTGCCCGCCGGTTCCGTCTTCCCCGGCACGGTCGGGCCGGGCGAGGCGGTGCGCATCTTCACGGGCGCGCCGATCCCGGCGGGGGTGGACACCGTGGCCATGCAGGAGGACTGCCGGGCCGAGGACGGCGCGGTGCTGGTGCCCGCCGCCCTCAAGCGCGGCGCCAACATCCGCGACGCCGGGGAGGACATGACGGCGGGGTCGGTCGTGCTGACGCCCGGCCTGCGGCTGCGCGCCCAGGAGATTGGCTTGGCCGCAGCGGTCGGGCGGTCGAGCCTGTCGGTGCGCAAGCGTCTGCGCGTCGTCCTGTTCTCCACCGGCGACGAACTGCGCGAGCCAGGAACGGACAAGCCCGAGGGCACCATCTACGACGCCAACCGCTACACGCTGGCCGCCCAGCTCGACGCGCTGGGGGCGGAGGTGCGCGATCTCGGCATCCTGCCGGACAAGCCGGATGTGACCCGCGCCGCCCTGGCCGACGCCGCGGCGACCGCCGATCTCGTCGTCACCTCCGGCGGCGCGTCGGTGGGGGAGGAGGACCATGTCAAGGCGGTGGTCGGCGAGCTGGGGTCCGTCGATCTGTGGAAGCTTGCGCTGAAGCCGGGCAAGCCGCTGGCGCTCGGGCGCATCGGGACCACGCCGTTCCTCGGCCTGCCGGGCAACCCGGTGTCGGCCATGGTGACCTTCATGCTGGTGGGCCGCCCGCTGGTGCTGCGCCTGTCGGGGGCGGAGAGCGCGCCGGCCCCGCGCTGCCTCGTCGTCGCCGGATTCGAGTTCAGGAAGAAGCCGGGACGGCGGGAGTTCCTGCGCGCCCGTCTGGCGACCGGGCCGGATGGTCGCCCGGTCGCCCACAAATTTCCCAGCGACAGCTCCGGCGTCCTGACCTCGATGGTCGAGGCCGACGGGCTGGTGGACATGCCGGCGGACGCCACCACGATCCGCGACGGCGACATGGTGGAGTTCCTGCCCTTCACCGGGCTGTTCGCCTGAACGCGGGATTACCCCTCTCCCGGCGCGGCGGGAGAGGGGCGGGCTGTCACTTCTTCGGCATGTGGCCGCTGATCTCGGCGTGCAGGGGCTTGGTGTCCTCGAAGGTCTTCTGCTGCTCCGGGGACGCTTCCTTCTGGTGCTTCGCCTTCCATTCCGAATAGGGCATGCCGTAGACGGCGATGCGGGCCTCCTCGTCGGTCAGCGGCACGTTCCGCTCCCTGGCGGCGGCGGCGTACCATTTGGACAGGCAGTTGCGGCAGAAGCCGGCCAGATTCATCAGATCGATGTTCTGCACGTCGGTGCGCTTCTGGAGATGCGCGACCAGGCCGCGGAACGCGGCGGCCTCCAGCTCGGTGCGGGTCTTCTCGTCCATTCCAATCCCTCTCAGTTTTGTTCGTTGTGCAGCGTGACGAAGCGGCCATGGCGGTGGAAGCTCTGGGACGAGCCGCCGGCCAGGATCGCTTCGGCCACGGCGTCGCGGTTCTCCACCACGAAGCCGGCCAGCGCGGCGATGCCGTAGCGGAACAGCCGCGGCGACAGCGGCGTCCCCGGCCCGACCAGGGCGACGCGGGTCCCCTGCGCCACCGACAGCAGGCGGGGCAGGGTGCGGTTGGTCAGGGTGGAGGAGGTGATCGCCGCCCCCTCCGCGCCCGGCAGCAGCCATTCCCCGGCGGCTTCCGGAAATTCCCCGTCGCTGGGGTTCATTTCGACCACATGGGCGTTGGGCAGGCGTCGGGCAATCTGCGGGAAGGCCCCGAAGACGACGACGCGCCCCTCCATCCCGGTGAACAGGTCCAGCCCGTTCGCCGCCGAGCCGGTCAGGTCGGGGCGGTTGTAATGGGCGTTCAGGGCGGCCATGCCGACCGCGGCCTCCTGCGGGTCCCAGGAGCGGGCGGCGTGGGCGGCCAATTCGGCGAGGCCGACACCGGCCCAGCGCGCCGGATCGGGCGGCGGCGCCGACTGCGGGCGGGCGGCCAGCCCGATGCCGGGACCCGCGGCGCCGTCCGTCTCCACCATGATCCATTTGGCGCCGATGGTGATGGCGCGGACCTCGGCGTCCGCCACCCCGTGCAGCAGGTCGTCGTAGAGCCGGTGCGCCCCCACCAGCGCCACAGCGCGTCCTCATCCGGCGAGATCAGGGAGGTGAAGCCGCCGGTGAAGCTCTGCCACTCGTTGAGGAAGCGGCTGCCGACGCTGGTCAGCACCGGGATGCCCTCGGCGATGCCGGCCAGCAGCTCGTCCGCCAGCCCTTCGCCGTGCGCCTCAAGACCGGCGAACTTGTTGACCACCAGCAGGTCGGCGCGCTCCGCGATGGCGCGGCGCAGCGCCTGGCTGGCCTCGGCCACTCCCTGGGGATCGACGCGGCAGGACTGCGACTGGCGGCCCAGATGCTGGGAGATGTCGTAGGCCTGGCCGGTGGCGACGTCGACCAGCTCCATCAGGTCGGCGCAGTCGCCGGGGGCGCCGGTGTTGCGCTGGATCACGCCGCCGACGCGGAAGCCGCGCCGCCGCAGCTCCGTCACGAACCGGTCGATCATCGCGTCGACGGCAGTGGAGCCGGGACCATGGACCACCGCGCCGGGACGCAGCGGGGGCGGAACCGCGGGGCGCAGGGTCGGCATGGGGCGGGCTCCTTCGGGAATGGAGACGGGCATCACGCGGCGGAGGCGCCGCGGCGGATGTGGTACACGAACACCTCGCCGCGCGTCTCGTGCGCCAGCAGCACGTTGTCGGTGGTGTTGCAGAAATGCTTGAAGTCGATGATCGACGCCGGGTCGGTGGCGTAGACGATCACCTCTTCCCCCTCGGCCAGTTTGTCCAGCAGGGCGCGCGTCCGCAGGATGGGCAGCGGGCAATGCAGCCCCTTCACGTCGAGTTCCTTGGCCGCCACGGACGTAACCTCTTCTTCTGCATGGGCACCGGACGCCGCGACTGTACCGGGTTCGCGCCTCCGTCTCCACCGTTCCGGTGGATTTGGCGTTCCGCGGGATTGGGCGCTCCCGGCGGATCGGGGCACCTTTGCCGGGCTGGAATGTTAGCCAGGGAAACGGATTCGAACCAACAATGCGGGAGCAGCGCTTATGGCCGGTCGGCATTTCGACAAGGTGGTGGTCATCACCGGGGCGTCCAGCGGGATCGGCCGGGCGACCGCCGTGGAGTTTGCGCGCCACGGCGCCGCGGTGGTCCTGGCGGCGCGGCGCCACGCCGCCCTGCACGAGGTCGCGGAGGACTGCATCGAGGCCGGGGGGCGGGCGATGGTGGTGCCCACCGACGTGCGCGACCAGGAGCAGATGAACCGGCTGGCCGAGCGCGCCATCGAGGTCTTCGGCGGGATCGACGTCTGGGTGAACAACGCCGGCGTGATCGCCTTCGGACGCTTCGAGGAGACTCCGCAGGACGTCTTCGAGGAGGTGATGCGCACCAACTTCTTCGGCACCGCCAACGGCTGCCGCGCCGTGCTGCCGCATTTCCTGGAGCGGGGGGAGGGCACGGTCATCAACGTCGCCTCGCTGGCCTCGATCGTCGGGCAGCGCTACGCCGCCGCCTACGCCGCCAGCAAATTCGCGGTCCGCGGCTTCTCCGAAACGCTGCGGCAGGAGCTGGTGGAGGACCCCGGCATCCAGGTCTGCACCGTGCTGCCCGGCCCCATCGACACGCCGCTGTGGCAGCATGGCGCGAACTACACCGGCCGCGCCGTCAAGGCGATGAACCCGCTGCGCCCGCCGGAGGAGGTGGCCGACGCCATCCTGCGTCTGGCCGAGACTCCCCGGCCCGAGCTGTTCGTCGGCGCCGCGGGACGCTCCGCCGCCCTGCCGCACGCGGTGGCGCCGGCTTTGGCGGAGCGCGTGCTGGCCCACCGGATGGACCGCGACATGTTCGACAACCGCCCGGCCCACGACACCTCCGGCGGCGTTCTGGAGGCCATGCCGGATTACCGGGAGGCGAGCGGCGGCTGGATGGAGCGCGCCGCCGCGCAGGCGCCGCAAGGCCGGGCGGACGGGCGCCGGGCCTTCTGCTGGACGAATCTCGCGCTGTTCCTGCTGCCCATCGGCCTGATGAGCCGCCTGCCCGCCCAAGTGTGGGAGCGGCGGGCGTGGGGGACGTCCGGCGTCAGCTCGTCAGCATCTTGAGGCCGGACAGGGCGAGGATCGTCGCCAGCAGATAGCGCAACGTGGCGGTCGGCAGATGGCGGCTGCCCAGCCAGGCGCCGACCGCGCCGCCCGCCCCGGCGGCGGCCAGCCACCAGGGCAGGGCCGCGGGCAGGGTCGTCGCGGTCGTCCAGGTGCCGGCCAGCGCCGCCGCCGAGTTCAGCAGGTTGTAGGCGGCCGAGACGGCGGCGGCGCGGCGGGTCTCGACCCAGCCCATGAGCAGGATCAGCGGCGCCAGGAAGATGCCGCCGCCCGTCCCGGTCATCCCGGACAGGAAGCCCACGGCGGCCCCGGCGGCGAGCGCCGGCAGGAAGGGGGGTGCCGTCGCACCCGTCCGTTCCGGTGTTCCGCGCGTCGCCCAGGTGGAGCGCGCCAGTTCCAGAGCCGCCAGGAGGAGGATCGCCCCGACCAGCGGGTAGTAGAGGTGCGGCGGCAGGTGCATCGTGCCGCCGAGGAACGAGAAGGGCATTCCCAGCACGCCGAACGGGTAGAAGGCGCGCCATGTGAACAGCCCGGCGCGGGCGAAGCGGATGGTGCCGATGGCCGCCACCAGGAGATTCAGGGCGAGTGCCGTCGGCTTCATCGTCGCCGGGTCGAGCCCGACGATGCCCATGACCGCCAGATAGCCCGAGGCTCCGGCCTGCCCGACCGCGGCGTACAGCGTGGCGACGGCCAGGATCAGCGCCGTCAGACCGACCGTCTCGTTGAACACCCGTGGTTCTCCTCAAGCCGTGCCGGCCGCTTGTAAACCGGCACGCGTGGGCGGGGCCAGGGAAAGGGTGGAGATTTTCCGAACCATGGCGGCGCGGCGCTGTTGGCGGGGGAGGGCAACGACGCCCGCCCCCCATCCCATTTGTCCTTCGGAGGCTGCCCATGCACGCCCGCGAGATGATCGGCACGCACCCGCAAGTGCGCGGAAACACCAACGACGCGCTCATCCGCTGCATCGAGGCCTGCTACGACTGCGCGCAGACCTGCACCACCTGCGCCGACGCCTGCCTGGGCGAGGATCAGGTGGCCGCGTTGGTCCAGTGCATCCGCCTGAACATGGATTGCGCCGACGTCTGTGCGGTCACCGGTTCCGTCGCCACCCGGCGCAGCGGTTCCAACGAGGCGGTGATCCGCGCCATGCTCGACGTCTGCGCCACCGCCTGCCGCCTGTGCGCCGAGGAGTGCGAGCGCCACGCCGGCATGCACCAGCACTGCCGCATCTGCGCCGAAGCCTGCCGGACCTGCGAGGACGCCTGCCGCAAGGCCATGCAGACCCTGAGCCATTGATGATCGTGGAGGTTTATCCGCCGTTGCCGAGGATCACCCTGTCCAGGTAATCGGCGAGCAGCGGGCCGTCCCCCAGCCCGAGCAGCAGCTTGGACGACACGTTGCCGTTGTCCGTCCGCAGGCCCGGAACCGCGGCGTGGCGGGCGAGGAAGCCGTCCAATGCGGCGTTCCAGGCGGGATCGGCGTTGCGGCAGAAGATTTTCGACAGCGAGAAATGCGGCACCTTGCGGAAGGGGCCGGCGAGGCGCTTTCCCTGGAAGACCGCCGGCGGGTTGCCAAGGGCGCGGTAACGGGCTTCCAGCGCCTTGCGGAAGCTCTGGAAGGTCGTCCCGCCGCTCTCCATGCCGATGGTGACGACCGGAACGCCGAGCAGGGCCACCGAGTCGGCGATCAGGCGGGCGTTCTCCTCCTGGTCGCGGCGGATGGCCTCGGCGAGCGCCGGATCGCCGCGCATCGCTTCCGTCAGGCCCACCGTGCGCGGCGTGTGGAAGGAGCTCTTGTTCAGCACCATCACCTTGCTGCGGAAGGACGCGGCGCCGAAGATGCCGTCGAAGAAGCTGTGCGCCATCGCCCCGGCGCGCCCCTGGACGCACAGATAGACGGATTGCTCGAACTCCCGGCGCCCCGGATTGTCGCCGACCAGAATCAGTTCCGGCAGAGCGCCGTTTTGGGAGGCATAGGCGGTCAGGTCGTTGTTCACGACGAACAGGGGCGACGCGGAATCCCGCAGGGCGCGGACCCGCGCCCCATGGTCGGCGACGCGGGTCCGGAACAGCGAGAGCGCGTCCGGCCGGTCGCCCACGGGGGGGACGTCGCCCAGGATGACGGACAGGCGCCGCAACGCGGCCTCATGCTCCGTTGCCGACGCGTCGATCGAGGATACCGTCATTCCCACACCCCTTTTGCCAAGCGGCCCCATCTAAGGGACTGGCGATTGTGTTGTCGAGAGGCGTCGATCCGGCTATAGAGTGCGCCAGGAAAGCGACCGGAGCCGCGCCGATTGCGGGTTCGACAGGAGGTTCGGAAGGAATGAAGCTGTCAGACGTCGATATTCGCCGATACCTCGCTGAAGGACGCATCGAGATCGACCCGTTGCCGGCGGAGAGCCAGATCGGCGCGATGTCGGTGGACCTCCAGCTTGGGAACGCCTTCCAGGTCTTCCCGCCGGGCAAGGCGGCCTTCGTCGACCTCGCCCCGCCCGAGGGCCATCCCAGCCAGGTTCCCGACAAGCTGATGGACCGGGTCGAGGTCCCCGTCGGCGAGCCCTTCTTCCTGCATCCGGGCGAGCTGGTGCTCGGCATCACCGTGCAGCGCATCGGCCTGCCCAACGACATCGCCGGCCGCCTGGACGGTCGCAGCAGCCTCGCCCGCCTGGGCCTGATGGTGCACGCCACCGCGCACACCATCGATCCGGGCTGGAACGGCCGCATCACGCTGGAATTCTTCAACTGCGGACGGCTGCCGCTGGCGCTGCGTCCGGGCATGCGGATCTGCGCCCTCAGCTTCGAGACGCTGATGTCGCCGACCTCCAAGCCCTACGCCGCGCGCCCCGACGCCAAGTACCGCGACCAGCTCGACCCGCTGCCGAGCCGGATCAACCTGGAACAGTCCTGAATCTGGACCAGCCCTGAACCTGGAATTGCCCTGACGGCGGTTTTCGGAAGGCTGACGAAGAAAAGGCGCCCCGTTTCCGGGGCGCCTTTTTTCTGCGACGGCGTCTGGCGGTCCATTCGTTCTGCTCTCCTATCCCGGCTCCCACCCCTCCGGGGCCATCTCGAAGCCGGCGAATTCGAAGGCGGGGGACACGGTGCAGCCCACCAGCACCCAGCCTTCCAACGGCCGCGCCGCCTGCCACGCGTGCGCCGGAACGACCCCCTGCGGGCGTTGGCCGCCCGCAAGGTCCATCCCCAGCGTCACCCGCTCCACCGTCCGCCCATCGGTGGAGATGGACAGCTCCAGCGGACCCCCGGCGTGCCAGTGCCACATCTCGACCGCGTCCACCCGGTGCCAATGGGAGCGCTCGCCCGCCTGCAGCAGGTAATGGATGCCGGTCTTGACTCCGCGCCCGCCGCCCGGCGGGGCGTCCCGGTAGGTTTCCACATAGTGGCCGCCTTCCGGATGGGGCTGCATGCCCAGCGTCGCGATGATGCGCTCGGGCGTCAGCGAGTCCATGGCGTCGCCCTCCGTCACGCCGGCGGCGGCGCGGTGCGGCGGAAGCTGTCGAGGTCGGAGGCCGAGGCGAACCATGCCGCCAGCTCCGGACGGCCGACCCGCCAGTCCTCGTGCCCGAACCGGAAGTCGAGGTAGCCGAGCGCCACCAGGATGGTCAGCGTCCCGATGGTCAGCGTGCCGTCGAGGGCCGGCGCCTCCGCCTCCAGCACGTCGAGCGCGCGGGCGACGGCGCGGCGCTGGCGGTCCGCCCAGTTGTCGGAACGCTCGCCGTCCGGCCGCTGAAGCTCCAGCCGGCGCAGGATGGCGGCGTCGCAGATTCCGTCGGCCAGGGCCTGCTGGCGCAGCGCCGTCCAGCGCGCCGGGCCGGCGGCCGGGAACAGGCGCGGGCCGTCGTGCAGCGAGTCGAGATACTCGGCGATCACCGGGCTGTCGTAGAGCGCCGAGCCGTCGTCCAGGATCAGCGCCGGCACCTTGCCCAGCGGGTTGTCCGCCGGCAGGTCGGTGTCGGGCGCCCAGGCGTTGGTCACCTGCTTCTCGACCGCCGAATCCAGCCCGCATTCGATGAGGACCATCGCGACCTTGCGGACGTAGGGCGAGGTCGGGCTCCAGCGCAGCTTCATCAAAATCTCTCCTCCCGTTTTGTGGGCGTCAGCGTAGCGCGAGGGCGCGCGGTCTTAAAAGCGGTCCTTCTCAAAAGCGGTCCTTGCGGCCGCGGATCTCGGCGAAGACCGCCACCGGGTCGGCCCCGGCCATGCCGAGGGCGGTCTGGACCTCCGGCACGTCGGCGCGCAGGAAGGGGTTGGTGGCCTTCTCGACGCCCAGCGTGGAGGGGATGGTCGGCTCCCCGCGCTCCCGCTGCGCGGCGATGTCCGCCGCGCGCGCCTTCAGGGCGGCGTTGTCCGGCTCCACCGTCACGGCGAAGCGGGCATTGGACAGGGTGTATTCGTGGCCGCAATAGACGCGCGTGTCGTCCGGCAGGCCGCGCAGCTTGATCAGCGAGGTCCACATCTGGGCCGGCGTGCCTTCGAACAGCCGTCCGCAGCCGAGCGCGAACAGCGTGTCGCCGCTGAACAGCGCCTTGGCCTCGGGAAACCAGAAGGCGATGTGGCCGGAGGTGTGGCCGGGGACAAAAAACACGTGCGCGGTGAGCGATCCGAACGAAATGGTCTCGCCTTCGCCCAGACACGTCTCCATATCGGGAATGCGGGCGACGTCGGCGCGCGGCCCGATCACGTCGGCGCCATAACGCGCCTTCAGCGCGTGGTTGCCGCCGATGTGGTCGTTGTGATGGTGGGTGTTGAAGATGTGCGTCAGCGTCCAGTTGCGCCGGTCCAGTTCCGCCAGCACAGGCTGCGCGTCGCCGGGGTCGACGACCCCCACGGCGCCGCTGGCCGGGTCGCGCAGGAGGTGGATGTAGTTGTCGGCGAACGCCGGAATCAGGTGGATGTCCATGGCCTTGGGCCCCTCCCGCATGAATGGACGTTTGATCGAAACGTGATAGCCTGGGATGACCATGTACACCGATATCGTCGATCTTCGTGAATTCTACGAGTCCGGGCTTGGTCAGGCGGCGCGGCGGATGATCCGCCGGCGCATCCGCACCATCTGGCCCGACCTGCGCGGGCAGATCGTGCTGGGGGTCGGCTACACCACGCCCTATCTGCAACCCTTCCGCGACGAGGCGGAGCGGGTGTTCTCGATCATGCCGGCGACCCAGGGTGTGACCTTCTGGCCGCCGGGCGGGCCGGGGCTGGTGGCGCTGGGCGACGAGGCGGACCTGCCGCTGGCCGACATGTCGGTGGACCGCGTGCTGCTCGTCCACGGGCTGGAGGGCACGGAGCAGCTCCGCCCGATGATGCGGGAGATCTGGCGCGTGCTGGCCGGCGGCGGGCGGGTGCTGGTGGTGGTGCCGAACCGCCGCGGCCTGTGGGCGCGGGCCGACTGGACGCCCTTCGGGCACGGCTTCCCCTATTCGGCCTCGCAACTGAAGCAGGTTCTGCGCGACACCATGTTCGTGCCGGAGCGCACGGGGCACGCCCTGTTCCTGCCGCCGCTGCGCTCCCGCTTCCTGATGAAGACCGCCCCGGCCTGGGAGGAGGTCGGCTGCCGATGGTTCAAGGCCTTCGCCGGCGTGACGATGATCGAGGCGTCCAAGCAGATCTTCGCCGGGGTGTCGCGCAAGACCCAGCAACCGGCCAAGCGCCGCCTGATCGTCCCGCTTCCCGGCGGGGCGGCCCCGGCCCGCCGCCCGGCGGGGTCCGGCGCGTGGCGGGTGTCGGAGGAGCCGTAGGCCTTGCTCCGGGGGCTTCCGGCTTTGTAACGTCCCTGGTCACCGCAGCGGATCGGACCCCATGGCGAAAGCGAGCGTTCTCATCGTCCCCGGACTCGGCAACTCCGGTCCGGACCACTGGCAAAGCTGGCTGCAGCGGCGCCACCCGTCCTTCACGCGGGTCGAGCAGGTCGACTGGGACGCGCCGGCCCTGGAGGATTGGGTGCGGTCGCTGGAGGACTCCGTGGCCGCCGCGGCCGCGCCGGTCGTCCTGATCGCCCACAGCCTGGGCTGCATGACGGTGGCCCATTGGGCGGTGCGGAGCGGGTCGTCGGTCGGCAAGGTCGCCGCCGCCCTGCTGGTCGCCCCGCCCGACGTCGAATCGGCGGCGCACACGCCGCCGGAGGTCCACGGCTTCGCCCCGGTGCCCACCGACCCGCTGCCCTTCCGCACGGTGGTGCTGGCCAGCCGCAACGATCCCTACGCCCCGGTCGCGCGCTCCTGCGGATTCGCGGTGGGGTGGGGCGCCGACTTCATCGACGGCGGCGACCTCGACCACATCAACACCGCCGCCGGCTATGGCCCCTGGCCGGACGGGGAACGGCTCGTGCTCGACCTGCTGCGTACGGTGGAGGGTGGCGCCTGAACGGTCACTGCGGCTGGCCGGTCACCGTCTTCACGCCCTCGCCATAGGTGAATTCCGGCGCCCGCGCGAGTTCGGCGGCCGGCAGGTCCAGCGTCGGCGGCGTGGAACCGTCGCCGCCGGCGGACGCGCCCGCGATGTCGGTGCGCAGCATGCTGACCGGCAGCGAGCGCAGTTTCCCGTCCGCGCCGCTGCCCTCGGCGGGGGCCAGCACGATCCGCTCGATCGAGGCGGCGCTGCCGTCCAGCGTGAAATCCTTGATGGAGCCGCCGGGCTGGCCGTCGCGGGTCCGCACCTCCTTGCCGATCAGGGTCCGCGCCTCCTCCGGGGTCAGCAGGTGGGGGATCGCGGCGACGGAGGGGGCCGCGCGCTGCATCTCGTCGGAGGGAGCGGCGCCGCCGAGGCCCTCCGGCGACGTCGCGGGCGAGGTGGCCGGGGTGTCGTCCGGGCGCGGCGCCGTCATCAGCGGGGGACGGGCGGTGTCCGGTGACGCCTGCGGCGTTTGCGCCGAGGCGGTGCCGGACAGCAGCAGGGCGGCGGCCGATGCGGCGAGGACGGAGGAGGGGACGAGGCGCATGGTGCGTGGCTCCCGCTGACGGTTGTTGAACGGACTTTGCCTATCAACAGCGCCAGCGGGGCAGGGGTTGCATCGCCGGGGCCCGGCGTGGTCCGGTCAGTCCCGGCGCAGCAGGAAGACGCCCTGCTCGCCCAGCAGGTTGGCGAGCCCGGAATGGGCGTGGCCGGTGACCCGGCCGGCGCCGTTCACGATCATGCAGCGCTCGATGCGGATGCCCATCTCCTCCGCCAGGACGACGAAGTCCTTGATCGTGCAGAAATGGATGTTGGGCGTTTCCCACCACTGGTAGCCCAGCTTCTCCGTCACCGGCATGCGCCCGGTCAGCAGAAGCTGCGCGCGGATGCGCCAATAGCCGAAATTGGGCACCGACACGATGGCCCGCCGTCCGATGCGCGTCATCGTCTCCAGCACCGTCCGCGGCTCCCGCATCGCCTGGAGGGTCTGGCTGAGGATCACGTAATCGAAGGCGCCCGGCGGGTAGTCCTTCAGGTCGGTTTCGGCGTCGCCCTGGATGACCGACAGGCCCTGCGCCACGCACTGGTGCACGCCGTCCATCGACAGCTCGATCCCGCGACCGTCCACTCCCTTCTGGCGGGACAGGAAGGCGAGCAGGGCGCCGTCGCCGCAGCCGACGTCGAGCACGCGGCTGCCCGGCTCCACCATCTCCGCGATCAGCTTCAGGTCGGAACGGATGCCGTTGCCGGAGACGGCGCGGGCGGAGGCTTGCTTGTCGTCGAGGGGGCTCATGGCCGGGATGTCATGGTCTGGAGGTCCGTGTCAGGCCGCGGTGCTCGGCGCAGCCGTCCAGGAAGCCGCGGATCACCTGATGGAATTCCGGCTCGTCCAGCAGGAAGGAGTCGTGGCCCTTGTCGGTGCGGATCTCCACGAAGCTGACGTTCGCGGCCACCGCGTTCAGCGCGTGCACGATGGCCCGCGATTCGGAGGTGGGGAACAGCCAGTCGCTGGAGAAGCTGGCGAGGCAGAAACGCACCGGCGTGCCCTTGCCGTCCTTGCGGAAGGCGTTGGACAGGGTGCCGCCCCCGTAATCCGCGGCGAGGTCGAAATAGTCCATCGCCCGCGTGATGTAGAGGTAGGAGTTGGCGTCGAACCGCTCGACGAAGGTGATGCCCTGGTGGCGCAGATAGCTCTCCACCTGGAAATCGGCGTCGAAGCCGTATGTGACGGTCTGGCGGTTCTGCAGGTTGCGCCCGAACTTGCGGTGCAGCGCCGGTTCCGACAGGTAGGTGATGTGCGCGGCCATGCGCGCCACCGCGAGGCCGCGGTGCGGGCGGGTGCCCTCCAGCAGGTAGTTGCCGCCGGCCCAGTCCGGGTCGGCCATGATCGCCTGCCGGCCGACCTCGTGGAAGGCGATGTTCTGCGCCGAGTGGCGGGCCGCCGTGGCGATCGGCACCGCGGCGAAGACCGATTCGGGATAGGCGACGGCCCATTGCAGCACCTGCATGCCGCCCATCGAGCCACCGATCACGCAGAAGAGCTGCTCGATCCCGAGATGCTCCACCAGCAGCTTCTGCGCGCGCACCATGTCGCCGATGGTGATGACGGGGAAGCCGAGGCCGTAGGGCTTGCCGGTCGCCGGATCGGTCTCCTTCGGGCCGGTGGAGCCCATGCAGCCGCCGATCACGTTGGAGCAGATGACGAAGTAGCGGTCGGTGTCGACCGGCCTGCCCGGACCGACCAGCATCTCCCACCAGCCGGGCTTGCCGGTCACCGGATGCTGGTCGAGCACGTAATGGTCGCCGGTCAGGGCGTGGCAGATCAGGACGGCGTTCGACCGGTCGGCGTTCAGCGTGCCGTAGGTCTGATAGGCGACCTCGAAGGGTCCCAGCTCCGCCCCGCTGTCCAGCCGCATGGGCTTGTCCACCCCGAGCGTGACCCGGTGGCCGGGCATCGTCGCGGGCTCGGCAGGCACGGCGGCAGGCACGGCGGCGGCGGGGTTCGGCGCGGACATGACGGGTCGGGGGCCTCCGGAAAACGGGAGATCATAGCTATGGACCGGCGGTTGGGAGTGTCAACGTTTTCTTTGATTTCGCGGCGCTTGCGGACTACTACTATCCGGCTTTGGATTCGCCCTGGATTTGACGGTTTCCCGCCCCATGCCTCCGCCCAAGTCCCCGCTCGACGATCTGCGCCGCGAGATCGATCACATCGACGATACGATCCACGACCTGCTGATGCGCCGCACGGCGGTGGTGGAGCGCGTCGGCGTGGTCAAAAGCCAGATCGAGGCCGCCGAGGGTCAGGTCAGCGGGAATCCCCAGACCCCGATCTATCTGCGCCCGGCGCGCGAGGCGGTCATCCTGCGCCGCCTGATGGCGCGCCACGCCGGCTCCTTCCCGGCGATGGCCCTCGTCCGCATGTGGCGGGAGATGATCACCGCCTTCACCCGGCTCCAGGGCCCCTTCGCCGTCGCCGTCTACGCGCCGGAGGATCGCCGCGGATTCTGGGACGTGGCCCGCGACCATTTCGGCAGCGTCGTTCCGATGACCGCCGTCAACTCCCCCGCCGCGGCCATCCGCGCGGTGTCGGAGGGCACGGCCACCGTCGGCGTCGTTCCCTACCCGGCGGAAGACGACGCCGACCCCTGGTGGCGCTTCCTGGTGTCGTCCGACGCGCGCACGCCGCGCGTGGTCGCGCGGCTGCCCTTCGCCGGGCGCGGCAACGCCCGCGGCGAGGACCGCGACGCGCTGGCCATCGCGCTGGTCCCGCACGAGCCGACCGGCGACGACCGCACCCTGCTGGGGATCGAGCTGGGGCACGACCTCAGCCGCGGCCGGCTCAAGGACCATCTGGAGACGAGCGGCCTCGCCCCGACCTATTTCTGCACCTGGCACGCCCGCGACCCGTCCGGCCCGTCCATCCATCTGGTCGAGGTCGCCGACTTCGTCGACCACACCGACCCCCGCCTGTCCGCCTTCGCCGGCCGGCTGGGCGAGATCCCGGTGCGGATCAACATCGTGGGCGGCTACGCCGTCCCGCTTCATCTCTCCGCCTCGTCTTTCCAATGACGCCCGCCCAATAACGCCCGCAAGGTCTGAGACCTGACATGACCCAGCCGAACAACGGCCCGGCGCCCCGCCCGGGGATTCTCGACATCGCCCCCTACGTCGGCGGCGAGCATGCGGGGCACATCCGCCTCGCCTCCAACGAAGGCGCGCTCGGCCCCAGCCCGCGCGCCGTGGAGGCCTACAAGGCCGCCGCGGGCGAACTGCACCGCTATCCGGACGGCGGCTCCGCCAAGCTGCGCAAGGCCATCGCCGAGCGCTTCGGCCTGGACGCCGACCGCGTCGTCTGCGGCGCCGGCTCCGACGAGCTGATCGCCCTGCTGATCCGCGCCTATGCCGGGCCGGGGGACGAGGTGCTGTATTCGCAGCACGGCTTCCTGATGTACCCGATCGGCGCCAAGTCGGTCGGCGCCACCCCGGTCCAGGCGCCGGAGACGAATCTGACCACCGACGTGGATTCGCTGCTGGCCCACGTCACGCCGCGCACCCGGCTGGTCTTCGTCGCCAACCCGAACAACCCGACCGGCACCTACATCACCGCCGACGAGATGGCCCGGCTGCACGCCGGCCTGCCGGAGAACGCCATCCTGGTCATCGACGCGGCCTACGCCGAGTACATGAACCACAATGACTATTCGGCGGGGCAGGAGCTGGTTGACCGCTTCCCCAACGTGGTGATGACCCGCACCTTCTCGAAGATCTTCGCGCTGGGCTCGGTCCGGCTCGGCTGGGCCTATTGCCCGGCGGGGATCGCCGACGTGCTGAACCGCGTGCGTGGTCCCTTCAACGTCTCCTCCGCGGCGCAGATCGCCGGCGTGGCGGCGCTGGAGGACACCGGGTTCCTGGAGCGCTCGCGCAGCCACAACACCGAATGGCGGGAGTGGTTCGTCCAGCAGGTGCAGGGGCTTGGCCTGAAGACCCACCCCAGCGTGACGAACTTCGTCCTGGTGGACTTCGCCGGGCAGGCCGCCGGCAAGGACGATGCCGAGGCGGCGCGCCTGTTCCTGAAGGGCCGCGGCATCCTGGTCCGCCAGATGCCCGCCTATGGCCTGCCGAGCTGCCTGCGCGTCACCATCGGCACGGAGGCCGAAATGCGCGAGGTGGTGCGGGCGCTGAAGGACTTCCTGGCGGCGTAACGGTGCCGTCGGATCGAGCGGAAACAGGCCGGGCTTCGCGCCCGGCCTTTTCGTTTCGGCCGCCGCAAGCGCCGGGCCGGGCAAAGTTTCACTTGGTCGGGGGGCGCCTTGGTGCTTTATAGCGGGGCGTTCTGCAACCCATCCGCAGCCGGTGCCTTGAGATCATGAGCGAGACCGCCGCCCCTCTGGCCGCCACCCTGGCCACTCCCCTGTTCGACCGCGTCGCCATCGTCGGCGTGGGTCTGATCGGTTCGTCCCTGGCGCGGGCGCTCACGCATTACGGGGTGGCGCGGCAGGTCGTCTGCGCCGACCGCAACCCGGAGCATTGCGCCAAGGCGATGGAGCTGGGTATCGTCGAGCGGGCCACCACCGATCTGGCGGAAGCGCTGGACGGCGCGGACGTGGTGGTGCTGGCGACCCCCGTCGGCGCCTTCGCCGAGGTGGGGGAGCAACTCGGGCCGCTGCTGCGCCCCGGCATGATCGTGACGGACGTCGGCTCGGTGAAGCAGGCGGTGCTCCGCGACGTCGGGCCGCACATCCCCGACGGCGTGCATCTGATCCCCGGCCACCCGGTGGCGGGCACCGAGCATTCGGGGCCGGAGGCCGGCTTCGCCACCCTGTTCCAGGGCCGCTGGTGCATCGTCACCCCGCCGCCCGGCGCCAACGAGGGCGCGGTGGACAAGGTGGTGGCGATGTGGCGCCGCATCGGCTCCACCGTGGAACTGATGAACGCCAACCACCATGACCGCGTGCTGGCCATCACCTCGCACCTGCCGCACCTGATCGCCTACACCATCGTCGGCACGGCGTCCGACCTGGAGGACGACACCAAGTCCGAGGTCATCAAGTTCTCGGCCGGCGGCTTCCGCGACTTCACCCGCATCGCCGCCAGCGATCCGGTGATGTGGCGCGACGTGTTCCTGAACAACCGGGAGGCGGTTCTGGAGATCCTCCAGCGCTTCACCGAGGACCTGACCGCCCTGCAGCGCGCCATCCGCTGGGGCGAGGGGGAGCAGTTGCAGGACCATTTCACCAAGACCCGCGCCATCCGCCGCGGCATCATCGACGCCAAGCAGGCTTGACCGGTCAGGTTGCGCCGTTCGTCCGGTGGCGCGGTTCGATCCCCTATTTTCACATATAAATTTTGATAAATATGAATTGAGCATATGTGAATTACACACAGGATCGCAAAAGACGACTTGTCTGATAGGGATCACTTGTGTTCAATAATCCCAGGCACCGCGCCATCGACCGTCAGCCTGGGGAACACCGTTCATGCCGTCGCGCTTCAGCCAGAGCCTCATCGCCGTCGGGCTGGTGACGTTGGCCGCCCTGGCGACCGCCAGCGCCGCGAGCCGCAGCACGATCCTGAACGTCTCCTACGACCCGACGCGGGAGCTGTACGAGGAATTCAACCCGGCCTTCGCCCGCACCTGGGCGGATGCATCGGGGGAAACGGTGGTGATCCGGCAGTCGCACGGCGGGTCGGGCGCGCAGGCGCGCTCGGTGATGGATGGGCTGGACGCCGACGTGGTGACTCTGGCTCTGGGCTACGATGTGGACGCCATCGCCGACGCCGGGCTGATCGCGAAGGATTGGCGGACCCGCCTGCCGAACAACAGCTCCCCCTACACCTCGACCATCGTGTTCCTGGTCCGCAAGGGCAACCCGAAGCAGATCAGGGACTGGGACGATCTGGTGAAGCCGGGGGTGGAGGTGGTGACGCCGAACCCGAAGACCTCGGGCGGGGCGCGCTGGAACTATCTGGCCGCCTGGGCCTACGCGCTGAAGACGAACGGCAACGACGAGGCGAAGGCCAGGCAGTTCATCGCCGACCTCTACCGGAACGTGCCGGTGCTCGACAGTGGCGCCCGCGGGGCCGCGCTGACCTTCACCCGCAAGGGCGTCGGCGATGTTCTGCTGGCCTGGGAGAACGAGGCCTTCCTGTCGCTTCAGGAGTTCGGCGCCGACCAGTTCGAAATCGTCGTGCCGTCCCTCTCCATCCTCACCGAACCGCCGGTCGCCGTGGTGGACAGCGTGGTCGACCGCAAGGGCACCCGCAAGGTGGCCGAGGCCTATGTGCAGTATCTCTACACCCGCGAGGGGCAGGAGATCGCCGCGCGGAACTTCTACCGGCCCCGCCATCCCGAACTGGCGCGGCAGTATGCCGGGCGCTTCTCCCCGGTGGCGCTGGTGACCGTGGACGACGTGTTCGGTGGCTGGCGCAAGGCCCAGGCGACCCATTTCGCGGACGGCGCCCTGTTCGACCAGATCCAGCAGGCGCCCCGCTGAGTCCCAGGAATTCGACACGCATTCACAGAACGGGAGGGCCAGACACCATGAGCACGACTTCGACCCCCCGGACCACGGACCCCCGGACCGCGGACGGCGACGCCAACCCGCTGACCGGCGTGATCGCCGAGAACATCCGCAATTTCCGGCTCCGCCAGGGGCTGTCCGTCGATGCGCTCGCCAAGCTGTCGGGCAACAGCCGGGCGGAGCTGACGGCGGTCGAGGCGGGGCGCGGGCCGTCCAACATCGATTTCCTGTGGACCATCGCCCGCGCGCTCGACGTGCCCTTCTCCAGCCTGCTCAGCAGCGGGGGCAGCGGCGGGACCACGGTGATCCGGCGGGCGGACAGCCGGCCGCTGGCCTCGCGCGACGGACGCTTCAGCTCGCGGGCGCTGTTTCCCTTCCACGGCGAGCGGCAGGTGGAGTTCTACGAGCTGCGCCTCGCCCCCGGCACCGATGAACGGGCCGACGCCCACACCATCGGCACCGTGGAGAACATCCTGGTCGGGCGCGGCGTGGTCGAGATCGAGACCGGCGACGGCACCCACCGGCTGGAGGAGGGCGACACGATCCAGTTCGACGCCGACTCCCCCCACGCCTACCGCAATGTCGGCGACGGCGAGGCGCTTCTCTATCTCGTGATGACCTATGTTCTCTGACCCTGGCGTTCTCTGACCCCGGCGTTCTCTGCCCCCGGCGTTCTCTGACTCCCGGTCAGGCGGCGGTCCGCACGCTGGCGTCGCCATTGGCGGGAGCCTGCGGCCCGCTGTCGCGGGACATCTCCGTCTTCAAGGCGGCGGCGAGTTGCCGGAAGGTCTCCTTGCGGCCGGAGGTGCGGCGCCAGACCAGCCCGATGCGGCGGAAGGGCCGCTCCCCGCCCAGCGGGCGAACCACCACATCCAAACCGCGCAGAATCCCCGAGTCGAGCGCCATCTGCGGCAGCAGCGTCACCCCCAGCCCGTTGGCGACCATCTGGACCAGCGTGTGCAGGCTGGTGCCCTGGAACGCAGCGCTTTGCCGTGCCCCTTCCATGGAGCAGGCGGCCAGCGCGTGGTCGCGCAGGCAGTGCCCGTCCTCCAGCAGCAGCAGATCGTCCAGCGCCACGTCGGACGGGCGGGGCGTCGTGACGTCGCTCAGCCGGTGGTTGGGCGTGCAGACCACGGAAAAGCGGTCTTCGGCGAGGTCGATCGATTCCACGTCGCCGGAGGGGTAGGGCAGGGCCAGGATGGCCGCGTCGAGCTCCCCCGACTCCAGCCGGTCGAGCAGCCGGGCCGTCTGGTCCTCGCGCAGGAACAGCTTCAGCTTGGGGAAGCTGTCGCGCAGGGCCGGCATCACGCGGGGAATCAGGAAGGGGCCGATGGTCGGGATCACGCCCAGATGGAGCGGCCCGGACATCGGGTCCTCCACCGAGCGGGCCATGTCCACCAGCTCCTCCGCCCCCTTCAGCACGATGCGGGCGCGGTCGGCGATCTCCCGGCCCAGCGGGGTCGGCAGGACGGTGCGCCGCGTGCGCTCCAGCAGCGGCGCGCCCAGCAGGCTCTCCAATTCCTGGATGCCGGCGCTGAGCGTGGACTGGCTGACGAGGCACGCCTCCGCCGCCTTGCCGAAATGGCAGCGATCGACGACGGCGACGAGGTAGTGGAGCTGGCGCAAGGTGGGAAGGGGCTTCATGCACTGCACAATAATCGGTTTTATCGATCAAAGCGATTGGTATTTTTCGCTTCCATCGCTGACCCATTGCCCCTAACTTCCCTGGTGTCAAGCGACCAACGAGGGGGGAGCAGACTTCCGGCAGGGATGCCGCGGCACCGGTAGCCCATTTGGGAAACCATTGGGGAGACGGGGCCAGGCTGGCAGGACACCGGAGTGACGCTTGCTCCAATCATTCAGACTGATGGAGAAATCATGTCCTTGATCAACACCGAGATTAAGCCGTTCAAGGCGACCGCTTTCAAGGGCGGCAAGTTCATCGACGTCAGCGATGCCGACCTGAAGGGCAAGTGGTCGGTCGTCTTCTTCTACCCGGCGGACTTCACCTTCGTGTGCCCGACCGAGCTGGAAGACCTGGCCGATAACTACAGCGAGTTCCAGAAGCTCGGCGTTGAGATCTACAGCGTTTCGACCGACACCCATTTCTGCCACAAGGCCTGGCACGACACCTCGCCGGCCATCGGCAAGATCGCCTACACCATGGTCGGCGACCCGACCGCCACGATCTGCCGCAACTTCGAGATCCTGATCGAGGAGAAGGGCCTCGCCGACCGCGGCACCTTCGTCGTCGACCCGGACGGCAAGATCCAGATCGTCGAGATCACCGCCGGCGGCATCGGCCGCGACGCCCGCGAGCTGCTCCGCAAGGTGAAGGCCGCCCAGTACGTCGCCTCGCACCCGGGCGAGGTCTGCCCGGCCAAGTGGGAAGAGGGTGAGAAGACGCTCGCCCCGTCGCTCGACCTCGTCGGCAAGATCTAAGCCTCTCCGGCTTGATCCTCTGGGAACCGCCGGCCGCAACCGCGGCCGGACGGTTCGGCCGTCGGCTACGCTGGCCGCGGTGCCACGGCTTCGGGCCCGGATCGATTCCGGGCCCGGATCACGAGTGGCCTTCATCCGTTCACCAAGATCCGCCGTTCACCAAGATCCGCCGTTCGACAAGAAACGCTTCAACGAACTTCTGCTGCCCGGACCCGCCCTGGCGCCACCGGGCTCGCTTCGAAAAACCACTTTCGGGAGCCCTCGCCGTGTTGGATAGCAACGTCAAAGGCCAGCTCAAGGCCTATTTCGACAAGATCACGCAGCCCATCGAACTGGCCGCCTCCCTGGACGACGGCGCAAAATCGCAGGAAATGCAGGCTCTGCTGCAGGACATCGCGTCCCTGTCGGACAAGATCACCTTCGTCCGCAGCGACGACGACGCGCGCAAGCCCTCCTTCGCGATCACGCGCACCGGCACCGACATCGGCGTCCGCTTCGCCGGCCTGCCGATGGGCCACGAATTCAATTCCCTCATCCTCGCCCTGCTGCAGGTCGGCGGCCACCCCTCCAAGGAGTCGGCGGAGGTCATCGAGCAGGTGAAGGCGCTGGAGGGTGAGTACCGGTTCGAGACCTACTTCTCGCTGTCCTGCCAGAACTGCCCCGACGTGGTGCAGGCCCTGAACCTGATGAGCGTTCTGAACCCGCGGATCAAGCATGTCGCCATCGACGGCGCGCTGTTCCAGCAGGAGGTCGAATCGCGCAAGATCATGGCCGTCCCATCCATCTTCCTGAACGGCGAGCCGTTCGGCCAGGGCCGCATGGGGCTGGAGCAGATCCTCGCCAAGATCGACACCGGCGCCTCGCAGCGCGACGCCGAGAAGATCAAGGCCAAGGACGCCTTCGACGTGCTGGTGATCGGCGGCGGCCCGGCCGGCGCCGCGGCGGCGATCTACGCGGCCCGCAAGGGCATCCGCACCGGCGTCGCGGCGGAACGCTTCGGCGGTCAGGTGCTCGACACGATGGCCATCGAGAACTTCATCTCCGTCTCGCACACCGAGGGGCCGAAGCTGGCCGCCGCGCTGGAGCAGCACGTCAAGGAGTATGAGGTCGACGTGATGAACCTGCAGCGGGCGGAGAAGCTGATCCCCGCGTCGGGTCCGGGCGGCCTGATCGAGGTCCAGCTCGCCAACGGCGCCTCGCTGAAGTCGAAGACGGTGATCCTGTCCACCGGTGCCCGCTGGCGCCAGATGGGCGTCCCCGGCGAGGATGAGTACCGGAACAAGGGCGTGGCCTATTGCCCGCACTGCGACGGCCCGCTGTTCAAGGGCAAGCGCGTGGCGGTCATCGGCGGCGGCAATTCCGGTGTCGAGGCGGCCATCGACCTCGCCGGCATCGTCGCCGAGGTGACGCTGATCGAGTTCGACAGCCAGCTCCGCGCCGACGAGGTTCTGCAGCGCAAGCTGCGCAGCCTGCCCAACGTGCGCGTCATCACGTCGGGCCTGACGACCGAGGTGCATGGCGACGGCACCAAGGTGACCGGCCTCAGCTACAAGAACCGCAACACCGGCGAGGTGCACCGCATCGACCTGGAAGGCATCTTCGTGCAGATCGGCCTCGTCCCCAACACCGAGTGGCTGAAGGGCTCCGTGGCGCTGAGCCCGCGCGGCGAGATCGAGGTGGACGCGCGCGGCCAGACCTCCATCCCCGGCGTGTTCGCGGCGGGCGATGCGACGACGGTGCCTTACAAGCAGATCATCATCGCCATGGGCGAGGGCTCGAAGGCTGCCCTGTCGGCCTTCGACTACCTGATCCGCATGGCGCCGGTCGAGGCCGTCGCCGCGGCGTAAGGGGGCGGATGGTTTGCGAGGTGGTTGTGTAGGGCCCCCCTCCCGACCTCCCCCCGCTTCGCAGGGGGAGGGGAAAAAGCCCTCCCCTGCAAAGCGGGGGAGGGTTGGGTGGGGGCCCGACGCGACCACTTTTCCTTATCAGCGAAGCCCAGCCAGCACCTTGTCCAGCGTGATCGGGAAGTCGCGCACGCGCACGCCGGTCGCGTGATGGATGGCGTTGGCGATGGCGGCGGGAACGCCGACGATGCCGATCTCGCCGACCCCCTTGGCGCCCAGCGCGTTGACCATGTCGTCGTGCTCCTCGACGAACAGCACGTCGATCTCCGGCACGTCGGCGTGCACCGGGACATGGTACTCCGCGTAATCGTGGTTCATCACGCGGCCCAGCCGGTGATCGGTGAAGGCCTCCTCCTCCAGACCCATGCCGATGCCCCAGACCACGGCGCCCTGGATCTGGCTGCGCGCCGTCTTGGGATTGATGATGCGCCCGGCGGCGATGGCGCTGACCACGCGGGCCACCCGGACGGTGCCGAGATCCTCGTCCACCCGGACCTCCACGAAGACGGCGGAATGGGTGGCGAAGGTGTGCCGCGCCCGCGCCAGCAGATAGGGCAGGGCGCGCGCCTCCTCCTCGATCGTCAGCGTGCCGGAGCCGCGCATCACGTCGGTGATCGACAGCCGCCGCGACCGGTCGTCCCGGACGATCAGATGGCCATCGGCAAAGACGACATCCTCCTCCGCCACACCCTTCAGCGGGCTGTTCTCCAGCTTGCCGGCCAATGTGACCAGTTGTGACCGCACCCGGTCGCACACCGCCTTGACCGCCGACCCGACGGTGGAGACGGTCCAGGACCCGCCCTCGATGGGAGCGGTGGGAAGCGAGGAATCGCCCAGGCAGAAGGTCACCTCCTCGATCGGCAGGCCCAGCACGTCGGCGGCGATCTGCGTCATGACGGTGTAGGTGCCGGTGCCGATGTCCGCGGTGGCGCTCGACACCACCAGCTTGCCGTCGACTCCCAGGACCGCCTTGGCGGCGGCCTGCCCCTGCATGGCGTCCCACACGCCCGCCGCCATGCCCCAGCCGATCAGCTCCCGCCCGTCGCGCATCGATCGCGGCGCGGGGGTGCGCTTCGCCCAGCCGAACCGCTCCGCGCCGTGCTGGAAGCAGGCCCGCAGCTCCTTGCTGGAAAAGGGGTTTCCGGTGTTTGGATCGGTCTCGGCGTAGTTCTTCAGGCGAAGCTCCACCGGGTCCATGCCGAGCTTGCAGGCCAGCTCGTCCATGGCAATCTCCAGCGCCGGGACTCCGGTCGCCGCACCGGGCGCGCGCTGGTCCAGCGGCGTGTGCACGTCCAGCCGCGACAGTTTGTAGTCCAGCCGGACGTTGTCGCAGGCGTACTGCTGGCCCGACCAGTTGACGACGACCTCCACGTAATTCTCGTTCCGCGAGCTTTCCTGCACCGCCTCGTGGATCAGCGCCCGCAGCGTGCCGTCGCGGTCGGCACCCAAAGCCACCCGCTGGATGGTTTCGGGCCGGTGGCCGAAGCTGAACATCTGCGGACGCGACAGCTCCACCCGGACGGAGCGTTTCAACTGCGTCGCCGCCAACATGGCCATGAAGAGCTGGTGCTGAGGCCGCAAGCCCGAGCCGAAGGCGCCGCCGACGAAGGGCGACATCACCCGCACGGCGGATTTTGGCAGGCCGAAGACGTTGCAGATGTAGGTGTGGCAGTTCTGCGCGCCCTGGGTCTTGTCGTGGACGGTCAGCGTGCCGTCATCGTGGTGCAGGACGGTGGTGGCGTGCATCTCCATCGGGTTGTGGTATTCCGCCGCCTGGGTGAACTCTGCGTCCACCTGGACTGGCGAGTCGAGGAAGGCCTGCTCCGGGTCGCCGCGCGGCTTCGGCGGGGGCTGGAAGCCGCCCTTGTCCTTGCCGGGGGTGAAGGTGTTCACGCGGTTGGCGCGCAGGTCGGTCTGGTGGGGGGCCGCCTCATACTCGATGTGGACGAGGCGGGCGGCGTAGCGGGCCAGCTCGAAGCTCTCCGCAATCACCAGCGCCACCGGCTGGAGCGCGTGGTGGATCTCCGCGTCGTAGAGCGGACGGAAGGGCGCTCCCTTGGGCGCGTCGTCGTCCTTCCATTTGCGGTCGAACCAGGCGAGGCTCGGCCGGTTCTCGTGGGTGAAGACGTGGATGACGCCGGGCAGGGCGAGCGCCGCCGCCGTGTCGATGCGGGTGATCCGGCCGCGCGCGATGGCGCTGGAGACGATGTAGCCGTGGGCGAGGTCCGGCAGGGTGAATTCGGCGGCGTAATGGGCGTTGCCGGTCACCTTCTTGCGCCCGTCCACCCGGCTGACGGGCTTGCCGATGGGGCCGTTGGGCTCCTTGAGGAAGCCGGGGATGCTGGGAATGGCGATCATGGGCGGGGCGCTCCCTTGCGGTCTGCGGCTTCGGTCAGGGCGCGGACGATGGCGCGCTCGGCCAGTTCGATCTTGAAGCTGTTGTGCTCGTGCCCCTTGGCGTCGCGCAGCAGCACGCGCGCGGCGGCGCGGAACCGGTCGGGCGTGGCGGGTTTCCCGATGAGGGCGGCTTCGGCCTCCGGGTCGCGCCAGGGCTTGTGGGCGACCCCGCCCAGCGCCAGCCGGGCGTCGCGGACGGTGTCCCCATCCATCTCCAGCCCCGCCGCCACCGACACCAGGGCGAAGGCGTAGGAGGCGCGGTCGCGGATCTTCAGATAGGTCGAATGGTCGGCGAAGCCCCTGGCCGGCAGGTCGATGGATGTCACGAGGTCGCCCGGCCGCAGGACCGTGTCGATTTCCGGGCGGTCGCCGGGCAGGCGGTGGAACTCGGTGAAGGGGATACTGCGCTCGCCGTCCGGCCCGGTCACCTGGACGACCGCTTCGAGCGCCGCCAGCGCGACGCAGAGGTCGGAGGGGTGGACGGCGATGCAGTGGTCGCTGGCGCCCAGGATGGCGTGGATGCGGTTCACCCCGCCGATCGCGCCGCAGCCCGACCCCGGCTCCCGTTTGTTGCAGGGGGTGGCCGTGTCGTAGAAGTAATAGCAGCGTGTCCGTTGCAGCAGGTTGCCGCCGTTGGTCGCCATGTTGCGGAGCTGCGCCGAGGCCCCGGCGAGAATCGCCTTGGACAGCATGGGGTAGCGGGTCTGCACGCGCTCGTCATAGGCGGTGTCGGCGTTGCGGGCCAGCGCGCCCAGACGCAGGCCGCCCTCCGCCGTCTCCTCGATCCGGTCCAGTGGCAGGCGCGAGATGTCGACCAGCTTTTCCGGCCGCGCCACGTCGGACTTCATCAGATCGAGCAGGTTGGTCCCCCCGGCGACGAAGACCGCTCCGGAGGCGCCGGCCCGTCCGACCGCGTCCGCCGCGCTGCCGGCTCGGGTGTAGGTGAAGGATCTCATGGCGCGCCCTCCGCCTTCGGGGCGGCGGTCGCCATGGCCTGCCGGATCGCCGCGACGATGTTGGGGTAGGCCCCGCAGCGGCAGAGGTTGCCGCTCATCAGTTCGCGGATCTCATCGTCGGTGGTGGCCTTGCCCTCGGCGATCAGCCCGGCGGCGGAGCAGATCTGGCCCGGCGTGCAATAGCCGCACTGGAAGGCGTCATGCTCGATGAAGGCTTCCTGGAGCGGGTGGAGCGAGTCGCCGGTGGTCAGCCCTTCGATGGTGGTGACCTTGCGGCCGTCCTGCATCGCCGCCAGCGTCAGGCAGGCGTTGATGCGGCGCCCGTCCACCAGCACGGTGCAGGCCCCGCACTGACCGTGGTCGCAGCCCTTTTTGGTGCCGGTCAGGTCGAGGTGCAGGCGCAGCGCGTCCAGCAGGGTCGTCCAGGGGGCGAGGTGAAGTGTCCGTTCCACCCCGTTGATGTTCAGCGTGACGGGAATCGGTTCGGGAGGAGGGGCGGGGGTCGGGCGCAGGCTGGCCTTGAGCTGTGCCATGGAGACTCCGGATCTGCGGGGGAGCGCCGGACGCCGTTACGACAAAGGGCGGCGCCGGCTTCACATGTCCGGACAACAGGAGGTTTGCACCGCCGTTCCGCAGCCGGAACGAACCGGCCGGGAACGGACGCTGCCGCACCTCGGGCACAGGCTGAAAGGTTGGGGTTCGGCGGTCCGCGGTTACTTCTTCGCGGGGCCGGCGATGCCGGACTTCTCCGCGGCGTCCAGCAGGGTGACGACCTCCGGGGCGACCCACCAGCGGCAGCGCTTGCGCTCGTCGCTCGACACGGCGATGACGCGGTCGATCAGGCGGGATTCGGAGGCGCCGAACGTCTTCTGCTGCCGAAGGGCGGACTCGATCACCCCGGCCAGCGCGATGTCGAGCGCGGTGATCTCGATGGGATAGCTCAGCATGTCCGCCAGATCGGCGAGCTGCCCCAGCGTCCGCAGCCCCTCCGCGGCACCGGTGGAGGACAGGCGGCGGAAGACCGTGGCGACGTGGTTGCCGTCCTCGGCCCGCCACGGCTTGCCGGAGGACACGATGCCGCGCCGCGCCAGCTGCGCCTGGAACTCGTTGACGAAGCGCACGCGCTCGATCAGCGGGTCCAGCACGCTGTGCATGGTCAGCGCCTCGATCCGTCGCGCCAGGACGGGGGCGAGATCCTCGTGCACCGCGTTGCTCAACTCGCGGAACGCCTGATGGACCATGTTGCGTTCGCGGTCGGTGGTGTCCAGTTCCAGCGCGTGGACGGCGTCGTACCAGGCCAGGAAATGCTGCAACTGGGCGGAGGGATGGTCGCGGTCGTCCACCGCGTCCGCCACCAGCAGGCCGGGCTTGCTGAGGAAGCTGCCGGTCAGCGTCGTCTTCAGCGTCTCCGCGGCGACGAGGAGGCGGCCGATGATCGCGTCCTTGGCGACGGCGATGGGGAAGGCCTCGAACAGGCGGGTCGCCAGGGCGGCGTCGTCCCGCCGGTGAAGACCGGCCACCGCGAACATGGCCGCTCCCTCGCGATTGCAGTCGCCGCGCCGCACCATCTCCCGCGCCAGACGCACCGGGTCGCCGTGCAGCAGTGACGGCAGGGGCTGGTCCGCCCAGGCGGGGGCGGCATGAAGGATGGTTTCCATCCGCTCCAGCTCCGCGCGGGCGACGCCCTCGCGTTGGCGGACGCCGTGGCGTTTCAACATCTGCGCGCGGAAGCCCGACACCTCGGCCAGGAAGGCGGTCGCCTCCGCCGGCGTGGCGCGCAGGCGGGCCAGCACGGCGAGGCTGCGCTGGCGCAGTTCGTCCGCCCAGCCCTGCGCCTCGGCGGAGGCGAAGATCTCGTTCAGCGGCTGGTCCTTGGCGAGCCGGGCCACCGTCTCCTGGACGCGGCCGACCAGAGGCTCCATGCGCGGGGCCAGGGCGAACCACCAGGCGCTGACATCGGCCAGATGCAGGGCACCGGCCAGCCGGACGCCGCTGGTCAGCAGGGAATCGTCGCGCAGGATCAGCGCGTCGAACAGGCCGGTCCAGACCCGGCGCGCGTGTTCGGACCGCCGCCCGTTCAGCATGGTGACCAGCATCTGGGCGACCGGCTCGGCCATGTCCTCCAGATACCCGTCGCGGATCATCTTGTAGAGCTGGAGCTTCTGGACATGGTCCAGCGGGGCCAGGACATCGGACACGCGCTTCAGGCTGTTGTCCCGTCCACCGGGCAGATCGGGCAGGGCGAGGTGGAGCGGCATGGCCGTCACCGCGTCGGGCGGAGCGCCGTCGACAGCCTGTGTCTCTTTCGACATCCGAAGCTTTGCCATGGTCGGACCCATCCGCATCGAAGCGTGTGGAAATTCAATCTAAGATCGATTGGATATGGTTGTTAGAATATGCCTAAAAAGCCTAACGAATCGCTAAGCGGTGACAAAGATAGAATTTTGCAGCTCTATGACGAAATGTGACAAGGCTGACGAAGCGGAAAGCGAAGATGATTCATTGACCGTTACATTTAAAGCACAACCCAAGCGGTCATGCCTCATCCCTTCAGCGGGCGGTTCCGTCCGGGCTCCGCGGGCTTGCGCGCGGGGATGGGGGGTGCGCTGCGCTCCCGCCCCTCCTCCCCGAGAAAGCCCTGCGCCGCGACGACGGCGGAGCGCCAGGGGCGGTCCATCGCCATCCAGTTCTCGAAGGGCAGGCGGTCGAAGGGCAGGCCCGGCCCGGAACCGGAAAACAGGCCGGAGATCATCCAGCCGGCCAGCAGCGTGACCGCCAGCTGTTCCGAGAACCCGCCGGTCTTCAGGATGGGCAGCGCGAAGTTGCGCCGCCGCTTGATCGGCCACAGCAGCGGCAGCCCCGCCGGGGTCAGCAGGTCGCCCGCCAGATGGGTCAGATAGCCGATCAGGAAGGGCAGGATCAGGTGCGAGTAGTCCGCATACTCGTGCAGGACCCACAGGCAGCCCACGATGGCCAGCGTGGAATGGGTGACGCCGCGATGCCCGAAGACGGCGGAGATCACGTTCGACAGGGGCCGCATCAACTGGCCGAGCGTCGATTTGGGATGGTCGATGTCCGGCGCCAGCGACCCGATCACCGCCGCTCCGAACGCCACCACGTCGAAGGGCAGGCCGAAGCGCGCCGACGCGTAGAACCACGCCGCCCCGCCGACGATCATGTGGGAAGAGGCCATCATGGGCGGTCACCGCCGGACGAGCGATGAGGCACAGGGCGTCAGAACGCGCGAAGGCTGTGCCTGGGTGACGGCCACTCTGTCGGATGCTCCCGGATTCCTGGTTCCTAACTTTAGGACAGAAGTCGCGACCACACAATCGCGGCCTGATCAAGAGGGATTCCGAAATAACATGGCGCCTATGCGTTCACACCGTTGGTTGAGGAGCGCCGAGCCCGTCAGCCCGCCGGGCCTCGGGTGCAGGTGGCGCCGATGGCGCGCAGGGCGTTGCGCACCCGGCCGACGCTCTCGCGGTCCGGCAGGCTGTACCAGGTGATGGTCAGGGCGACCGGGGCGGCGCGGCGCAGGCCGTGCACGTCGCCGGGGGCGGCCTCGACGACGCGGCCCTGGCTGCCGACGAACCAGCGCCAGCGTTGGCCCTCCCCGTCGGCCAGCGACTGCCAGACTTCGCGGGAGTCCCGGTAATAGGCCCCACCCCCGGCATCCGCCGCGTCGGCGTAGAGGTAAAGCGGGTTCTCCGGCGACAGGGACAGCAGCAAATGCTGGACGGACCGCGGCCCGCCGGTGCGGATGACGGCGTCGGGAAGCGGCTCGTCGCCGTCCTGGCCATAGTCGAACATGGTGGAGCCGCGGTGCATCGGTCAGTCGGATTGGGCTTGAGGGGTCAGCCGGGCTGGAGGAATTCGACCTCGACGAAGACGATGTCGCTGTCCCCATCGTTGATGACGTTGTGGCTGACGCCGGCCTTGCGGAAGTAGGAGCGGCCCGGCTCCAGCGGGAACTGGCGGGCGTTGCCGTCGGGATCGACGATGGTGAAGGCGCCGGCGGTCACCGGGACGATCACATAGTCGTAGCCATGCACATGGGCGCCGGTCTCGGCACCCGGAACCAGACGCCATTCGGTGACGCGGGTGCGCTCGTTCTCGACATGCTGCGTGGAAACCGCCTGGGGACGGGTGCTCATCGCTCGGTGCCCTCCTTGCTCTTCTCGTTGGTGCTTTTCAGAAGAACAATTCGTGTACCACGAAGCCCAGGCCGCGCCCAGATGGAAGCGCGCCAAGCGCTTGCATGGCGGACTCCTTTGGCGAGCGGCCCCCCTCCTTTGGGGGATGCCTACCTACGATTGAATCCGTGACCCGGCGACTCCCCGCAGCTTAGCCTTGCCCGTCCGTACCGCGGAAACCGTCAGGGAGGGGCGACAGGCCGGCATGCCAGCGTTGAGGAGCCACCAGACCCTGGTCGCCGGCGTCGCCGCGGCCATCGCGCAGCGGCAGACGGACGTGCGGGACGTTCTGGCCGCGGTGACGCCGGGTGGGGGAAAGTCGCTGCTGCCGGTGATCATGGGGGCGGCGCTGATGCGCGCCGGGCTGATCGACCGCATCTGCTGGATCGTGCCGCGCGACAGCCTGCGCCGGCAGGCCGAGGAAGCCTTCGCCGACCCGCGCTGGCGCGAGGCGCTGGGCCACGGGATCGCGCTGCGGGCGGCGGAGAACGGGCGCGATCCCTGCCGCGGTCTGCAAGGCTACGTCACCACCTATCAGGCGGTCGCCGCGGCCCCGGACCTGCACCTTCAGGAGTTCCGCCGCCACCGCTACCTGCTGGCGGTGGACGAACTGCACCACCTGCCCGCCGTCGCCGACACCGCAACGGCGGCCACGGCGGAGGACGAGACCGCCTGGAGCCGCTCCATCCTGCCGCTGCTGGAAAGCGCCGCCGCCCGGCTGCTGATGAGCGGCACGCTGGAGCGGGCGGACGGGCGCCCCATCCTGTGGCTGCCCTACCGCGCCCCGCTGGGGGTGCGGCGGGTGCGCGAGATCGACTTCAAGGCGCCGGGTTGGGCCATCGTCGGCTATTCGCGGCGGCAGGCGCTGGCCGAGAAGGCGATCCTGCCGGTGACCTTCGGCGCCATGGACGGCACCGCCACGTGGCTGGACGCGGAGCGGACGACGCGCAGCGTCGACGCGCTGTCCCGCGCCGGGGAGAACACCCGCGACGCCCTGTTCACCGCGCTGCGCACCGGCTTCGCCCAGGCCATGCTGCGCGAGGCCTACCGCTCCTGCCGCGAGCATCGCGCGAAGCGGCGGGCGGCAGGGAACGGTTCCGGACATGAGGGGGCTGGGCATGAGGGGGCGGGGTTGGGCAAGCTGCTGGTGATCGCGCCGGACCAGGAGACCGCCCGCAACTACCTCGACACGCTGCGCGGCTGGATGCCCGGCGCGCAGGCGGCGCGGATGGCCCAGATCGCCATTTCCGAACGGCGCGACGCGCAGGAGGTGGTGGCCGCCTTCCGCCTGCGTCCGGAACCCGCCGTGCTGGTCTCCGTCGCCATGGCCTATGAGGGTCTGGACGCGCCGGCCATCTCGCACGTCGCCTGCCTGACCCACATCCGCTCCCGCCCCTGGCTGGAGCAGGCCATCGCGCGGGCCACCCGTGTCGACCCCCACGCCGGCGCCTACGAGCAGCAGCGGGCGGTGATCTACCACCCCTCCGACATGATGTTCGAGCGGTTCCGCCAGATGGTGGAGACCCAGCAGGGCACGCGGGCGATGGTGAAGACCCGGCGCCAGCACGAACTGCCCTTCGAGCGCACGGTGGAGGCGGAGCCGGAGATCATCCCGCTGGAATCCAACGCGACGGCCCTGCGCTTCGCGGTGGTCGCTCCCGGCCCCGATTTCGGCAATCCGCCGCCGGGCCACGATTCCGCCGACCGTCCCGCACCCGACCGCGCGGCGAAGGACGGTGTCCAGGTCCCCAGCGCGGTGGAGCACCATCTGCGCCAGCGCATCGGCCAGATCGCGGCGGCCCAGGTGATCGAGGACCAGGACAACAACCTCGTCGCCGAGGGGCCGGTCAGCTACCACACCTACAACGCCGTGCTGAAGCGCTGCATGAACAAGGCGCGGTCGGAAATGACGCTGTCGGAGCTGGAGGCCGCTCTCGGCTGGCTGGAGCGCAACCGCATCTCCGACCATCTGCATCTGATCGCCGACGACCCGCAATACCGCTGGTCGAGCCGCCGCAAGGCCCGTGGGGCGGGGTCGGTCACCGCCTTCTCGAAACCGGCCCGCCGGGCGCCGCCCCCTGGAACGGGGAAGCCGGCGTCCTAAATAACGCACGCCGCCACACTTTTTTGCAGGAGCGAAGACGCAGGCCTTCGTGGAGAGTGTCGGCCCGTTCGCCACCCGTGGAGGTTACCGGTGCGTTTCGCGAGGCCGCTCAATATTCTTCTCGTGGAGGATGACTCGCTCACCGCCATGGCGATGGCCCGCATGCTGGAAATGGCCCATTGCACGGTCACCACCGTGACGGACGGCGAGGCCGGCCTGAATGCCCTGGCCGATGGAGCCTTCGATGCGCTGATCACCGATCTGGTCATGCCCCGTCTGGGTGGCGAGGCGATGATCCGCCAGTTGCGCCGCGACCGGCCCGGCCTGCCCATCGTCGTCCTGTCCGCCTCGCCGCCCGAGGACGGCATACCCGGCCTGCAGGACGGGGAGGGCGGACCGCTGGTGATCCTGAGGAAGCCCGTCCTGGCGGGGGAACTGCTGGCGGCGATGGACGAAGTGTTCCTGAAGACTTGACCGGGGGGCGATCAGGCCTTCTTCTTGCCGAAGCTGATCTTCGGCTCCTCGCCCTTCAGCAGGCGCTTGATGTTCGCGGAATGGCGGATGGCGACCAGCACGGCGATGAACAGGCACAGCCCCGCCACCAGCGGCCCGCCGAAGATCCAGCCGACGATCGGGCTGAGGCCCAGCGCGGTCAGGGCCGACAGCGACGAGATCTTGAACAGGAAGGCCATCGCCAGCCACGTCGCGCAGGCGATCACGCCGACCGGCCAGGACACCGCCAGCAGCACACCGAGCGCGGTCGCCACGCCCTTGCCGCCCTTGAAGCCGAGCCAGACCGGGAAGCTGTGGCCCAGCATGGCGCCGCCCGCCGCGAAGACCGCCGCCTCCGGCCCCGCCCAGGCGAGGGCGAGCAGGGCGGCGATGGCGCCCTTGCCGCTGTCCAGGATCAGGGTGGCGGCGGCCAGCGGCTTGTTGCCGGTGCGCAGCACGTTGGTGGCGCCGATGTTGCCGGAGCCGATCTTGCGGATGTCGCCCAGCCCGGCCAGCCGGGTCAGCACCAAGCCGAAGGGGATCGAGCCCAGCAGATAGCCCAGCAGGGCCGAGATGAGGAGAGTCACCCGGTCAGCCCTCGAACTGCCAGACGGTGCGCCCGTCGACCACGGTGCGCAGCGGGCGGCCCTGGACGGGACGGTCCTCGAAGGGGCTGTTCTTCGACTTCGACTTGAAGGCCGTCACGTCCACCTTCCACGGCACCTCCAGGTCGAAGGCGATCAGGTCGGCGGGCGCCCCCTTGGCGATGCGGCCGAGCGGCAGGCCGAGGATCTCCGCCGGCTTCACGGTCACGCAGGCCAGCGCCTTCAGGAGCGGCATGGCGCCCTTGTGCACCAGTTCCAGCGTCAGCGGGAACAGCGTCTCCAGCCCGATCACGCCGCAGGCGGCCTGGGCGAAGGGCAGGCGCTTCTGGTCCTGGTCCTGTGGCGTGTGGTCCGACGCGATGGCGTCGATGGTGCCGTCGGCCAGACCTTCCACGATGGCCCGCCGGTCCATCTCGCCGCGCAGCGGCGGGGAGACCTTGGCGAAGGTGCGGTAGTCGCCGACGTCCGTCTCGGTCAGGGCGAAGTAATGCGGGGCGGTGTCGCAGGTCACCTTCAGGCCGCGCGCCTTGGCGCGGCGGATCAGGTCCACCGACTCGCCGGTCGTGACATGGGCGAAGTGCAGCCGGCCGCCGGAGAGTTCGAGCAGGCGCAGGTCGCGCTCGATCATGATGATCTCGGCCTCCCGCGGGATGCCGACGAGGCCGAGGCGGGTGGCGCGCTCGCCCGAATTCATCATGCCGCCGCTGGCGAGGCTCGGCTCCTCCGGATGCTGGACGATCAGCTTGTCGAAGGTGCGGGCGTAGCTCAGCGCGCGGCGCATCGCCTTGGCGCTGGCGATGGCCTTGGTGCCGTCGGTGAAGGCCACGGCCCCGGCGCGGGACAGCAGGCCCATCTCGGTGATCTCGTTGCCTTCGGTCCCGCGGGTGGCGGCGGCGTAGGCGAAGACCTTGACCAGACGCACCTCGCGGGCGCGCCGGGCGATGAACTCCAGGCTCGCCACCTCGTCGGTCACCGGGTCGGTGTTGGGCAGCAGGACCACGGCGGTGATGCCGCCGGCCACCGCGGCGCGCGACGCGCTCTTGATGGTGTCCTTTTCCTCCTCGCCGGGCTCGCCGATCAGGACGCGCATGTCGACGAGGCCGGGGGCGAGGCACTGACCCTGGAGGTCCACGACCTCGATCCCCTCCGGCACGCCGTCGGCGAACAGGGAGGGGCCGAAATCGGCGATCTTCGCGCCGTCGGTCAGCAGGTCGCCCCGCTGGTCCAGGCCGCTGGCGGGGTCGAGCAGGCGGGCGTTGCGGTAGGCGACGCGGGTGTTGGCGTTAGGCATTGTTCCCCCGGCGATCGCGGGTGAGAAGGTCGAGCACGGCCATGCGGACGGCCACGCCCAGCTCCACCTGATCGAGGATCATGGAGCGCTTGAGGTCGTCGGCGACCTCCGAATCGATCTCCACGCCGCGGTTCATCGGGCCGGGATGCATCACCACCGCGTGCGGCTTCGCCACCGCCAGCTTCTCGTAATCGAGGCCGTAGAAGTAGAAGTACTCGCGGGTCGAGGGGACGTACTGGCCGCTCATCCGCTCGGTCTGGAGGCGCAGCATCATCACCACGTCGGCGTCCTTCAGGCCGGTCGCCATGGAGTGGTGGACCTCGACGCCCAGCCGGTCGATCTGCGAGGGGATCAGCGTCGGCGGCGCGACGACACGGACGCGGGCGCCCATGGCGTTCAGCAGATGGATGTTGGAGCGCGCGACGCGGCTGTGCAGGATGTCGCCGCAGATCGCCACGATCAGCCCGTCGAGGCTGCCCAGGCGGCGGCGGATCGCCAGCGCGTCCAGGAGCCCTTGCGTCGGGTGCTCGTGATGGCCGTCGCCGGCGTTGATGACCGAGCAGTTGACCTTGTCGGCCAGCAGCTTCACCGCTCCCGAATCGGCGTGGCGAACAACCAGCGCGTCGAGGTGCATGGCGTTCAGCGTCATCGCCGTGTCGATCAGTGTCTCGCCCTTCTTCACCGAGCTGCCGTCCGACGACATGTTGATGACGTCGGCGCCGAGCCGCTTGCCGGCCAGCTCGAAGCTGGTGCGGGTGCGGGTCGAGTTCTCGAAGAAGAGGTTGACGATCGTCCGCCCGTCGAGGAGCGACGACTTCTTCGAGGGCTGGCGGTTCTGCTCGACGTAGCCGTCGGCGAGGTCGAGGATGGTGGTGATCTCGCCAGCCGTCAGCCCCTCGATGCCAAGGAGGTGGCGGTGCGGGAAAACCGTCGTGGAATGGGGCGATCCGGTCATGGGCCGGGACTATAGGAGCGGTCCCGGACGCCCGCAAGCGCGCCCTATGACCTTTTCTACAGGTAAGCGATGAGCCGCCCGCAGGCCAGGGCGCCGACCCACAGCGCGAGCGAGGCCGCCCCCGCGAAACGGGCGCCCGGCGGGGGCCGCTCCGACAGGTTCCACGCCGCCATGCGCCGCCCGGCGCGGCTGTGGAACGCCAGGATGTTCAGCAAGGCCAGCCCGATCAGCGCCAGTTTCGCCAGGAAGGCCGGGTTGCCGGCCAGGGCCGTCGCCTCCGTCGTGAAGAGGAGGAGGCCGGTGGGAACCGCCAGGGCGAATCCGGCCACCGCAACCGGCAGGAGCAGCCGCGCCAGCGCATCCGCCGGCAGCAGCGGCGCCCTGACCCCCATCAGCCGCAGGTCGAAGGCCAGGATCGCCCCGACCAGAAGCGCGAAGCCGAGGATGTGCGCGATCTCGACCAGCGGGTAGAGCCAGACCGATTGGCGCAGCGACTCGCCGAGACCGGAGGTCTCCAGCGCGACGAGCCAGCCGGGGCCGGTGGGGCCGAGATCGTGGTCCATGGGGCGACCGGGCGCGGGGGCCGCCGTCAGCGCAGCTCGATGGTCTTGTCGGCGGCGGTGATGCGCTCCGCCCGCAGCTCCGCCGGGTCGGACTTGGCGGGATAGCCGACCACCGTCACGGTCTGGCCGGGCTTGATCGAATCGGCGGGCAGGCCGCGCGTGCTCATGCGGCTGGGCGGGGCGAGCACGACGTGCCAGAGCTTGCCGTCGGCCTGGAGGTTCAGCATGGCGTGCGGGTTGTTGAAGGCGATCTGCTGCACGGTGCCGGTCAGCGTCATCTCCTGGCCCGACTCGTAGCCGCCCCAGCCATGGTGGGCGGCGGCGGGCCATGCCAGCGAAGCGGACAGCAGGGCGGCGAGGGCGAGTGGGCGTGCGGGCGTCATGGCGCAACCTTTCCCCGGTCAGGCGTCTGTTCAGGCGTCTGGGGAAGAGGTTGTGGCGGACTCGGCGGCGGACAAGGCCCGGCTGTGGCCGGCGTCAGGCTTGGGGGCGGGATCGGCGGCGGCCTCTTCGAACAGCCAGTCGCGGAACGCCTTCACCTTCGGGCGCGAGAAGTAGTGGGGCGGGGCGGCGACGTAGTAGGCGTAGTTGCCCGGCAGATGGACGTCGAACAGCCGCACCAGCCGCCCGGCGGCCACATCGTCCGCCACCAGGACGCCGCGCGCCAGCGCCACGCCGCCGCCTTCCGCCGCGACCTGGAGCAGCAGCGCCGAATCGTCGAAGCGCGGGCCGCGGGCGTGGTCCAGCCCCTCGATCCCCGCCGCCTCGCCCCAGGTGCCCCAGGTGATGAAATAGTCGTCGTGGAGCAGCGTGTGGTGGCGCAGATCCTCCGGACAGCACAGGGGGCGGGGGCCGTTGAGAAGCGACGGGCTGCACACCGGGTAGATGTCCTCGGTCATCAGCCGCTCGCAGCGCAGGCCGGGCCAGTTGCCGGCGCCGAAGCGGATGCCGATGTCCACGTCCTGCTGGGTGAAATCCACGAGCTGCGGGGTGGTGTGCAGCCGCACCTCCAGCTCCGGATGGCGGGCCTGGAAGCGGCCCAGCCGCATGACCAGCCACTTCGCGGCGAAGCTGGGCATGGTGGAGATGGTCAGCGCGCCGGACCCGTCCATGCGGAACAGCCGCTCCGTCGCGTGCGACAGCGTGTCGAGCGCGTCGCGCACCGGCGGCAGGTAGGATTGCCCGGTCTCGGTCAGGATCAGCGCGCGGTTCATCCGGCGGAACAGCGGCATGCCCAGCCATTCCTCCAGCCCCTTGATCTGATGGCTGACGGCGGCCTGGGTGACGTGAAGCTCCTCCGCCGCCTTGGTGAAGGACAGGTGCCGGGCGGCGGATTCGAAGGCGCGCAGGGCGTTCAGCGGCGGCAGGCGGCGGGCCATGGAGCGACTCCGGGACACGGGCTTCGGATTAGTTTTCCTAATCCAAACTATGAGAAAGCGTCGTTTGTGCGCAAGGACCGGGTGGCCCATCCTCCAGTCACGGAACACAGTCCGGAACGTCGGACGACAAGCTCCGACGACGACCGGACATACGAGGAGACGCGGTCATGGCCCAGAGCATGAATAACGGCATGGATGGCAGCATCAACAACACCCGCACGGACGCGCAGGCGCCGTCCGGCCAGGGGATCGGCCAGGGGATCGGCGGCGCGCTGGTCGCCCTGTTCGACACGGTGGCGACCTGGAACGAGCGGCGGCGCCAGCGGCGCGCGTTGGAGGCTTTGCCCGATCATCTGTTGCAGGACATCGGCCTGTCCCGCGCCGACGCGGTGACCGAGGCCGACAAGCCCTTCTGGCAGGGCTGACGAACCCCATCGAGGAAACGGACGGGAGCGGACCGATGAGCGACGGCGGAGTTCTGACGGGCGGGTGTCTGTGCGGTGGCGTGCGGTACACGGCGACCGAACGCCCCTTGGGGGTGGTGAATTGCCACTGCGGCCAATGCCGGCGCTTCCACGGCCATTTCGGCGCCTACATCACCATTCCGCGTGAGACGGTCGTCATCGACGCGCAGGACAGCTTGTCCTGGTACCGTTCCTCGGCGAAGGCGCAGCGGGGCTTCTGCTCGCGCTGCGGGTCTTCGCTGTTCTGGAAAGGCGATGAGTCGGACCTGTTCGACATCGCCGCCGGCACGCTGGACCAGCCGACCGGTTTGACGACGCTGCGGCATATCTATGCCGAGGACAAGGGCGACTATTACGCCATCGACGACGGGCTGGAGCGCTTCCCCCAGGGGGCGCCGGAGCCGCCGTGACCCATTGGGCAACCCCTTGCGACCGTTTCAGCCGAGGAGGCCATGGATGGTTTCGACCATGGTCTTGGAGTTCGCCCTGGCGTAATCATCCAAGCCGTTGGAGATGATCACGCCGACGACTCCGCCGTTGCCGTCCTTGCCGTTCGTCAGCGCGTAGGCATTGGCCGAGCCTCCCGGACTCCAGCCGCCCGCACCGTCCAGCGCCGCGCCGAGCGCCGAGGCCCTGATGCTGGACAAGGCGCCTTGAGCGTCCGCGCTGGCGCTCTTCAAATCGACGAGAGAACCGTCGGCGCCGGGCTTCTTGCCGCTGTCGAACAGGATGCGGAGGTTTCCACCTTTCTCCGCGCCATTCGGCAGGAAGGTGATGTCGAACATTCCGGTGGTTCCGCCGCCGGTGTTGGTCCACAAGCTTTCCCCGGTCGTTTGCAGCATGTCGGCTACGGCCGGGGGCATTTCGGGTTCGATCAGTCCGTTCTTCTCCGCCAGGTTCTTGATGGCGGTCAGCGCGGCTCCGCCCGCCGCCCAACCGTTCCGGTCGGCGCTCAGGCCGAAGGTCTGGTCGACGAGATCGCGCACCTTGCCCCGATAGTCCGTATGCTTCTCCCGCCACTCGGCATGGGCTGCCATCGCTTCGGGCGTGAAGCGTTCCGCGTCCGCGTCCAGTCCCGGTACCGTCCTCGCGGCCGCTTCAGCTTGAGCCAGCGAGTCGGCGGTCACGGTGAAGCTGATCGCGTTGCTCATCCGGAATTGCGCTTCGGCCGACAGGCTCACCGTGTCCATAGGCCCGGAGGCGGGTGGTTCCGGCGATGACGCTGTCGCAACCGGAGCGTTTCCTGACGCCTTCGCCGAGGGCGCCAGGGAAGGGTTTGAACGATAAGGCGTGGCGGCGGTGATGGTCATGGCTGCGCAAACCCTGACGATGAACTATCCAGGGTAGCATTGCGGGTGGCGCCTAACGAATCCTTAAAAAGCGGCGGCCCCTCACCCCGCCAAGGCGACGACCAGCGGCAGCGTGGCGGCGGAGGCGAGAGTCTGGACGGTGATGATGCCGGCCACGAGCGCGTGGTCGCCGCCCATCTGCCGGGCCAGGACATAGGAGCTGGCCGAGCAGGGCAGGGCGTTGAACAGCACGGCGATGGTCAGCGGCAGACCGTCCACCCCCAGCCACAGCCCGGCCAGCGCCGTCGCGGCGGGGACCAGCAGCAGCTTCAGGACGCTGGACAGCGCCACGCCGAGCCCGGCGCTGCGCGCCGCGGCGAGGTCCAGACCGGCGCCGACCGAGAGCAGACCCATGGGCAGGGCGGCCCGTGCCAGGATGCCCACCACGTCCCCGACCACCGGAATTCGGCCGATCCCGCTCAGGTTCAGGGCGGCGCCGATGGCGACGGCGATGATGATCGGGTTGCGCAGGATGCCGGATACGACCGCGCCGACGCCGCTGCGCGGCTGTGCTCCCTCCGCCACGCGCCCATAGCGCACCATCGCCGTGACGCAGAGCAGGTTGACCAGCGGCACCACCACGGCGATGCCCACCGCCGTCAGCGTCAGCCCGGGGGACCCGTAGAGGGCACTGGCCCCCGCCAGACCGACATAGGTGTTGGGCCGGATCGCCCCCTGGAACACCGAGGTGAAGGCCGGACCGTCCAACCCGATCGGGCGCCGGACGGCGAGCGCCAGGGCGGCGCCGGCGAAGATCCCCGCCGCCATCGTTCCGCCCATCGAACCCATGGACAGCGCGCGCAGATCGGTCCGCGTCAGCTCGTCCACGATCAGGCAGGGAAAGAACAGCAAATAGGTCAGCCGGTCGAGCGACGGCCAGGCGGAGTCGGGGATCACGGCGCGGCGGCGCAGCCCCTGGCCGAACAGGATCAGCAGGAAGATCGGGGCCAGCGCCCCGGCGATGGGCAGCATGGGGCCGTCAGGCGTCCCCGTCGCCGCCGCTGTCGTTGCCGTCTTCCTCGTCGCGCTCCCGCTGCTCCCGCTCCATGCGGCGGATGTGGGCCAGCGCGTCCAGCGCGCCTTGCAGGATGTAGGCGGCGGCCATCTTGTCCACCACCTCGTCCCGGCGCTTGCGGGTCATGTCGGCCTCGCCGATCATGAAACGCTCAACGGCGGAGGTCGACAGCCGCTCGTCCCAGAAGGCGATCTCGGCGTCCCAGCCCAGCAGGTCGGACCGCTCCATCAGGTTCTTGGCGAAGGCGCGCGTGGATTCGGCGCGCGGCCCCTCCGACCCGTCCATGTTCAGCGGCAGGCCGATCACCAGCCCGCCGATCCCGTAGTCGCGCAGCGTCCGCGACAGCTCGCGGGCGTCCTGGGTGAACTTCGTGCGCTTCAGCGTGCCGATCGGCGAGGCGACGACGAAGTTCGGGTCGGACACGGCCATGCCGACGGTCTTGGTGCCGACGTCGAGGCCGAGCAGGCGCTGGCCCCGGCCCAGGCGGGCGGCCAGTTCGGGAAGTGTGTGGATCATGCGCGAACCATAGAAGCCGCGTGGCGGAACGGCAAGCCCGGCGGCGCGGGGGGCGAGGCGTCTCAGGCGATGCGGATGCGCTGGACGAACTCGTCCACCGACCGGCGCATGGCCTGGGCGTGGTCGCCCAGACTGTTGGCGGCCTCCAGCACGTCCGCCGCCGCCTGCCCGGCCTCGCGGGAGGCGTCGTTCACCTGCCGGATGCTGCGCGAGGCGTCGGCGGTGCCCTCGGCGGCCTGCTGGACGTTGCGCGAGATCGCCCCGGTCGCCGCGGACTGGCGTTCCACGGCCTGGGCGATGGACCCGGCGATGTCGTTCACCCGCCGCACCGTGTCGGCGATGTCGCGGATCGCCGACACGGCGTCGTGGGTTTCCGTCTGGATCGCCTGGATCTGGGCGGTGATCTCCTCGGTGGCGCGGGCGGTCTGGTTGGCGAGGCCCTTCACCTCGTTGGCGACGACGGCGAAGCCCTTGCCGGCCTCGCCGGCGCGGGCGGCCTCGATGGTGGCGTTCAGCGCCAGCAGGTTGGTCTGCGAGGCGATCTGCTGGATGAGCTGGACCACGCTGCCGATGCGCTCCGCCGTGCCGGACAGGCTTTCCACCGTCGCGTTGGTGCGCTGCGCCTCCTCGAGGGCGGCCCGGCTGGTGCGCGCGGCGTTGTCGACCTGATGGGCGATCTCGGCGATGGAGCCGCTCAGCTCCTCGGTGGCGGAGGCGACGGTCTGGACGTTGCCCGACGCCTTCTCCGTCACGGTGGCGACGGACGACGCCTGGACCGTGGTCCGTTCGGCGATGGCCGTCATGCTGCGCGCGCTGCCCTGAAGCTGGCCCGCCGCCGCCGCGACGGCGCTGACCAGATCCTGAACCCCGGTCCGGAAGGAGTCCGCCAGCTCGTTCATCAGCCGCCGCTTCTCCACCGCGCCGCGCTGGTCGGCCTGCCGGGCCTCCTCCTCCATGGCGCGGTTGCGCTGCAGGCTGTCCTTGAAGACCAGCAGGGCGCCGGCCATCGCGCCGATCTCGTCGCGCCGGTCCTGCGCGGGAACGGCGATGGCGAGGTCGCCGTCGGCCAGCCCGCGCATGGCCTCGGTCATGGCGCGCACCGGACCGGCCACCGCGCGGGTGGTCAGCAGCGCGGTCAGCAGCAGAACCGCCGTCATCGCCAGCGAGATCGACACCCCGATCGTGCCGTAACGCCGGGCGGTGTCGTCATACTCCTCGTCCGCTTCCCTGGCCTCGCGGGCGGTGGACAGCTTGATCTTCTCGTACAGGTCCGACATGGCGGCCAGTTCGCGGTCGATGCGGTCGTCCATGGCGCGGGTCCGCGCGTCGGCGGGACCGCTGCGCAGGATGGGCAGCATCTCCGTCTCGAAGATGCCCACGGCGGCCCGGAAATGCCGCTCCGCCTCGTCCGCCCAGGCCCGCTCCTCCGGCGTGTCCATTACTCCGGCGGTCTTGCGGATGTAGAGTTCGGCGTTCTGGCGGACGGTCTTCCACTGTTCGGCGTGCTGCGGGGCGTAGCCGTTGATCTGCGCGTCGGCCACGATCTTGTAGAGACGACCGTCATAGCCGGCGAGTTCGGTCAGCGTCGTGGCGTCGGCGACCCGCCGCATCCCCTCCTGCTGCAGGTCGCTCAGCCGCGTCATGGCGATGGTGTTGAACAGCGCGACGGCGGCGAACCCCGCCACGCCGATGCCGAAGCCGAGGAAGAGGCGTTTCGCCAGCGTCAGTGATGCCGTCATCGGGAGCCTGCCGGGTTGGGTGCGGTGGGATGGCTTTGGCGCGAATTCGAATTGTATGTTGGACAATCTAACAGGGAACCCGCCCCCGCACCACGTGCCGTCGGCTGCGGAACCCATTTGCCGCGCCCCGGTCTTCCGGCGCCGCGCCGCCGCCGCTCCGGAGGGGCGCGCCGGTTGAAGCGATATCCCTGAATCATTGCGGTAATAGAATTCGGGTGATAGCTTCCAAGCCGTTTTTCCAGACGTTTCGGAAGAGAGTGGAAGGCATGTCGCTCGACAAGGCCACCGTGGCCAAGATCGCGCATCTGGCCCGCATCAAGGTGCCGGACGATGAACTGGATCACCTGGCGGGTGAGCTGAGCCAAATCCTGACCTTCGTCGAACAGTTGGGCGAGGTCGACACGCAGGACGTGCCGCCGATGACCAGCGTGGCCGCGCAAACCCTGCGCCGCCGCAAGGACGAGGTGACCGATGGCGGTTACCGCGACGCCGTCCTCTCCAACGGCCCGGAGACGGCCGAAGGCTTCTACGTCGTTCCGAAGGTGGTCGAGTGATGACCGGTCTTACGCATCTGACCATGGCGGCGGCCCTTGACGGCCTCGCCAAGAAGGAGTTCACCGCGGTCGAGCTGACCGAGGCCCACGTCAAGGCGGTGGAGACGATCCGCCCGCTGAACGCCTTCATCACCGAGACGCCGGAGCAGGCGCTGGCGATGGCCAAGGCGTCGGACGCCCGCCGCGCCAAGGGCGAGGCCGGCCCGATGGAGGGCCTGCCCATCGCGGTGAAGGACCTGTTCTGCACCAAGGGCGTGCCGACGACCGCGGCCAGCCACATCCTCGACGGCTTCAAGCCGGAGTATGAGTCCACCGTCACCAGCAACCTGTGGCGCGACGGCGCCGTCATGCTGGGCAAGGTGAACCTGGACGAGTTCGCCATGGGCTCGGCCAACATCACCTCGCACCACGGCAACGTGATCAGCCCGTGGAGCCCGGGCGAGGTCGGCAACTGGTCGCGCCAGCTCGTCCCCGGCGGCTCGTCGGGCGGCTCGGCCGCGGCGGTGGCCGCGCGCGCCGCTCTGGGCGCCACCGGCACCGACACCGGCGGCTCGATCCGCCAGCCCGCCGCCTTCACCGGCATCGTCGGCATCAAGCCGACCTACGGCCGCTGCTCGCGCTGGGGCGTGGTCGCCTTCGCCTCCTCGCTGGATCAGGCCGGCCCGATGACCCGCACCGTCGAGGACGCGGCGATCATGCTGCGCTCGATGTGCGGCTTCGACCCGAAGGATTCGACCTCGGTCGACATGGCGGTGCCGGACTTCCGCGCCGCGCTGACCGGCGACATCCGCGGCCTGAAGGTCGGCATCCCGAAGGAATACCGGGTGGAGGGCATGCCCGCCGAGATCGCCGCGATCTGGGACCAGGGCATCGAATGGCTGAAGCAGGCCGGCGCCGAGCCGGTGGAGATCAGCCTGCCGCACACCAAGTACGCGCTGGCCACCTACTACATCGTCGCTCCCGCCGAGGCGTCGTCGAACCTCGCGCGCTACGACGGCCTGCGCTACGGCCTGCGGGTCGAGGGCGCCAGCCTGAAGGACATGTACGAGAACACCCGCGGCGCCGGCTTCGGCAAGGAGGTCCGCCGCCGCATCCTGATCGGCACCTACGTGCTGTCGGCGGGCTATTACGACGCCTACTACAACAAGGCCCGGCAGGTGCGCACGCGCATCAAGTGGGACTTCGACGAGGCGTTCAAGCAGTGCGACGTCATCCTGACGCCGACCGCGCCGAGCACCGCCTTCGCCATCGGCGAGAAGATGGACGACCCGATCCAGATGTACCTGAACGACGTGTTCACGGTTCCGGCCTCGCTGGCCGGCCTGCCGGGCATGTCGGTTCCGGCGGGCGTCGGGTCGGACGGGCTGCCGCTGGGGCTCCAGCTCCTGGGCCGTCCCTTCGATGAGGAGACCGTGCTGCGCGTCGGTCAGGTCATCGAGAAGGCCGCCGCCGTCACCGCCACCCCGCCGTTCATGGCCTGAGCCGGACGAGAGAAGAGACCGATGTCGTACATTCAGGGCGAAACGGGCGATTGGGAAATCGTGATCGGGCTGGAGGTCCACGCCCAGGTCATTTCGAACGCCAAGCTGTTCTCCGGCGCCGCCACCGCCTTCGGCGCGGAGCCGAACAGCCAGGTCAGCTTCGTCGACGCCGCCTTTCCCGGCATGCTGCCCGTCATCAACGAGCATTGCATCGAGCAGGCGGTGCGCACCGGCCTGGGGCTGAAGGCGCAGATCAACCTGCACTCGGTGTTCGACCGCAAGAATTACTTCTACGCCGACCTGCCGCAGGGCTACCAGATCAGCCAGTTCCAGCAGCCCATCGTCGGCAAGGGCGAGATCGTTCTGGACCTGCCGGACGGCTCCTCGCGCACGGTCGGCGTCACGCGCCTGCATCTGGAGCAGGACGCCGGCAAGTCGCTGCACGACCAGCACCCCGCCAAGACCTACATCGATCTGAACCGGTCGGGCGTGGCGCTGATGGAGATCGTGTCGGAGCCGGACATGCGCACTGCGGAGGAGGCCGGCGCCTATGTGCGCAAGCTGCGCTCCATCCTGCGCTACCTCGGCACCTGCGACGGCAACATGGAGGAAGGCTCCATGCGCTGTGACGTCAACGTGTCGGTGCGCAAGCCGGGCGCGCCCTTCGGCACGCGCTGCGAGATCAAGAACGTCAACTCGATCCGCTTCGTCATGCAGGCGATCGAGTACGAGGCGCGCCGCCAGATCGAGATCATCGAGGACGGTGGCAAGATCGACCAGGAGACGCGTCTGTGGGACACGACCAAGTTCGTGACCCGCTCCATGCGCTCCAAGGAAGAGGCGCACGACTACCGCTACTTCCCCGATCCCGACCTGCTGCCGCTGGAGCTGGACGCCGACTGGGTCGAGGGCATCAAGAGCACCCTGCCGGAACTGCCGGACGACAAGAAGGCCCGCTTCATCAGCGAGTACAAGCTGTCGCCCTACGACGCCAACGTGCTGGTGTCGGAGAAGGCCCGCGCCGACTTCTTCGAGGCGGTGGCCAAGGGCCGCGACCCGAAGCTGGCCGCCAACTGGGTCACCGGCGAGCTGTTCGGCTATCTGAACAAGGCCGGCAAGGAGATCGAGGAGAGCCCCGTTTCGGCGGAGAATCTCGGTGGCCTGATCGACCTGATCGCCGACAACACCATCTCTGGCCGAATCGCCAAGGAGGTGTTCGAGGCGATGTTCGAAACGGGTGAGAAGCCCGCCGACATCGTCGAGAAGAAGGGGCTGCGCCAGGTCACCGACACCGGGGCCATCGAGGCGTCCATCGACGCCGTTCTGGCCGCCAACGCCGACAAGGTGGCCGAGTTCCGGTCGGGCAAGGACAAGCTGTTCGGCTTCTTCGTCGGTCAGGTCATGAAGGCGACCCAGGGCAAGGCCAACCCGGCCCTGGTCAACGAGATCCTGATGACCAAGCTGAAGGGCTGATTGGAAACGGTTGTGACGCCATGCCATGGCATGGTGCGGCGTCATAACCGTTGATTTTGTTCTCCCGTCGGTTTCAAGTGGGGCCGGCGGGAGGCCCAATGATTGCAAATTCGCTGACGTTGGCGCTGCTTGCGCTGTTCGCCGGTCTCCTGGCCGGATTTCTCGCCGGCTTGCTGGCGGCGCGGCGCGTTGGGCGAAGACCCTTGGCGGCGAACACGGCCCCTCCCTCCGTCGTGACGGAAGAGCGCTTGCGCGCCATCCTGGACACCGCTCCCATCGGTGTTCTCATCAACACGCGCGACGGCGAGAACCTCTATCACAGCCCCAGCGCCGCCACCTGTTTCAAAGTCAGCGGCGAGCAGCTTCAGCGCGACGGCATGTGGCCGCTCTATCATGACCCGCGGGATCGCAGGACCGCCATCGATCGCCTGTACGCCGATGGCCTCTTCGATGGGCAGGAGGTGCTGCTGCGCCGCGGCGACGGCGAAACCTGCATGGGGTCGCTGAGTTCGACCGTCATCGATTTCGAAGGGCAACGCTGCCACATCAGCTGGTTCTACGATCTGACCGAGCAGAAGAAGGCCGACGCGGTGCGCCGCGATCTGGCCGACCGTCTGGAAATGGCGCTGGACGCCACCGGCGCCGCGGTGTGGGACACCGACATCCCGCGGGGCACCTGCTGGTGGTCCGACAGCTTTCCACGCATGCTGGGCTACGCCGAGCCCCCGGAGATGCCCGCCGACTTCTGGGATGTGCGCCTGCATCCCGACGACCGGCAGCGCGTTCTGACCACCATCGATGCCCATCTGCGGGGCGAGACCGCGGCCTACGCCTACGATTACCGCCTGCGCCGCGCCGACGGTGGCTGGATGTGGATCGCCGCGCAGGGGCGGGCGATCCGCGACGCCTCCGGGCGGGCGGTGCGCTATGTCGGCATCATGACCGACATCACCGAGCGCCGCCGCCAGGAGGAGGAGGTCCGCGCCGGCAAGGAGCGGCTTCTGCGGATCCTGGAGGCCAGCCCCATCGCCGTGAACATCACGCGCCGCGACGGCCTGCTGGTGTTCTGCAACACGCAGTCGGAGATCATCCTGGGCCGGTCGCGCGACGACCTGCTGCCGATGCCCGCCGAGCGGCTGTACGCCGATCCGGCGGACCGTCAGGCTTTGATCGACCGCTTCGAACGGGAGGGGCCGTTCCGCGACGCCGAGGTGCGCTTCCGCAAGCCGGACGGAACGATCGTCTGGGTGCTGTCGAGCTGGGGCGAGATCGAGATGGACGGGGAGCCGGCGCTGCTGACCTGGCTCTACGACATCAACGACCGCAAGGCGGCGGAGGCCGCCATGGTGGCCGCCCGCGACGAGGCGGAGCGCGCCTTGGCCGAGTTGCGCGCCGCCCAGGAAAGCCTGATCCAGGCGGAGGCCATGGCCTCGCTGGGGCAACTGGTCGCCGGGGTGGCGCACGAGATCAACACGCCGATCGGCATCGGCCTCACCGCCGCCAGCCACATCGCCGAACAGGCCCGCGACCTGCACACCCGTTTCGATTCGGGCACGCTGAAGAAAACCACCCTGGCCGAGTATCTGGATTCGGTGACGGAGGCGGCGCGCCTGTTGGTGTCGAACATGAACCGGGCGGCGGCGCTGGTGCAGAGCTTCAAGCGGGTGGCGGTGGACCAGACCTCCGGCGAGCGGCGGACCTTCGACCTGCGCACCTACGTCGACGAGGTGCTGTTCTCATTGCGGCCCCGCCTGAAGCGCACGCTGGTGGCGGTCGAGGTGGACTGTCCGGACGGGCTGGAGATGGACAGCTTTCCCGGCGCGTTGAGTCAGGTGCTGACCAACCTCGTGATCAATGCGCTGATCCATGCCTACGGCGAGGAGCAGCGGGGAACCATCCGAATCGCGATCCATGCCGATGGAGACGATCACGTCGTCATCGACTTTTCGGACGACGGGTCCGGCATTCCCGAGGATCACCTGCCGAAGGTCTTCGAACCCTTCTTCACGACCAAGCGCGGTGAGGGCGGTTCGGGGCTCGGGCTGCACATCGTGCACAGCACGGTCACGGGCGTGCTGGGCGGTACGGTGGCGGTGCGATCGGTGGCCGGGCAGGGGACGGGGTTCACCCTGCGATTGCCGCGCCGCGTCGCGCGGGAGGCCGTTTCACCGACGGCCTTGCCGTCCGAACCGGGGCCGGTGGTGCCGGTCTGACGGAGGCCCGGGACAAGGGACCGCCTCAGGCGTGGAGGTCCCGGAACTGCAGATGCTTGGGACGGCGACCGCGCCGCTTGGGCGCGGCGAAGGCGGTCGTGGCGCCGCTTTCGCCCTGCACTTCGGCCTTCAGTTCCTGAACGCAACGCAGAAGCAGCTCCTTTTCCCGCATGTCCTCGCGGTCGGTGACCTCCAGACAGCTCAGCTTGATCTCGACCAGATCGATCAGCGTTTCGGCGCAGCGGCGTGACAAGCTCATGATGTCCCCCCACCAAGGATTGCTATCGCGTTCTGGTGGTAAGCTACCTCTGATTTTCTAAAAAGTACATAAAATTTTATACAGATTTTGATCTTTATTGGTTTGATCACATTTTTGGTGAGTAAGCGTTGACAGGCCCCATCCGGATCGTTAGAACGCACCCACGCCAGCGGCGCCACAGAGCGCCGACCCGGTAGGAGGGGTGGCCGAGAGGCTGAAGGCGGCGGTTTGCTAAACCGTTATAGGGGCTCAAACCCCTATCGTGGGTTCGAATCCCATCCCCTCCGCCATTCCTTTCAAATCAAATACTTAGCTGGCTGATTTGGCGGTTTCCTGGGGCTGCAACCCAGGAGAAACCGTTGCATCCGTGCTGCTTTTTGCGTCGGCCGCAATGTCTTCCGAATCTGTGGCGGTGTGGGCACCGGATGGCCGCCCAGCGGAGCCGACAAACCCGCAAATCGAGTTCAATGCTGACCTTCTCCCAACGTCGGTCGCCGTCGCGATGCGAGCGTGCGTCCTCGATAACGCAATGATGGGCGACGTTGGCCTGACCACGGCAAGGCCAGGCGGAAGCCGGGCAGGAGCAAGGCGGCGAGAGCGTGTTCGCTGGACAGTTTGGCTCGGCATAAAAATACATAAAACAAACGTTATTATTTGATCATAAAATCTATTTATTGAGTAGATTTTAATTGACGAGGCGCTGCGGGATTGGTGTGATCGGAGGGTAAATCAACCCTGACGATGCCATCTCAGGAGGCTATGATGACAGCGGATGTGAAACGCGTCGGCTCCACGGCAAGGCGCGCGTTTCTCGGACTGACCCTGGCGGCGGGCCTGACTCTCGTCTCTCCGGGCGGCGCGCGGGCCGAAGTGACGGAGTTGACCATCGCCATCCAGTACGGGCTGAGCTATCTGCCCCTGATGGTCGCCAAGAATCAGGGCCTGATCGAACAATACGCCGCGGCGGAGGGGATCGGGCCGGTCAAGATCAGCTGGCTCGTTCTGAACGGCGGCGTGGCCGCCAACGACGCGCTGCTGAGCGGCAACGCTCAGATCGTCTCCGCCGGCATCTCGCCGCTTCTGGCGGCCTGGGACCGGACGCGGGGCGGCATCGGCGTGAAGGCCATCTCGGGGCTGGACTCCTCCGCCTTCTGGATCAACAGCAACAATCCCAATGTCCGCAGCATCCGCGACCTGACCGACAAGGACCGCATCGCGGTGCCGGCGGTGAAGGTCTCGATCAACTCGGTCATCCTTCAGATCGCCGCGGAGAAGGAGTTCGGGCCGGGGCATCATTACGATCTCGAAGCGCTGACCACGCCGCTCAGCCCGCCGGAAGCCACCGCGGCGCTGGTCTCCGGCAAGACCGAAATCACAGGCCACGTCACCACGCCGACCTACGGCACGCTCCAGCTCGCCCACCCGAACGTCCACCGCATCTTCAATTCGCGCGACGTGATCGGCGAGGCGACGCTGGTGCTGAGCTACACCACGCAGAAATTCTATGATGAGAACCCGAAACTCACCGCCGCCGTGGTGAAGGCGATGGGCGACGGCTTCGCGCTGATCAAGCGCGACAAGGCCGAGGCCGCCCGCATCTACCTGGCGGAGGAGCGCAGCAAGCTGACCCAGGACGAGGTCGTGGCGCTGCTCGACAACCCCGACATCAGCTACTCCCAGATCCCGCACAACACCGGCGTGATCGCCGACTACATGCACCGCGTCGGCTCGATCAAGACCAAACCGGCCTCGTGGAAGGACTACACCCTCCCGATTCTGCACAGCGAAACGGGGAGCTGACCCATGCCCAGCGACCGTGAACCGCCGGTGGAGCTGATCTGCCTGCCGTTTCCCGAGGCCATGGCGCTGTGGCTGCTGATGTCCGACACCGGCGAAGCCGATCGGTCGCTCGATCTGCGGCGCCTCCACGCCCTCTCGGTGGCCTTCGTGCTGCTGGCCTTCGGAGCCGTCGCGCTGCTCGCCTGGTTCCGCGCCGCCTGATACCCGCCTTTCCGCGTGTCCGTTCCTTCCGTCTTCCCATAGGAGCCCGTCCGATGAGCCTTCCCAGCGGTTTCGACATCAAGCCCATCAACGGAAACATCGGCGCCGAGCTGCGCGGCGTCACCTTGTCCGGCGATCTGCACCCGGCGGTGCTGAAGGCGATCCAGGACGCGGTCTATGAACACAAGGTGATCTTCGTCCGCGACCAGCACCACATCGACGACGCCCGGCAGGAGGCGTTCGGACGGCTGTGGGGCAAGCTGGTCGGCCATCCGACCATCCCGTCGCTCGGCGGGACCGAAGGCATCCTGGACGTGGACGGCTCCCGCGGGGAGCGCGCCAGCTCCTGGCACGCCGACATCACCTTCCTCGACGCCTACCCCAGCATCACCATCCTGCGCCCCCACGAACTGCCGGACCGCGGCGGCGACACGCTGTGGGGCAACACGGCCGCCGCCTATGCCGAACTGCCGGAGCCGCTGCGCGAACTGGCCGACAAGCTGCGGGCGATCCACACCAACCAGTACGACTACGTGGGCGACCGCGGAAACGTTCGCGAGGACGGGCTGAAGCGCTTCAACGAGGTCTTCACCTCGACCGTCTACGAGACGGAGCACCCGCTGGTCTCCGTGCACCCGGTCACCGGCGAACGCACGTTGCTGGTCGGGCATTTCCTGCAACGGCTGATCGGGTTCGGCATCTCCGACTCCAACCGGTTGGTCGGCATCTTCACCGACCATGCCACCCGTCCGGAGAACACGGTGCGCTGGCACTGGTCGCCGGGCGACGTGGCGATCTGGGACAACCGGGCGACCATCCATCGCGCCGTGGACGACTACGGCAGCCGTCCGCGCGTCGTCCGTCGGACGACGGTGGCCGGCGACGTGGTGGTCGGCGTCGACGGCCGCCCCAGCGTGACCCGCGTGCTTGGCCGCAAGCCGAGCATCGCCGCCTGACGTTTATGCCGGGACCGGCGCGGGGCCACGCTCCCCGTGTCGGTTCCGCGTTTTCTATGCGTACATATAACATGTAAAAAGTGTATTTATATCCTATTTTCCCTGTTGAATCGTTCGTGGAATCATGATGTCATTTTCCTACTAGAGATTAGGTAAAATTTATCGGAGGTTCGTATGGTTACCCCTGGACGTGTCATCCGCCGCGCGCTCTGCGCCCTGGCCGGGCTGGGGCTCGCCGCCGCAGCGTTGGCCGGTCCGGCGGCGGCGGAAGGCCGGATACGGATCGCCGAACAATATGGGCTGGGCTATCTGCCGCTGCATGTGCTGCGCCACCAGAACCTGATCGAGAAGCACGGCAAGGCGCTGGGGCTGGACATCAGCGTGGAATGGGTGCAGCTCTCCGGCGGTGCGGCGATGAACGACGCGCTGCTGTCGGACTCCATCGATCTCGGCTCGGCGGGTGTCGGCCCGCTGCTGACCATCTGGGACCGCACCAAGGGCAACGCCAACGTCAAGGCCATCGCCGCCCTGAACAGCATGCCGCTGTTCCTCACCACCACCAACCCGAACGTCAAGACGCTCAAGGATTTCACCGACAAGGACAAGATCGCCCTGCCGGCGGTGAAGGTCGGCGTCCAGGCCCGCGTGCTCCAGATGGCCGTGGAGAAGGAGTTCGGGGAAGGCAAGTTCGACGCGCTCGACAAGCTGACCGTCTCGCTTCCGCACCCCGACGCCACCGCCGCCCTGCTGTCCGGCTCGTCGGAGATCACCGGCCACATCTCCAGTCCGCCCTTCCAGTACCAGCAGCTCCGCGACCCGAAGATCCACAAGGTCTTCAGCTCCTACGATGTGCTGGGCGGCCCGCACACCTTCAACCTGATCTGGGCGAAGGAAGCCTTCCGCACCAAGAATCCCAAAACCTATCAGGCCTTCCTCGGCGCGCTGAAGGAAGCGATGGACGTCATCAACGCCGATCATGCGACGGCGGCGGACATCTATCTGGCGCAGAACCGGGGCGACCTCGACAAGGCCTTCGTCGTCAGCATCCTCGACGACCCGGACAACCAGTTCACCGTCGCCCCCGCCGGTGTCGGCACCTTCGCCGACTTCATGCACAAGGTCGGCGCCATGAAGAACAAGCCGGCCTCCTGGAAGGACCTGTTCTTCGAAGACCTGCATGGCGAAACCGGGAGCTGAGCCGATGAACGCCTTCACCTATCCCGCCAGCGTGGACACCGACAGCGCCGGCGCCGCCGGCGTGTCCGAACGCCCGCTGCTGGACGTGTCCGGCGTGACGCTCCAGTACAAGACGCGCCGCCATCTGGTGACCGCGACCTACCGCGTCGATTTCCAGGTGTTCCAGGCGGAACGCTATGTCCTGCTGGGGCCGTCCGGCTGCGGCAAGTCCTCGCTGCTGAAGGCGGTGGGAGGCTTCCTTGCGCCGGTGGAGGGCGCCATCCGCCTCAACGGGCGGACGGTGAGCGGGCCGGGGCCGGACCGCATGATGGTGTTCCAGGAGTTCGACCAGCTTCCGCCCTGGAAGACGGTCAAGCAGAACGTCATGTTCCCGCTGCTCGCCAGCGGCAAGGCGTCGCGCCGGGAGGCCGAGGAGAAGGCGCTGGACTGCATCGCGCGGGTGAACCTGTCCAAGTTCGCCGACGTGCATCCGCACATGCTGTCGGGCGGGATGAAGCAGCGCGTCGCCATCGCCCGCGCCATGGCGATGGAGCCGGACATCCTGCTGATGGACGAGCCCTTCGCGGCGCTGGACGCGCTGACCCGCCGCAAGATGCAGGAGGAGCTGCTCCAGCTCTGGGACGACCTGCGCTTCACCGTGCTGTTCGTCACCCACTCCATCGAGGAGGCGCTGGTCGTCGGCTCGCGCATCCTGGTGCTGTCGCCGCATCCCGGACAGGTGAAGGCGGAACTGAACTGCGACGGCTACGACCATTTCGCGGTGGGCAGCCCAACCTTCCAGGAGACCGCCCAGCGCATCCACACCATGCTGTTCGCCGACGAGGTGGAAACGGTGAAGGGGCCGCGCTCATGACCGGCCTGTCCCTGGCTCCGCAAGGCCGCCGCGTGCCTCCCGTCCGCCCGGAGTATGAGCGGACGGTCGCCACCACCGGCCCGATCGGCGACGTGGCCCGTCCGCTGTCCCTGTGGGAGCGGATCGGCAACATCACCGCGCTCCGCCGCTTCGCCGTGCTGGCCGCGGTGGCGCTGCTCTGGCAGATCGCCGCGACGTGGCAGAACAACCCGCTGATGTTCCCAACCTTCACCGCCACCATCACGGCGCTGTGGGACGGCATCTGGCGGGAGAACCTGCTGTCGATGGCCTGGGTGTCGCTGTCGGTCCTGCTGAAGGGCTACGCCATCGCCGTGGTGCTGGCCGTGGCGCTGACCAGCTTCGCGGTGTCCACGCGCATCGGCAACGACGTGCTGTCCACCCTGACCTCGATGTTCAACCCGCTGCCGGCCATCGCGCTGCTGCCCATCGCCATGCTGTGGTTCGGGCTGGGGGCGGTCAGCCTGACCTTCGTGCTGGTCCATGCGGTGCTGTGGCCGCTGGCGCTGAACACGCACGCCGGCTTCACGTCGGTGTCGGAGACGCTGCGCATGGCCGGGCGGAACTACGGGCTGACCGGCATCCGCTACGTCGTCACCATGCTGATCCCGGCGGCCTTTCCGGCCATCCTGACCGGGCTGAAGGTCGGCTGGGCCTTCGCCTGGCGGACGCTGATCGCGGCGGAGCTGGTGTTCGGCGTGTCGTCGGGCAAGGGCGGGCTGGGCTGGTTCATCTTCCAGAACCGCAACGAGCTGTACATCGACAAGGTGTTCGCCGGGCTCGTCACCGTCATCCTGATCGGCCTCATCGTCGAGAACGTCGTCTTCCGCTGGATCGAGACCCACACCGTCCGCAAGTGGGGCATGGTCCGATAAGTCCTCGCCCCTCTGGGGAGAGGATATTGAAGTGAGCCTGAGCAAGGAAACCCGTTCGTGCCTTTCGACAGCAATCTGACCACCGAGCGCCCGACCTTCGTCACGCATCTGGAATGCGCCTACACCGGCGAGCGGTACGAGGCCGACACCGTCCACAACCTGTCCAAGGCGGGCAAGCCCCTGCTGGTCCGCTACGACCTGGAGGGTGTGCGCGGCGCGCTGACCAAGGACGCGCTGGCCGAACGTCCGCAGGACCTGTGGCGCTACCGCGAACTGCTGCCGGTGCGCCGGGTGGAGGACATCGTCAGCCTGGGCGAGGCGGTGACCCCGCTGGTCGCGCTGCCCAAGCTCGCTGCCAAGCTGGGGGCGGCGGAGCTGCTGGTGAAGGACGAGGGGAGGCTCCCCACCGGCTCCTTCAAGGCGCGCGGGCTGGTCATGGCGGTGTCCATGGCGAAGGCCTTCGGGATCAAGCACATGGCCATGCCGACCAACGGCAACGCGGGCGCGGCGCTGGCCGCCTACGCGACGCGGGCGGGGATCAAAACGACGATCTTCTGCCCGGAGGACACGCCGGAGGTCAACGTCTCCGAGATCGAGCTCCAGGGCGCCACCGTCTACCGCGTCAACGGGCTGATCGACGACTGCGGCAAGATCGTGGGGGAGGGCAAGGCCAAGGCCGGCTGGTTCGACGTGTCCACCCTGAAGGAGCCCTACCGGATCGAGGGCAAGAAGACCATGGGGCTGGAACTGGCCGAGCAGCTCGGCTGGGAGGTGCCGGACGTCATCTTCTACCCGACCGGCGGCGGCACCGGCCTGATCGGCATGTGGAAGGCCTTCGCGGAGCTGGAGGCCATCGGCTTCATCGGGTCCAAGCGCCCGCGCATGGTCGCCGTCCAGGCCGCCGGCTGCGCCCCGATGGTCCGCGCTTACGAGGCCGGGGAAGAACACGCCCCGCGCTGGCAGGACGCGCACACCATCGCGTCCGGCATCCGCGTGCCGCAGGCGGTCGGCGACTTCCTGATCCTGCGCGCGGTGCGGGAGAGCGGCGGTTTCGCCGTCGCCGTTCCGGACGAGGCCATCCAGGCCGCGCTGGACGAGGCGGCGCGGGAGGAGGGCTTCCTGCTCTGCCCGGAGGGTGCCGCCACCTACGCCGCCTACAAACAGGCGCTGGCCGACGGGCGGGTGGGCCGCGACGAGCGCGCCGTGCTGTTCAACTGCGCGACCGGGCTGAAATATCCGCTGCCGCCGGTTCACCGGACGCTCGACCGCCACCAGCCCATCGACTACTCGGTGTTCTGAGGATGAGTGGTCCTTATGCGGCGGACCGTCTGGTGGCGTTGCTCGACGCCATCCTGCAACGGTCCGGCAGCAGCGCGGAGGAGGCGGCCGTCGTCGCCGCCAACCTCGTGGACTCCGACGCCACCGGGCACGCCAGCCACGGCGTGTGCCAGATCGCCGTCTACGCGAAAAGCCTGGAGCTGGGCCATCTGCAACCCAACCGCCACGCCCGCATCGTCCGTGACGAAGCGCCCTTTCTGGTGGTGGACGGGGAGGTCGGCTATGGGCAGGTGATCGCGCGGGAGGCGACGGACCTCGCCATCGCGCGGGCCAAGGCGGGCGGGGCCTGCGTGCTCGCCCTGCGCAACGCCCACCACATAGGGCGGGTCGGCTCCTACGGCGAGCAGTGCATCGCGGCCGGTTTGATCGGGGTCTTCTTCGTCAACGTGGTCAGCCGCCCGCTGGCCGCACCGCACGGCGGCGGGCGGCCGCGGTTGGGCACCAACCCGATCTGCATCGCCGTTCCCGCCACGCCGGGCCATCCGGCCTTCCTGCTGGACTTCGCGACCAGCGCGGTGGCGGCCAACAAATGCCGCGTCGCCGCGGCCTCCGGCAAGGAGGTCGCCGACGGCCTGCTGATCGACGAGCGGGGCGCGCCGACGCGCGACCCCGGCGTGATGTTCCGCGACCCGACCGGCGCCATCCTGCCCTTCGGCGGCCAATTGGGCGGGCATAAGGGCTACGGGCTGGCGCTCGCCTGCGAGATCCTCGCCGGGGCGCTGGCCGGCGGGCTGCCGGCCCTGCCGGACAATCTGCGTCCGGGGCGGGTGGTGAACAACGCGCTGGCCTTCCTGATCGACCCGGCGCGGGTGTCCGAGGCGGGCGCCGACACGGGGAACGGCGGCTGGCAGGCACTGACCGACGCGGTGCTGGACCACATCCAGGACACCCCGCCGGTCCCCGGCGGCCACGGCGTTCTGATCCCCGGCGGGCCGGAGCGGCAAAGCCGGGCGCTGGCCGCGGAACGCGGCATCACGCTCGACCCCGACACCGTGCGCGCCCTGCACGACATCGGAGGCGCGCTCGGCCTCGACGTTCCGGCTTTCCTGGGGTCCTGACCGGAAGGGGTCAGGGCAGGATGCGGTTGCGCAGTACGCCGTCCTCCAGGAACAGGCGGGCCGTCTCGGCGGCGTTGCGCCGCATCTCGATCGCCGCCTCGTCGGAATGGAAGGCGTTGTGCGGCGTGACCACGAGACGGCCCTCCAGCCACGGCTCCCGCTTGCGCCAAGCGTCCAGCAGCGGGTGGGGGGCGGGCGGTTCGGTCGGCAGAACGTCCGTTCCCACGGCGGCGACCTGGCCGCTGCGCAGCGCCGCTTCCAGCGGGTCCAGCCCGGCGAACATCTCGCCGCGCGCCGTGTTCACCAGCAGGGCGCCGGGCTTCAGCTTCGCCAGGAAATCCCGGTCGATCAGGCCGCGGGTCTCCGGCGTCAGCGGGCAGTGGAAGGTCACGATGTCGGACTCGGCCAGCAGCTCGTCGAGCCGGCGGACGCGCCGGTAGCCGACCGCCTTCTCGTGCCCGGCCGGCTGCTGCGGATCGTAGCCGAGAATGCGGTAGCCGAAGGGCTTCAGCCGGTTCACCACCGCCGTGCCGATCCGCCCGACGCCGACGACACCGACCGTCGCCGCGCCGGACCGCCGCAGCGGCGTCAGCGTGTTGGCCTGCCATGTCGTGCTGTAGCCGCGGGCGCGGGCGTCATGCTCCCACAGGCGGCGCTGCAGGGAGAGCAGCAGGGAGACGGCGTGGTCGGCCACCTCCTCCGTCCCGTAATCCGGGTTGTTGCAGAAGGGAATGCCGGCGGCCTCCAGCGCCGCCACGTCGACCTTGTCGTAGCCGACCCCGAACCGCACGACGATGCGGCAGCGCGGCAGCTTCGCCACCGTCGCCGGGCCGATGCGGGTGCTCCACACCAGCAGCGCGTCCAGCCGGGCCAGCCGCTCGGGGTCCAGATCCTCCTCGCGGCGGGTGTCGAGGAAATCCACCTCGGCACAGCCGTCCAGCACCGCCGCTTCGAGGTCCGGCGGGGGGATCATGTGGTCGGTGATTCCGACGACGAAGGGTGCGCGCTTGCCCATGGTCATTCTGCAGTCCGGCTCCTGGCGATCGGGAAAATTAACAAAATTATTTAGCTGTTATGAGCGTGCAGCTCATAAAAACACATACATTTGCGTAAAGCCAACTTGTTAAATAGGGATTGGTGATGCTCTAATGATGGCAATTCGGGGGCGCCCCGCGGGGTGCTGGACACAGGGAGAGGAACGACGAGCATGCCGTCCCACGACACCGCGCACAGCATCGCCATCGTCGGCGCCGGCTTCACCGGCAGTATCCTGGCGGCCCATCTTTTGCGCAAGGCGGAGGAGCCGACGCGCATCCACCTGATCGAACGCGCCGGCACGCTGGGCACCGGGCTGGCCTATTCCACGGACAGCGCCGCGCATCTGCTGAACGTGCGCGCCTACAACATGAGCGCCTATCCCGACGACCCGCGCCATTTCCTGCGCTGGCTGTGGGCGAAGGACCTCGGCGGCGACGTGCCGCCCAGCGGCCACGCCTTCGTGTCGCGCCGGCTCTACGGCGAGTACATCCAGGACGTGCTGCGCGAGGCCCAGGCGGAAGCCCCCGCCCATGTGACGCTCGACACGGTGCGGGCGGAGGTCGTCGATGCGGCGGTGGACGGTGCCGCCGACGGCGGGGTGCGTCTGCGGCTGGCCGGCGGGGAAAGCCTCGCGGTGGACCGCGCGGTGCTCTGCGTCGGGCATTTTCCGCCGTCGCCGCCGCGCATCGCGGCGCCGGAGGTCTTCGCCTCGGAGCGCTTCATCGGCGACCCCTGGAACCGCGAGGCCGTCGCCGCCATCGATCCGGACGCGCCGGTGCTGATCCTCGGCACCGGGCTGACGATGGTCGATGTGGTGCTGTCCCTGGAGAACCAGGGACACCGCGGCCCGATCCTGGCGCTGTCGCGCCGCGGGCTGCTGCCCACCACCCATCTGGAGACGCGTCCCTTCAAGAGCTTCGTCCATCCCCAGACGATGCCCGGCACGGTGCTGGACGTGCTGATCGCCCTGAAGGCCGACGTCCGCCGCGCGCGGGAGGAGGGGTTGGACTGGCGCGCTGCCTTTGATTCGCTGCGGCCCTTCCACCCGCTGATCTGGAAGCACCTGCCGTTGGAGGAGCGGCAGCGTTTCCTGCGCCACGCCCGGCCCTATTGGGAGGTGCACCGCCACCGCATGGCGCCGGAGGTGGCCGCGCGCATCGAGGCCCTGCGCGAGAGCGGGCAACTGATCATCCGCGCCGGCCGCCTCCAGTCGCTGGCTTTGACGCCCGACGGGGTGGAGGCGACGGTCCGTGCGCGGGGCGCCGAGGACGCGCTGTGGACGCGGACGGTGGGCGCCATCGTCAACGCGACCGGCACCGAATGCGACTTCGCGCGCATCCGTCATCCGCTGATGCGCGCCTTGCTCCAGCAGGGGCTGGCCCGGCCCGACCCGCTGCGCCTCGGCCTTGACGTGACGGAGGAGGGGGCGCTGATCGGGGAGGGCGGGGCGGTGTCCGATCGTCTCTTCGCGCTCGGCCCGGTCAGCCGGGCGCCTTTCTGGGAGATGACCGCGGTGCCCGAACTGCGCAGCCAATGCGCCGACGCCGCGCTGGCCCTCGTCCGCCTGGCCGCCAGCACGAGTCTCGCAGAATAAACATTACAATAATGTTATTTATCGATCATAAAGCCTATTTTCATGATAGATTTTTGTGTCTATCATGGTGTCCAGTGTTGATTTCCACACGGCATCCGGAGGCTTCTCCGGTTGACCGGCACCGCTCCCGGTCCGCGCGGCTGCGTGCCGTCGCTTCGGTTGAGAAGGAGGATGTCATGCCGGACACGATCTTGCGGCCCGCGGCGGACCATCTGGACCCGCAGGTGATTGCGATGAACGAGGCGGCGGCCCGTCTCGGCGCCGCCCCCGCCGATCCCTTGAGCCTTCCCCTCGCCGAAGCCCGCGCGGCGGCGGAGCGTTACCACGGCTTCCTGAACGGACCCACGCCGCTTCCCGCCGACGTCGCGGAGGTGACGGTGGACGGCCCCGCCGGACCCCTGCCGTTGCGTCTTTACCGCCCGGCGGGCCGCGGCACGGAACGCCTGCCCGTGATGGTCTATTTCCATGGCGGCGGCTTTGTCGTGAACAGCGTGGACACCCATGACCGGCTGCTGCGGCTGCTCGCCCGGCACAGCGGCGCCGTGATCTGCGCGGTGCGCTACAGCTTGGCGCCGGAGCGCCGCTTCCCGCACCAGCATGAGGAGGCGCTGGCCGCCCTGCGCTGGGTCGGCGCGGCGGGACCCGCCCATGGCATCGACCCGGAGCGGATCGCGGTGGGCGGCGATTCCGCCGGGGCAAACCTCGCGCTCGGCCTCGCCCTGGCCGCCCGTGCGCCGGGGGAGCCACGGCTGGCCTTCGGGTTGCTGTTCTACGGCATGTTCGCCCACGACTTCGACACCCTGTCGCACCGCCGGTTCGGCGACGGGCGGTACGGGCTGACGACGGCGCGGATGCGCTGGTACTGGCGGCAATATCTCGGCAACGCCGCCCCCGACGATCCGCGGGCCGCGCCGCTGCGGGCCGACCTGCACGGCCTGCCGCCGTTGCTGCTGCTGGCCGCGGACCTCGATTGCCTGCGCGACGACACGCTGCGCTTGGCGGAGCGGCTGGCCGAGGCGGGGGTGCCGCACCGGCTCGCCGTCTATGACGGGCTTCCCCATTCCTTCGCCACGGCGACCCGTCTGGTGGACCGCGCGCACGGCGCCGTCCTTCAGGCCGCCCTGGCGCTACGCCACCACCTGAACGCCTGACCTCGCCGGTTCCGGTCCCCGTCTCCGGCGAGATCAGCGCGTGCGTGTCACCAGCGGTAGCGCAGACCGGCGCTTAGCGTGTGGGCGGTGGCGTCGCGGCGCAGGTCGGCGTCGTAGCTGCCATAGGCCTGGAAGCGGTCGCCGAGGTCCGCCGTCAGCCCCGCCCCCAGCACCGCGGCGTCGCGCCCCGGCCGGGTGCCGGAGACCGTGTAGGAGGCGCCCAGCAGGCGGGCGCCGCTGCGCGCGGCCACATCGAGGAGGTCGTGGTCCCAGCGGGCGCGCAGCTCGGGCTCCAGCGCGGTCTCGCCGGCCTTCAGGCGCCAGCTCGTCCGCAGGCCCAGGCTGGTCCGCAGCGTGCTCAGATCGGTGTCGTCCACCGACAGGCCCAGCGCGCCGGCGCCGCTTTCGCTGAAGCCGTCGCGGGTCACCCGGTCGAAGCGGAGCCCGGCGAAGGGCTCGATCCGGGCGCCGTTCCAGGTCACGGCGTAGCCGGTGGCGACGGCCGCTCCGAAGGCGTGGCCGTCGCTGTCGCCCTGGGCGTCGCGGCTCAAGGCGTTCGCGGACCCGATCCGGAAGGGGCGGCGGCTGTCGTACTGGCCGAAGCCGTACATGGCCTGGGCGTCGACGAACCACGCGCCGACGCGGTAGGTGCCGTAGAGCGCCGCGCTGTAGCTGTCGATGTCCGTCCGGTCGCCGCTGTTCCGCACATCCACCCTTGTGCGCTGGTAGCCGAAGGCGGCACCGGCGGTCAGGTCGTCGGAGAGGTCGCGGTCGGCGCCCAAAGCGATGCCGCCGGTGCGCTGCCGGGTGCCGGCGGCGTTGCCGTCGCCGTCCGAGTTGGCGAAGCGGCCCAGCGCCCGCGCCCACAGGCCGAGCGCCGTCCCGCGCTCCGCCTCCGGCGTGGCGAGCGGAGCGGCGGACTTAGCGAGACCGTCGGCGCGCAGCGCGGCCATGCGGTTCTGCACCGCGTCGCCGAACAGGCGGGCGGAGTCGCGGGCGGCGGTCACCGCCTCCGCGTGGATGGCGCCGCCCAGGCTGTCGAGCGCCGCGGGAATGGCTTGGCCGGACAGCGGATAGAGGGCGTCGAACAGCGGCTTCACCGCGTCCGCAGGCCGGGTCCCGGCGCCTGGTCGGACGGAGTCCAGCGCGGCGCCGACCGCCGACTGGTTCGCCGTGGCCGACAGGCCCGCCGCCGCCAGCCGGGCGTAGCCGGCCGGGGTGACGGCGAGGGTGATGGTGCTGCTGCCGTAGACGGTGTCGAACCGCGTGCCGGCGGGCAGGCCGCTGGTGGGCTGGGCGATGCCGGCGAAGGCGCCGGTCACA